>CAZHBH010000025.1:0-30499 GCA_964530525.1 uncultured Rhabdothermincola sp. | reverse complement strand
TGCACTCCGCCGTGGTTGAGATCATCGTGAAGCCCTCGGCGAGGGTCACCTACACCACCATCCAGAACTGGTCCAACAACGTGTTCAACCTGGTCACCAAGCGTGCCCGGGTGGAGGCCGAGGGCCACATGGAGTGGATCGACGGCAACATCGGGAGCCGTCTCACCATGAAGTACCCGGCTGTGTACATGGTCGGGCCGAAGGCTTCGGGCGAGGTGCTCTCGGTGGCCTACGCAGGGGCCGGCCAGCACCAGGACGCGGGAGCGAAGATGGTCCACGCCGCGCCCGAGACGACCTCGAAGATCGTGTCCAAGTCGATCTCGCAGGGCGGTGGCCGCACGAGCTACCGGGGTCTCGTGCGGGTCGAGGACGACGCCTACGGCTGTCGCAGCCACGTGCAGTGCGACGCCCTCATCCTCGACGACGACAGCATCAGCGACACCTTCCCCTACATGGAGGTGGGCGCCCGCGACGCCCGTATCGGCCACGAGGCCACGGTCTCCAAGGTCGCCGACGAGCAGCTCTTCTACCTGATGAGTCGTGGCCTCTCGGCCGAGCAGGCCATGAGCATGGTGGTGAACGGCTTCATCGAGCCCGTAACCCGCACCCTGCCCATGGAGTACGCCGTCGAGTGGAGCCGCCTCATCGAGCTCCAGATGGAAGGCTCCGTCGGCTGACGTTTCCCCAGTTCACAGGACTCGTCGGCCCGAGTAGGTGACCTGACTCCAGGGGTTTCTGTCGTCGATTTGGCAGCGCCCGTGCTACTGCCGAGCTAGTTGAATGAACTCGTTCGACTGCTTGCCTGTGGTGAGCGTCCTCGTTGAGCGGTCCGGCTGATTCGTCCCAGCGGTACGCTCGCGATGTGGCACAGCTGAGGGACCACTACGACGAAGCCGATCTAGCGATGCTGCTCAGAGGGGCTCCATCGTCGACTCCCGACGAGGTCTCCATCGCGAAGGATGGGCGGCGACTCGATTCGGCAGCCGCCGTGACGTCCTTCTTCGACGAGCTGCGTGAAAGTCTTGCCGCCGAATCAGCCGGCTGATCCTCCGGCGCTTGACGTCAAGCGGATCGTCGCAACCTTTGATCGGCATGGTGTTCAGTACCTGTTGATCGGCGGCTTGGGAGCGACGCTCTACGGGGCCGTGCGGGTCACCCAGGACATCGACGTGCTTCCTCAGACCGACATCGAGAACCTGTCCAGGCTTGCTGCTGCTCTTCGGGACCTCGGTGCCTTCCTTCGGGTGGGAGGGCTGAGCGACGAGGAGGCCCGCGCCCTTCCCGTGGTGATCGATGCGCATTCGCTCGCCGCCACTGAGGTGACGACCTGGCGCACTGTCGCTGGCGACATTGACGTCCTGGCGACGATCCGTGGTGAGCAGGGTGAGCGGCGATCGTTTGTGGATCTCGTCGACCGGTCCAATGAGACCGTCGTGACTGGCGTGGCCGTGCGGGTGGCGTCCCTGCGAGACATCGTGGAGTCGAAGCGATTCGCCGGACGCGACAAGGACCACGAGGCGTTGCCCGAACTCGAACGGTTGCTTGACGAGGACTGATCGGCCGTTGCGTCGAGTGGAGCCGCCTCATCGAGCTCCAGATGGAAGGCTCCGTCGGCTAGCTGGAACCTCGCTTCGTCGGGCCGGCGTTGCCGACGCCGGACGACGATCCGTCTGGTGCGTGGGACGCGAACGCGGGGCGTCTGCCTGTCGACGTCACGAACGGACTCCCACTGAGTCGCCGAGTGCCTTGACGGCGCAGGGGATCAGACGTCGGGGAGCGGGGGAGTGACACCGACGTCGTAGCGCAGCCCGCCGTCCACGAGCCGGACGCCTTCCGTCGGAGGATGCGCGGTGACGCGCCCGTCGTGCATGAGGTGCAGGACCTCGACGCTGCGCACCAGCACCAGGTGGTCGGCGATCAACCGTCGATGGCAACGCCACCACACCGATTCGCTGCACATCACGGCTGGCTTGCCCTCGTCCTCTCGGGCCAGCAGGTCGTCGATGCCGCCGAGGAACTCCTCGGTCTCCATGTGGTCGGCGTACGCGCGGAACGAATCGTTCCGCAGGGCTTGGTGAATCGAGCCCTCCACGGGCTTGCGGCGGCCGCCGAGCGCAGGTAGCCAGCCGTACCCGATCCCCTTCGCCGGCAGCCATTCGGCCATCGCGTCGCGACCGAAGTGGGGGTTGTGCCTGCTTCCCGGGAAGGCCCGCACGTCCAGGATCTGCTCGACCTCCGGGCCCTCGAGCAGCGCAACGAGCTCATCCGCGGCCAAGGTGCCATGCCCGACGGTGAACACCGTTCGCGCCATGGCTGCATTGTCGCCCCCGACCCGTCCGGCTCCAACCGTGCGGCGTCGGGCCAGGACCTGGGGCGTCGGGTGCGGAACAAGACCGACCCGGGCGATCACCAACCCCCGGTTGGCTGCTCCGAGGTATCAGGTCGAGAGGCGGCGAGCGCGGAGCACCACGTCGTCGACGTGATGCGACGCGGAGGCCGCGCCCGGCGGGCGGGGCCTCTTCTCGTTCACCTCGATCTGCCAGGAAGCCGAACCGGCCAGCACGGCGGCGAAGTCCTCCACCCGCACGTAGGCGTCCGGATCGAACGCTGGGCCGTGCTGCGAGGTGCTGGCCGCCTCACGCATCGGCTCGAGGTCGTGGCTGACTACGAGCAGCGTGCCGCCGGGAGCGACCGCGTCGAGCAGGTTGTGCAGCCCACGGTCGTCGGGGGTCCTCGGGATCGACGCGTACTGGGCCGAGACGAGATCGAAGGCCGAAGGCTCGAACGCGTCGAGGGCGTTCGCGTCTCCTCGGTGGACTGAGACCGCCAGCCCTCGGCGCCGGGCCTCCTCCTCGAGGCGGACGAGGGCACGCCCTGAGATGTCGTTGGCCGTGACCTCCCAACCCTGGCTCGCCAGCCACAGCGCGTCGGCTCCCTCACCGGCGCCCACATCGAGGGCGCGGCCGGGACCGAGACCCGCAACCTCGTCGACGAGCGTGCCGTTCGGGTTCCCGCTCCACATCCGATCGGTGCCGTAGCGGTGGTCCCAGTCCGCCTCGTGGGCCGAAGGCCGCCCTGCAAGGGCCACGTCCTCCTGGGCGAGGCCGGCGCTGATCATCGCGCCCACCCAGCTCCCGTTGGCGGCGGCGTGCAGGACCTGCTGGCTTGGATCGGCCACGTTCCCGGCCGCGTACACGCCGCTCACCGCTGTGGCGCCGGTCGGATCTGTCTCGATGAAGTCGCCCAGCCCGCTCGGATGCGCGCTGGCCCGCAGACCCAGCGAAGCGAAGGGCTCGGCGCGCGCCCTGAACCGAGGGCCCACCACGACGGCGTCGGCATCGAGGCTCGTCTGGTCCGCAAGATGGACGGCAGCTACCCGTCCGTCGTCACCGGTGACCACGCGGACCACGTTCCCGGCGACGATCGTGACCCCGGCCGCCTCCAGGGCCTCCACCTCCGAGCGCTCCACTTCCACCGACCCGTGGAGGACCACCGCCAGTCGGGCCGTCAACTGGCGGAACAGCCCCGCCGTGTGGAGTCCCATCGGGTGGGTGACGATCAGGACGATGCGGCGGTCCCGCACCTCGAAGCCGTGGCAGAAGGGGCAGTGGATGACGCCGTGGCCCCATTGCTGCGCGATGCCTTCGATGTCGGGCAGCTCGTCGACCAGCCCGGTCGCTGCGAGGACCCGGCGGGCCACGATCGAGTGCCCGCCGGCGAGCTCCACGCGGAAGTGGTCGTCGACCTGGTCCACGCGGTCGGCCCTTGCGGCGAGGACCTCTACGCCGTAGCTGCGGACCTCTTCACGAGCGGCGGCGGTCAGCTCCGTCGGAGCGATCCCCTCATGGCCGAGGTACCCGTGCACGTGGGTTGCAGGGGCGTTGCGCGGTTCGCCCGAGTCGACGACGATCACGGAGCGGCGTTGACGGGCCATCTGGAGAGCGGCGGCGAGACCGGCGGCAGATCCGCCGACGACAGCGACGTCGCAGCGGCGCTCGACGGCGGGGGAGACGTGTTCGCTCATCGCGCCACCATATGGCTCCACGGACCTCCATCGGCAGGACGTCCGGGTTCAGACGCCGCGAGCGTGAGGCGGACTCCTGCAGTTCGAGACGACCCAGCCCGACTCCGCGTCGCGCCTCGACGCTCCCCCGTTGCGGGCGTCGACGAACAGTGATTGCATACAGAAGTGGCAATGAACGAGTCCAAGGGTGTTGCGCTCGTCACAGGAGCGGGGAGGGGCATCGGTGCCGCCATCAGCAGGAAGCTGGCATCGAGCGGCTGGCATGCCTGCGTCGTGGACGTGTCGGAAGCGCGTGCCACCGAGCAGGCAGAGCGGCTGCGCAGCGAGGGCTTGCCCGCCAGCGCCCGCGTCTGCGACGTAGGGGACTTCGAGCAGGTCGGCGAGCTGGTCTCGTCTCTCGAGGCGGAGGCCGGGCCCATCACGGCCCTCGTGAACAACGCCGGGATCACCCGGGACGCCATGTTCCACAAGATGGACCTGGACGACTGGGGGGCCGTCCTGCACGTGAACCTCTCCGGGGCGTTCCACACCGTGCGCCACGTCGCGCCGCTGATGCGCGAGCGTCGGAGCGGCAGGATCGTCAACATCGCTTCCCGTGCGATCCTCGGGAACATGGGGCAGGCCAACTACTCGGCGTCCAAGGCCGGTCTCGTCGGCCTCACCAGGACACTCGCCCTAGAGCTGGGCCGCTACGACGTGACGGCCAACGTGGTGTGCCCAGGCTTCACCGAGACCGAGATGACCGCGGCGATGCCCGAAGAGGCGCGAGCCAAGGTCGTCTCGCAGATCCCCCTCGGACGCCCGGGAAAGCCGGAGGACATCGCCAACGCCGTCTACTTCTTCTGTGGAGACCTGGGCTCCTACGTCACCGGCGCGGTCCTCCACGTGGGTGGAGGCCGGGAGCTGGCGTCGGTGTACTGACGCCTCGACGTCGCGCCTAGGGCCCCGTCGGTTGCGGGGCCTGCGCGGTGAGGCGTGGAGGGTGTCCCTCCGCGAGCTCCCAGGTGACGGCGACGGCCGATCCGACGGCCAGCCCTGCACTCCGATCGGTCGGCGCGCGAGCCAGGACACGAGCTCCGCCGTCGAGCTCCACCAGTGCGACCGTGTAGGGCGCCTCGGACTCGAAGCCCTGTGGGCCGCGGTGCACCGTCGTGGAGGCGAGGATCCGCCCGGACCCGTCGTGTGCCTGCCAGTGGACCGAGCGGCTGCCGCAGGCGGCGCACACCAGGCGTGGGAGCCCCTGCTGGGCCCCACATCGCGAACAGGTCTGCACGACCAGCTCGCCTCGCTCGGCGGCCTCGAGGAAAGGTGCTGCGACGGGGTCTGAGACGTCCATCAGAGCCTCCCCAGCACCAGGGTCGCCGCAGCCGACAGGGCACCACCCATCCCGTGGCACAGGGCCACCTCTGCTCCCTCCACCTGGGCTGATCCCGCCTGGCCCCTGAGCTGCCGGACGGCCTCGATCACCAGGAAGATGCCGAACATCCCCGGGTGCAGGAACGAGAGGCCCCCTCCGGAGGTGTTGGCTGGAGAGGAGCCTCCGGGGCCGATGTGGCCCTCCAGGACGTAGGGGCCCGACTCCCCCTTCCCGCAGAGGCCGATGTCCTCGAGCTCCAGGAGCACGGTGATCGTGAACGAGTCGTACAGCTCGAGCACGTCCACGTCGGAGATCTGGATCCCGGCACGCGAGAGGGCACGGGCCGCCGACAGCCGACCCGGCGTCTCGGTGAGCTCCGGCATGCCCAGGACGGTGCTGTGGCTGTGCGCCGTGGCCCCGCCGAGCACGGCCACAGGCGGGTTGGGGAGGTCTGCGGCGCGCTCGGCGGTGGTGAGGACGACGGCGCCGGCTCCGTCGGTCACCAGGCAGCAGTCGCGGGCATGGAGGGGCGAGCAGATCTCGGGGGATCCGAGGACGTCCTCGACGGTCAGCTCGTCGGTCCTGGTGGCGAGGGGGTTGAGCCGTGCCCATCGCCTGGCTTCCACGGCGACGGTGGCGAGCTGCTCGGGGGTGGTTCCGAAGAGGCCCATGTGTCGATCCGCAGCCAGCGCGTAGGTTCCGAGCGGGACGGGAAGGCCGATGGGGACCTCGAACATCCCCGCGAAGCTCGCGGCGATGTCGCTCCGGGCGCGCTTCAGCGGGCTCGACGCCTCGGATCGCTGCCTGCTCCCGTAGGCGACGACTGCGACCTCGCAGTCCCCCCTCTCTATGGCCTCCGCGGCGAGCTGCACGAACATGGGCTGCGAGGCCCCTCCGATGAACGTCGAGTCCGAGCTGCGCGCCGTCACCCCGAGGCGCTCGGCGAGCTCGATGGAAGGCAGGTAGCCCGTGCCGCAGGTGTAGACGGCGTCGACGTCGGTGCTCTTGAGACCGGCATCTTCGAGGGCGTCCAGCGCTGCCATCTCCTGCATGCGGGCTGCGGTGGTCCCCTCGGCCTTCCCGAGTGGGCCGTAGGCCGCTCCGCAGATGACCGCCGATCGGCTCAAGCGTCGCTCCTCTCCGGGAGGGGTCCGACTGCTGGCGTGCCTCGACCCTCTGTCGCCATGGCAGGCGAGAGAGCGGCCCTGAACACCTCCATGGCACTCCTGGAGGTCTCGAAGGGCCAGTCGGAGTACGTGAGGCGCATTGCGACCTCGTCGATCCCGAGGAGGGCGATCTCGTCGAGAGCGGTTCGCAGGTCGTCCCCGTCGCCCACGATCACCCGATCCGCCGTGGAGTCCAGGGTCACCTCCTGGGCGGCGAGCGGCCGTCCTCGCTCGTCGACCACCGATCTGCCAAGTCGCAGGTAGTTCCTGTGCTTGCTCTCGACCATCGCTTGGGCCAGCGCCTTGGCGTCCTCGCGGGAGGGCTGCACGACGACGTCCCGCATCAGGCAGACGTGCCGGCCTCCCGACGCCCGGAAGGCTGCGATCTGCTCGCGGATCGCCCCGGGCGGTTGCGAGGGGTGCAGCAGCAGGCCGTCGACGTGGGGAGAGAGGGCCGAGATGGTCCGGAGGCTCGCCGTGCCCACGTACATCACCGGTGGCCGCTGCCCGCGCCACACGCGAGGAGAGGCGGCGAGCTCGTGGTTGAGAGAGGCGACCGCGGTGGCGAGGCCGGCCACGTCGGGCCGGCTCGCTCCGAGCAGGTCGTGATCCTGCTCGTAGCCCGCCCCGACGCCGATGGCGAGGTCGTCCACCATGCAGCTGAGGGCTCCGATCTCCTCCGCCAGGAGCTTCCCCTGGTGCAGCGAGGGCACCAGGACGGCCGTGCCCAGGCTCATGCCGGGGTGGCGCCCTGCGAGGTGCGCGAGGAGGGGGACCGGCGGGAGGTAGGGGGGCGAGGCCGAGTGGAACTCGTTCACCCACAACCGCCGGGCCCCGGAGCCACATGCGATGTCCGCGAGTGCCGATACCTGTTCGAAGGCGTCGAGGTCTGCCTTCGACGACTGGGTGGTGAGGGTCACCGACACCGCCGGAGAGCCGATCCGGACGGGCCCGGAGTCGCTGTCTGACTGGTTGTCGGACCGTTGGCGTGGCTCCACGAAGGCCCCTCTTCGATGGGCATCAGGCTATTGACCGGTGGTGTGGCGTGGGTTTGAATTGTATGCATTACGGCTGAGGCAAGTCCACGGTCGAGGGCGCTGCCGCCCTCCACCCACCAACCCGGAGCGAGCTGGATGGAACCGGAGCTGACCGAGGAAGAGCAGGCGATGGTGGACCTCGCCAGACGCTTCGGTGAGAAGGAGATCGCTCCCGTGATCGGTCAGGCCGATCGTGACCGGCGGTATCCCATCGAGCTCGTCAAGAAGATGGCCGAGCTCGGGTTCATGGGTGGGGTGGTTCCCGAGGCCTACGGCGGCGCGGGACTTCGCCACATCGCCTACGTCCGAGTTATCGAGGAGCTCTCCAAGTTCGACCACTACGTGGCGGGTGCGGCCACCTCCGCCTCGGGCCTGCGAGGCAACAGCATCCTTCGCTTCGGGACCGAGGAGCAGCGCCAGCGCTGGCTGGTGCCCCTCGCCAAGGGCGAGGTGATGGCGGGATCCGGTGTGACGGAGCCCCATTCGGGCTCCGACGTCGCCGCCATGGAGACCACGGCGCGCCTGGAGGGCGACCACTACGTCCTGAACGGAGAGAAGGCCTGGATCGGAGGAGCGACCCACGCCGACTGGTTCCTCACCTTCGCCACGCTCGACCGGTCCAACCCGAGATCCTCCATATGTGCCTTCGTCGTCGAGCGGGGCACGCCGGGGTTCAGCTCGAGGCCCTACGGGGGCAAGATGGGGTTTCGAGTCTCCGACTCCGGCGAGCTGGTGTTCGAGGACTGCCGCGTGCCGGTGGAGAACAGGATCGGCGAAGAGGGCGACGGCCTCAAGATCGCCCTCAACGCCGTCGAGAACGGGCGACTCGGGACGGCGGCACGGGCCTGCGGGGTGCTTGCAGCGTGCCTGGAGGCGTCGGTCGAGTACGCGAAGGATCGGGTCACCTTCGGTGAGCCCATCGGCCGCTACCAGCTCATCCAGTCGAAGATCACCGACATGGTGGTGAGGCTCCAGAACGCGAGGAACCTGACCTACGACCTGGCGATGCTGCGCGACAGCGGGGTCGTGAGGGCCAGAGCGCAAGCCGCCATGGCGAAGATGTACGCCACCGACGCGCTCATGGCATCTGCGACCGATGCGGTCCAGATCCACGGCGCCTACGGGATCTCCGAGGAGTACCCGGTGGAGAGGTACTTCCGGGACGCGAAGGTCTTCCAGATCGTCGAGGGCACCAACGAGCTCCAGAGGGTCCTGATCGCGGAGTACGCCCTCGGATACCGGCGCGACAAGCCGACATGACGCAGGGGGCTCCCGACGCCGGGCGCGTCCTGCGCCCCCGGAGCCTCGGCTTCGTCGGCAGTACCGAGCCGAACGCCTTGAGCCGCGTCGTGTTGGACAACCTCGCACGCCACCGCTACGAGGGTGACGTCTGGATCGTGGGGAGCGACAGGGGCGGGCTCGCCCCCAGCCTGTCGGGGAGGGTCGACTCCGTCGAGGGGCTCCCGGCCGACGTCGACGCCCTGTTGGTGGCCGTGGGAGCCGATCGCGCCATCGAGGCGGTGGCGGAGGCCTCCCGCAGGTCCATCCCGCTGTGCGCAGTGCTCTCCACCGACTTCGCCGAGGGCGGCCGCACGGATCGCTTGGATGCGCTGCGAGATGCGGCAGGACCCTCCATGGTGCTCTTGGGGCCTGGGTCCATGGGGTTCGTGGACGTAGCCGGGAAGGTCGCCGCCTCTTGGTCCGGCTCGCTGCGGCTGCCCGAGCTCGTCGCCGGGGGCGTGGCGTTGGTGAGCGAGAGCGGTGGCCTGGGGGGTTGCGTGTTGGAGCGCGCCCAGGAGGACGGGATCGGCGTGTCGCACTGCGTCTGGACGGGGGCGGGAGCGACTCACCCCGCCACCCGGATGGGAGCCATCCTGGCCCAGCTGCCGGAGGTCGAAGCGATCGCGCTGCTGATGGAGTCCGCTCCTTCCGCCGAGGCCTTGGCCGAGGTGGCAAGCGCCGGCCGCGAGAGGGGCATCCCGGTGTGCCTCACCAAGATCGGCCGGACGAGCGAGGCCGCCCGTGTCGTCGCGGCCCACTCCGGGTCGTTGATGGGCGACTACCAGGCGTTGCGAGCCGTGTGCCGGCGAGAGGGGATCGTCATCTGCGACGACCTGCTCGATCTCTTGCCGATGGCGGTCTCGTGCTCGCGGGGGGTGAGGCGCTCCAGCACGCGGAAGGCCTTCGTCATGAGCGGATCGGGAGGAGCCAACGTCGTGCTCACCGATGCCCTGGTCGAGGCCGGGTGGGAGCTTCCAGCCCCCGCCCCCGAGCTCGCGGCGAGGCTGCGAGATCTCGTGCCGGTGCGGGCGACGGTGGCGAACCCGCTCGACCTCACGGCCGGTTACGACGACGACGTGGCAGCCGAGGTGCGCCACAGCGTCCAGTCGAGCGGGTCGTACGACGTGTTGGTGGAGAGCATCACGATGGTGACGGGGGAGAGGGCGGTGGCGCGGGCCAAGTCCATGGTTCGCGACGACGGGCCTGCCCCCCTGATGGTCTACTGGCCGGTGGGCGCCCTCGCCCAGGAGGCTCGACGCGTCCTGATCGGTTCGGGGATCTATCCGTTCGCGTCCGCCACCGCCCTGACGGCGGCCATGGGTGAGAGGGTCCGCTCGTCGGGGACCCGGGGCGAGCCCGAACCCCCGCTCGCCACCGGCGTGCCCGTCGACGCATCGCAGACCCCTCCCGAGGTGCTCGTGGAGCACCTGCTCGCGCGCGCGGGGGCCCGGCGGCCTGCATCGCGTCGAGCGGGCTCGATGGCGGATGCCGTGGCGGCGGCGGACGGCATCGGCTGGCCAGTGGTCCTCAAGGTCACGGGCCATGCGCACAAGTCCGACGTGGGAGGCGTGGTCCTCGACGTTCGGACCCCCGTGGAGCTGGAGCGCGCTTGGCCGGAGCTCGAGGCTCTGTCAACGGAGGGGATCGACGTCGAGCAGCAGGCCGATCCCGAGGTCGAGCTCTACCTGGGGTGGCGCCGGGTACCCGAGCTCGGGCCCATCCTCCTCGTGGGCTTCGGGGGCACGACCGTCGAGGTCGCCCCCGACGTCGCCGAGATCGCCTGCCCCGCCACCCCGGAAGAGATCGCCGGAGCCCTCCGATCGCTGCGCGGCTCGGCCCTGCTGGGGGAGCATCGGGGTCGGGGGGAGATCGACCTCTCCGAGCTCGCAGGGATGGCGAGCCGCCTGTCAGTCCTTGCCCTCGAGATGAGCGACGTCCACCTCCTCGAGCTCAACCCCGTAGCCCTCGCGGCGGACGGGTCGACCCTCGTGTTGGACGCCCTGGTCGAGACGTACGTCCCAGATCCCGTCGATACCCCTGGAGCCCCATGATGACCATCGAAGCGCTGGAGGCACCCTTTGCCGAACGAGTCGACCACGGCGGGATCCTCCTCGAACAGGTGACGAAGGGATTCCAGCGAGGCAAGCAGGGCTACGTGGCGCTCGACCGCATCGACCTCCACATCCGAAGCGGGGAGCTGTTCTGCCTCCTGGGCCCCTCCGGCTGTGGCAAGACGACGATCCTCAACCTCGTCGCGGGG
Source organism: uncultured Rhabdothermincola sp. (assembly GCA_964530525.1). Classification (GTDB taxonomy): domain Bacteria; phylum Actinomycetota; class Acidimicrobiia; order Acidimicrobiales; family Acidimicrobilacustridaceae; genus CAYNQN01. The sequence goes on along the minus strand of CAZHBH010000025.1, from coordinate 19,374 downwards.
TTCGAGCACCCCACAGAGGGGAGGCTCCTCCTGGATGGCGAGCCGATCGTGAAGCCTGGGCCGGATCGGGGGGTCGTCTTCCAAAGCGACCAGGCGCTGTTCAGCTGGCTCACGGTGAAGCAGAACACAGAGTTCGGCATGGCGATGCGCCACGTGCGGAAGCCTGAGCGCGAAGAGCGGGCTGCGCACTACCTGAAGATGGTCAAGCTCGCCGAGCACAGCGACAAGTACCCAGGGGAGCTCTCTGGAGGCATGAAGCAGCGGGCCCAGATCGCCCGCGTCCTCGCCAACGACCCAGCCGTCCTGCTGATGGACGAGCCCTTCGGAGCGCTGGACGCCCAGACGAGGGGAGTGATGCAGCGCGAGCTGGAGCGGATCTGGTTGGAGACGCCGAGGACGGTGCTTTTCGTCACGCACGACATCGACGAGGCGGTGCTGCTGGCCGATCGCGTAGCCGTCATGACGTCGGGACCGGGGGCCAAGATCGCAGAGATCGTGGAGAACCCGAACCCTCGCCCGAGGCGTCGGGGTCGTGAGTTCGACGCGATCTACGAGCGGATCAACGACCTGATCCAATCCGAGATCGACGGCAAGGCCCTGACGTGATCCAGGCGCTCGCCGGCCCGGATGTGGAGGTGGAGGTCCAGTCCGCGAAGGCCGCGCCGCGCGTGCGGCGGTCGTGGGCTGCTCCCATGCGCTCACCGCTCGCGATCGGCCTGGCATCGGTGGCTGTCGCGGTGGCGCTGTGGGCCCTCCTCTCGCTCTCCTTCAGCACGATCCAGCTGCCCTCGCCGGCGGAGACGGTGACCGCGGGATGGCGTCTGGTCACCCAGGGGTCCCTTTGGCAGGACGCCCTGGCCAGCCTGACGAGGGTCGCCGAGGGCTTCTTCCTCGGCTGCGCCGTGGGGGTTCCCATCGGGCTCCTCACCGGGCAGTTCCTGATGGCGAGGACGTTCCTCGAGCCGTACCTCGACATGGCGAGGTTCGTCACCCCCATAGCGCTGCTCCCGATCGTCGTGATCCTCTTCGGGACCGGCGAGATGTCCAAGGTCTTCCTGATCTTCTACTCAGTGGTGTTCATCATGGTCCTCAACACCATGATCGGCGTGAGGAAGATGCCGTTGATCATGCGACGATCCGCTCAATCCATGGGTGCGAACGAGAAGCAGATCTTCTTCCGGGTGACCATCCCCCAGACCGTCCCATATGTCATCACCGGGATGCGCATGGCGATGGGGAACGCCTTCATGACGGTGGTGGCGGCTGAGCTTCTCTACTCCGAGCACGGGATCGGCCATCTGATTGCGAGCTCTCGCCTGTACTTCCGCACGCCCGACATCTTCGTGGGGATACTGGTGCTCGGGGCGATCGGGTTCACCGCGGATCGCCTCTTGAGGTTCATCGCCAAGCACTGGGCGAGCAAGTACGGGGTGAAGATCTGATGGCTCTTCCAGGGACGGAGCGAAGCCTCCTCACACCGAAGGGCCTCGCGAAGACCTTCGCCACCTATGCGCTCGCACTGGGCCTCTTGTTGCTCATCTGGTGGGGGATCTCCACCTTCTTCATCCCTCCCACCTTCTTCTCACCTCCCGGGAGGACGTTTTCCACTGCTTGGGAGATGCTCCAGGACGGGTCCCTCCCACAGCACGTCGCCGCGAGCATGAAGCGGATAGTGATCGGGTTCACCCTCGGGAGCTTGCTGGGGGCCTTGTTGGGACTCGCCATGGGCTCGGTTCGCTGGGTTCGACACGTGATGGAGCCTCATCTGGAGTTCTTCCGGCACATACCGTCGATCGCCTTCATCTCACTGGTGATCCTCTGGTTCGGCATCGGAGAGACCTCCAAGGTGATCCTCATCATCTGGACCACGTTCTTCATCGTCCTCATCAACACGCTGGCCGGCATCACATCGGCCCCCGAGGTGAGCTACCGCGCCGCGCGGTCGTTGGGTGCGCGGCCCATGCAGGTGTTGAGGAGGATCACCGTCCCGGTGGCGATCCCGTTCGTCCTCGCGGGCATGAAGCTTGCTATGGTCAACGCCTTCGGAACGATCATCATCGCAGAGATGATGTCGGCCGACGAGGGATTGGGCTACCTGATCCAGAGCTCGCAGGCCTTCTTGAGGACCGACCGCGTGTTCGTGGGCGTCCTCACGCTCGCCGTACTGGGCTTTGCGTTTGACCGGGTGTTCCGCTTCACCGGTATGAGGCTCACCAAACGTTTCGGCACTCAGCTCTAATGCGAGAATGGAGCGAAGGGCAGATCCCGAGCGGCAGGACTCGAAGGAGAGGCTTCGTGCAGACCCCCAGAGTGCAAAGCGATGGCTGACCGGGCGGACAGGACGGTCTACCGAAGGATCAGCCAGATGCTCCTCTCGGGTGAGCTACCACCGGGCAAGCGCTTGATCGAATCTCGGCTGGCGGAATCCCTGGGGGTCAGCCGGACTCCGGTCCGAGAGGCACTCAGACGCCTCGAGTCCGACGGGCTGGTCTACTCGGTCCCCAACGCGGGCTGTGTCGTCGCCGACTTCCTCGGCAACATGGCAGAGATCTACCTGATTAGAGAGAGGTTGGAGAGCCTGGCCGCGGCCAGGGCCGCAGAGAACATCGGCGACGAGGCGATGCAGAGGCTCACCCTGCTCCAGAAGGAGATGCGCGAGGAGGTCGCTTCGTCGAGCCCCAACATCGACAGGCTGGTGGAGTTGAACCGCGACTTCCACTCCACCATCTACTCCTCGTGCGGAAGCGTCCGCCTCGAGAGGATCATCGACCAGCTCGTGCCCAAGCAATCCGCCTCCCATGCCATGTCGCTGTACTCCGGCAGGGAGATGGCCTCAGCTCTGCGGGAGCACGACCAGATCCTGGAAGCCCTCGACATGAAAGACGCCGCGACGGTGGACCGCCTCGTGGCCAGGCACATGCGTCGGGCCTCCAAGGCGGTGTCCCGTGCTCGCCTGCCCTTCGATTCACAGGTCTGATCGCTGCTGAGCCCTGTTCCCGTCCCCAGCAGACCCGAGCCCGGTGCTCGAGTGGAGAAAGGTGATCCAAGGTGGCTGATCCCGTGACCATCGGGGGCCGAGACGCCCTCCTCGCACTCGTCGGCACGGAGATGGGCCCGGGCGAGTGGTTCTCAGTTGACCAGGACGACGTCGACGCCTTCGCCGACCTGACCCGGGACCACCAGTGGATCCACGTCGACGTGGAGCGCGCACGCGAAGGCCCCTACGGCGCCACGATCGTCCACGGCTACTTCACCCTCTCGCTCGTCCCGGCACTGCTCCAGAGCGTCTATCGGTTCGAGAACCGCCGCATGGGCATCAACTACGGGCTCGAGAGGGTGAGGTTCCCAGCTGCGACCGTCGTGCCGGCGCGGCTCAGGGCCACCGCCACGTTCGAGAGCGTGGACGATCTCGGAGACGGTGTCCTCCAGGCGCGAACCGCCGCAGTGGTCGAGCGTGAGGGCACGCCGAAGCCCGTCTGCGTGGCGACCTTCCTCAGCCGCTTCTCGTTTTAGCCCTTCCCCCGGGCGCAGCGCCGATCGACCGCTACTCGGGGGCCGAGGTGACCCAGCCAGCCGAGAGGTCCTCGTCCACCAGGTCCGGCTCCCGCTCGGAGGGACTCCCGTACCCGCCGCCCGCGGACAGCTCGATGATGATCCGCTCCTCGTCGTCGGTGATCGTCAAGTGGCTCTCCTCGACGTGCCGGACGCTGTGCCCGTCGTCGTGGAGGAGCGCGGCGGTCCGCCCGGGGGAGCCGCCGAAGAGCCCGGAGGCGGGGACCTTCCGGTGGTCGAGGGAGAGGGAAAGGGTCGCGCTGCGCGCAGCACCGGGACGCATCCGGAGCACGAGGCGCTGCCCGAGGCCGCCCCGGTGGCGACCTGCACCCCCGGAGTCGGGGATGAACTCCTTTCGCTCCACGAGCAGGGGCGAACGGGCCTCCACCACCTCCACCGGGACGCTCGCGGCGCTGGAGGGGTAGCTGGTGCCCGCGCGGCCGTCGGCGCGCGAGCTGGCCCCGAGGCCGGTGCCGATCACCATGTGGTCGTGGAAGCGTCCGCCGGAGGCATCCTCGCCGAACACCTCGCTCCACGACATCGTCCCGCTCGGGGCGATGACCTGGTCCGGGACGACCGCCGAGAGGGCGGAGTGGACGAGGGGGTGGACGTGCCACCCGGTGAGCATCCGCAGGCCCACCGAGGCGGGCCGAGTGCAGTTGAGGATCGAGCCCTCAGGGGCGGTCACCGTGAAGGGTGCGTAGCAGCCGTCGTTGGACGCTATGGCCGGACCCAGGATGCAGTGCAGGGCGTAGAGGACGTGTGAGCGGGTGTAGCTGAGCGCCGAGTTGACGCCGCCCTTGGGGAGCTGTGGTGGGCAGTCCGGGAAGTCCACCACGAGCGAGCTCCCGTCGATGGTGATCGCGGTCGAGACCTCCAGAGGCTGTCCGCCAGCGAAGCCGTCGATCATGGTGCTCGCCGTGTAGGTGCCGTCGGGCAGCTCGCCGATCACTCGCCTCATCGCCCGCTCCGACTTCTCCTGGAGCACGTCGGAGAGCGTCTCGAGGTCGGCGAAGTCGTAGTCCTCCAGGAACTCTTCGAGGCGGCGGCGAGCCGTCTCGATGGCTGTGATCTGGGCCTCGAAGTCCCCCAGGAGGATGTGGGAGTCGCGGATGTTGAGGGACAGGACCTCGAGCAAGGTCTCGTCGGGGACACCTGCCCGGTAGAGCTTGCAGATGGGGATCTGCAGCCCCTCCTCGTACAGCTCGGTGGCCTCCGATCGCTTGAGCAACCCGCCCATGTCGGAGGCGTGGCCGATCGAGCCGACGAAGCCCACGTGGCGGCCCCGATGGAAGACGGGGGCCACCAGGGCCGGATCGGGCAGGTGGCCGGCGCAGAGCCAGGGATCGTTGGTGAGGAAGATGTCGCCTTCGCGAAGCTCGTCGGAAGGCCAGCGCGAGATGATCGTCTTGGTGACCGCTGGAAGGGCCGTGGTGAACGAGGGGATGCTGCGGGTGGCGTGTGCCAGGACCCGGCCACGACGATCCATGACCTCGCACGCGAGGTCCAAGCCCTCGGTGATGATCGGCGAGAAGGCGGTCCGGTGGGCGGTGGACCAGCACTCGTCGCAGATGGTCGTGAGCCGCTGCCAGTAGACCTCGACGTCCATCGGGCTCATCTCGTTGCTCATCGCCGCTCCTCCAGATCGATGACCACGTTTCCCAGCGGATCGAGGTGGACGGTGGCACCCGGGCCCACCACGATCGTCGTCTCGCTGTCTTCGATGACCATCGGCCCCTCCCTCGCGCCCACCTCTGAGGCGAGCTTCGCCCTGCGCTGGACGGCGCAGTCGGTGAACCCCTGGGTCTCGGGGAAGTAGGCCTCCCTCGTTGACGCGACGACCCCTCCAGGGGCGTCGTCGATCCCCCTGGAGGCCTTGCGAGCCGCAGCGAGCTGCTCCACGTCGTTGCGCACCTCTCGGGCTCGAACCCTCCAGGTCAGGACCTGGAGCGTCATGTCGAGTGCGCGCCGCCCGTAGCGACCCTCGTAGATCTGCTCGAACGCCGCGCGGAGGGCCTCCACGTCGTGCTCGTCCGTGATCACGTCGTCGACCGGCACGGTGACCTCGTAGGACTGCCCGTAGAGGCACATGTCCACCCAGGTGCGCACCTCGACGCGGTCGTTGGGAACTCGCGCCTCCGCCAGGACGGCGGCGGCCTCTTCGCGCAGTCGGGCGAGGAGGTCGTCCACCACCAACCAGTCGATCTCGTCGAGCCGTTGGGGCTGCGAGCGAGCGAAGTCGAACGAGAGGGGAGCGGCCACCAGCCCGTGGGTGGACCCCACTCCGGCACCGGGGGGGACTACCACCTTGGGCGAGCCCAGGATGCGAGCCACCCTGTGGCCGAAGGCCGGGCCCGCCCCACCGAAGGCCAGGACGGTGGAGCGACGAGGGTCGATGGCCTTCTCGGCGCAGTGGACCCGCGCCGCGGCGGCCATGTTCTCGGCAGCGAGGGCGAAGATCCCCCACGCCGCCTCGACGACGTCCACGCCGAATGGATCCGCGATGTGCTCCCGGATGGCGGCCCGGGCGGCTTCGGCGTCGAGTGCCATCTCGCCCCCCAGGAACGACGACGTGCCGTAGTAGCCCAGGACCACACAGGCGTCGGTGACCGTGGGGAGCTTCCCTCCGAGCCCGTAGCAGGCGGGCCCGGGGTCGGCCCCAGCGCTCTCGGGCCCGACGCGGAGGCGCCCGGCTTCGTCGAGGTGGGCGATCGATCCACCTCCAGCGCCCACCTCGAGGAGGTCCAGGGCGGGCGTCCTCAGCGGAAGCCCGCTTCCAGGCTTGAAGCGGTTCTCCCGCGCCACCTCCATCATGGAGGTGGTGGAGACCTCTCCGCCTCGGATCAGGCAGACCTTCGCTGTGGTGCCTCCCATGTCGAACGACAGGAGGTCGTTGGCGCCGACCAACCTCCCGTGGTCCCGGGCCGCCAGCGCGCCGGCGGCAGGACCCGACTCCACCATCCGAACGGGGAGCTCGGAGGCCACTCGCGGCAGCGCCATGCCTCCGCTGCTGAGCATGATGTAGAAGCTCCCAGCGAACCCCGCCTCCGAGAGCCTCTGGCTCAACGTGCCGAGGTAGCGCGAGACGATGGGCTTCACGTAGACGTTGGCGACCGTCGTGCTGGCCCTCTCGTACTCGCGGAACTCGGGTGAGACGTCAGACGAGAGCGAGAAGGTGAGCTCGGGGGCGCGACGAGCCATGAGCTCGGCGACTGCCTGCTCGTGCGCGGGGTTCCTGTACGAGTGGAGGAACATCACCGCCACGGCCTCGACCCCTTGCTCCAGGAGCTCGTCCACCGATCTGGACAGTCCGTCGAGGTCGAGAGGAGAGATCACCTCGCCGAAGGCGCTCATGCGCTCGCTCACCTCGCGCACCCCTTGCCGGGGCACGAGTGGACGGGGGTTCACAAGGAACAGGTCGTAGATGTCGTAGGGCTGGCCGGTTCCCGCCTCGAGGATGTCCCGGTAGCCGTCGGTGACGAGCAGCCCCGTGCGCGCTCCCTTCCTCTCGATCAGGGCGTTGGACGCCAGCGTGGTGGCGTGCACCACGGCGCTCACGTCGGACACGGCGATCCCCTCGAGGTCCAGCACCCCGGTGAGGCCGTCCATGACGCCCGCCGAGAAGTCGTCGTAGCGGGTCAGGACCTTGTGCGAGCGCAGGAGCTCGCCACCGACGTCCCAGCACAGGACGTCGGTGAACGTCCCCCCGATGTCGATCCCTACAACGATCCTTCGATCCATGGACTAAGCGGCTCCTTCGGTTGCCGATTCGCTTCCCCCGACTCCTCCGCCGTACCCGTCCGCCAGCCCTGGCCAGGTGACCACCCCTGCCCGGGAGAGCTCCTCGATCTCGCCCTCGGTCATGCCCAGCTCCCGGAGGACCACTCGGGTGTGCTCTCCCAGCTGTGGCGGGGGCAGCCTGTACGTGGCCGGGGTGCGCTCGAAGCGCGACGGCTGCGCGATGGTGGGTATGGGGCCGATGATCGGATGGTCGATCTCGACCACCACCTCGTCGGCTTCGACCTGAGGGTGGGCGAAGAGCGACTCGAGGCTGTTGACCCGAGTGTTGGGGACGTCCAGGGCCAGGAAGACGTCCTCCCACTCCGAGCACGTCTTCTCCTTGAGCACCTGGCCGAGGATCTCGAGCAGCTCCGCCCGGTTCTGGACCCTGTCCCGGTTGGTGGCGAACCGCGGGTCCACCTCGAGGTCCGGGCGGTCGATCGCGTCGCAGAACTTCGTCCAGAACCTCTCGTTGAGGATGCCGACGATGAGGTGCTCGCCATCGGCTGTCTCGAAGGCCTGGTAGGGGACCAGCTGGGGATGGGCGCTTCCCAGCCTGCCCACAGGGCTCCCGTTCAGGAGGAAGCCAGTGGTGTGGTTGCTGATCATGCTGACGACCACGTTCAGCATCGAGAGGCGGACGTGCTGGCCCTCACCCTTCACGGCGCGCGAGTAGAGCGCACCCAACGTGGCCATCGCCGCCGCGTAGCCGGTTGCGAGATCTGCCACGGGCGAGCCGACCTTCACGGGCTCGCCATCCTCCACCCCGGTGATGCCCATGATCCCCGCGAACGCCTGGATGACGATGTCCATGCCAGGTCGTTCGGCAAGGGGCCCCTGTTCGCCGAACGCCGAGATGGACGTGTAGATGACCGTGGGGTTCACCTCCGCCACCTCCTCGTAGGAGAGGTTGAACCGTGCCATCGTGCCGGGCCGGAAGTTCTCGATGACGATGTCGGCCCCGTCGCACAGCCTCCTCGCGATGGACGCGCCCTGCGGCGTCTTCAGGTCGATCGCGATGCTCTCCTTGTTGCGGTTCAGCCCCATGAAGTACGTGCCGAGACCTCCGAGCTCCTGATCGTTCCACCCGCGGATCATGTCGCCCGAAGGAGGCTCCACCTTCAGGACTCGGGCACCCATGTCCCCCAGGTGCTGCGAGCAGAACGGTCCGGCTGCGGCCTGGGAGAAGTCGACCACGAACAAGCCGTCCAGGGGCCCCGTCGACTCGTCGGGGCTTTCGACGGCCGCGTGGTCCGGGTCTGGTCGCTCAACCAACGGGGACCGGCTTCCAGCTGATCGGCCCCACGGTGAAGACCCGGGAGATGATGTGGCGACCCGTCGCCTCCTGGAGCGCCCGAGAGACCTCGATCACCCCTGCGACGTCGATGCCGGTGGAGATCCCCATCCCGTGGAGCATCTCGCAGACGTCTTCGGTCGCTACGTTGCCTGCTGCCTGGGGAAGGAACGGGACGTCTCCTCCGAGCCCGCCGAACGCGGTGTCGAGCGTCAGGTTGGGGATGTCGGACCGCACGGCGGCGAGCACGTTGGCGGTCCCTGCCCCTCGCGAGTCGTGCAGGTGCAGGGTGAGGGGGTGGTCTCCCACGACAGGGGCGAGCGCTTCGAGGAGCCTCTCCACCTGGAGGGGATCGGCCTGGCCGGTCGAGTCGCTCACCACCAGGTCGTCCACCTCGGGTGCCGCGACGATCCTCTCGGCGTTGGCGACGACCCTCTCCACCGCCACCTCTCCCTCCACCGAGCATCCGAACGATGCGCTCAGGAAGAGGCCGACCTGGAGGTCACCTTCCTCCTTGGCCCGGGCGGCGAGCCTGAGCAGGTGATCCAGGTGCTCGTCGACGGGCATCCTTATCCCGTTCGCCTCGAGCACGACCTGAGTCATCCCGTGGACGAAGAAGACCTTGTCGAGCAAGCCGCGCTGCGCCAAGGGCAGCGCGCGCTCGACCGCCTTCTCGTTGGGCGTCAGAGCGGAGACGACCGCGTCGACGGGGCCGAGCCTCTCGAGCACCTCTTCGGCGTCGGCCATCTGGGGCATGGCCTTGGGGTGAACCAAGGCGATCGCGTTCACATCGCGAACCCCGGCTTCGAGCAGCATCTGCAACATGCGGACCTTGAGGTCCGTATCGACGACCTGGGGATCCGCTTGGAGGCCCTCCCTCGGGCCGACCTCGCGGATCCTCACGTAGCTCCTGTCCACTTCGACCGCCTCCGATCTATCCGATTGCCGAGTTGCGACCCCGGTGCTGCACCGTGAGCCGCCTGACCTCCCCCTCGATGTCGCCGAGTCGCGCGCCGGGGGTGAAGACAGCTGAGATCCCCATCTCCTTCAGGTCCTCGTGGTCCTCGACCGGTATGACGCCACCGACGACCACCGGAGCGTCAGATCCGGCCTCGGCGAGCGCGGCGAGGACATCCCGACAGAGCGAGAGGTGCGCCCCCGAGAGGAGGCTGAGGCCAACGACGTCCACGTCCTCCTCGACAGCGGCGGAGGCGATGGCCTCGGGTGTGCGGCGGATCCCGAGGTAGATGACCTCGCACCCCGCCTCCAGCAGGGACCGCATGACCACGCGCACCCCACGGTTGTGGCCGTCCAGGCCGGGCTTGGCCAGCAGGACCTTCGGCACCGGGGATCCTTCAGAGGAAGACACCGTCCTCCTCCCATGTCCCGAAGACGCCCTTCAGGCGCTCTGTGATCTCGCCGATGGTCGCCTCCGCTCTGCACGCGTCCTTGATCGCCTCGATGAGGTTCTCGTCGCGCTCGGCGAGCCTGCTGATCTGGTCGAGAGCGCTGTTGACCGCGGAGGAGTCGCGGCGAGACCGGATCTCCGCCAGCCGCTCGGCCTGCCTGAGGGCAGCTGCATCGCTGACGCGGAAGGCCTTGATCCCGTCGTCGGCGTTGTCCGACGTGAACCTGTTCACGCCCACGACGGTCCGCTCACCCTTCTCTATCTCCTGCTGGTACTCGAAGGAGCTCTCCTCCACCAGCGAGCGAAGGTGCCCGGATCGGAGAGCTTCCATCGTCCCTCCCCGCTCTTGCACGTCGCGGTCCATGGCCACCATCCGCTCCGCGAGCTCGTCGGTGAGCGACTCCACCAGCCAGGATCCTCCGAGCGGGTCCGCGACCGAAGGGATGCTCGTCTCGTAGGCGAGGATGTTCTGAGTCTGCACTGCGAGCCTCGCGTACTCGGGTGACGGCGTGGAGAGGGCCTCATCGATCGACAGGGTTCCGATGTGCTCGACTCCTCCGAGCACGGCGGCCAGCGCCTGGAGCGTCACCCTCACGCTGTTGTTCAGGGGCTCTTGCGCGGTGAGCCGGTAACCCCCGGTGTAGAGGCTGATGCGCAGGTGCTGGCTCTCGGGGAGCCGGGCTCCGTAGTCCTCCTTCATCATGGTGGCCCAGACCTGGCGTGCGGCCCTGAACTTCGCCACCTCCTCCAACAGGTCGAGGTCGGCAGCGAGGTGCATCTCGAGCAGGGGGGCGAAGTCGTCGATGTCGAGGCCTCGTCGGAGCAGCTCCTCGATGTAGACGCGAGCCGACGAGAGACCCAGGGCGACCTCGTGGATCGCATCGCCGCCACCCCAGCGGAACTGGCTCCCGCAGATGCCGATCGGCTTCCAGTGCAGCAGACGCCTCTTGGCCACGTACTCGATCACGTCGCAGGCCAGCCGAATGTGCGCCTTCACGGGGAAGATGAAGGCCCCTCTGCCGGTGAACTCCTTGAGAGGATCGTTCTGGAGGTGGATCACGTAGCTGGATGGTGTGACCCCCTGGCTCTCGCCGAGGAGGTCGAACCACGAGAGGGCAACTGCCCCGATCCCGTTGCCAACCGTGAACACCGTCTTGACCTGGTCCAGCGGCATGCGCTCGAACAGGTCCGTCAGGTCGGTGAGGGTGTCGACGGCGGTCCCCACCTTCCCGACCTCGGCGACCGCCTCGGGGTCGTCCGAGTCGAGACCCAGCTGCGTGGGGAGATCGAAGGCCATGTTGACCCCCGAAGCTCCGCCACGCAGCAGGTCCTCGTAGCGCCCCTGTGCGTCCTCGATGCTTCCGAAACCTGCGTAGATGTCACGGTTCCAGAGCTGCTCGCGGAACCCGCCCGCCTTGTTGCCCCTGACGAACGGGAACTGGCCGGAGGGGGCACGCCCTCCGCTCCAGTCTTCGGGTCCGTACTCGGCGCGCAGGGGGAGGCGGGAGTCGGTCTGGTGGTGTCGCGGGATTGATCCCGCGACATCCTCCACGACCGCCGGCTCGCCTCCCTCGGCGGGAGCGCCTGGCAGCTCGGGTTCGTTCGGAGGTTGCATCGAGGACGGCACAGCTCAGCGCAGGGTCACGCGGTCCGCTGCGACGCGCTTGAGGGCGTCGGAGGAGAAGAACGCGTTCCAATCCACCGTTCCCTGCAGGCGCCCGCCGTCGGCGAGCCAAGCAGCCGTGTCCTTGGCGGCCTGGAGCGAGTCGGGTGTGATCTGGACCCGGTTGTCCCACACGACCAGTTGGGCCTCTGCGGCGGCCTCCTCGAGGTCGAGGACCTCGGCGAGCAGGGCGACGGTCTCGGCCTGGTTCTGCTCGATGTAGTCCTCGGCCGCCATGATCGCCCTCAGCGAAGCGTCCGACAGGGGAGCGTCGTTGTAGAGGTTGTCGCTGAAGAGCAGGAAGTCGATGAGCGTGTAGACGTCGTCGTCGCCGTTGAAGGCGATGATCTTCGCTCCCTCGACCGTGTCGACGGCGCGGGCCGGGTGAGGAGCCCAGAGGAAGAACGCGTCTATGTCTCCGCGCTGCAGGACCGGGATCATGTCTGCCGACTGCTGGTACGAGACGTTCACGGTGTCGGGGCTCAACCCGTGCGTGTCGAAGTAGCGCAGCATGAAGTACTCGGAAGCGGAACCCTGGACGGCGCCCACGGTCTTGCCGACGAGATCCTGTGGCGAGCTGATGTCACCGGTTGCGACGAGCCCCAGCTGCTTCACCGCTGAGTTGAACTCGCCCATCACGTGGAACGCCCCACCTTGCGCCTTGGCGAGCACAGGGAATGACTCGGACGAGATGGTGATGTCGATCTCGCCTGCCAGCAAGGCGTTCTGGGCCTCAACGCCGGAGGCGAACTGGCGAGTGGTCGCCTGGACCCCTTCGTCTGCGAAGAAGCCCTTCTCGACGGCCACGATCAGCGGTGCGTAGCCCGCGTCCAGACCGATCGCCACCGTCACCGAGCCGAGGTCCGCAGGCCCCCCTGCCGTGCCATCGGTCCCGCTGCTCGACGAGCTGTCGCTGCTTCCACACGCCGCTGCGATCACAGCGACGGCCGCGACCAGCGCGACCACCGCCCAGCGCCCCCTCTTCCTTGGATGCTCCATGGTCTTCCCTCCTGGATGCTCACGACGCCGCTATGGCGTCCACCTCGATGAACCACTCCGGCCGGGCCAGCCCGACGACTCCGACGGTGGAAGAAGGAGGTGCCCCGGCCGGGAAGTAGGCACTTCGGGCCTCCAGCAGGTCGGGGATCGATTCCACTTCCGTCACGTAGTGAGTCAACCTGACGATGTGGCTCAGGTCGGCGCCTGCGGCCACGAGGACTGTCCGGATGTTCTCCAACGCCTGGTGGTACTGGGCGACGATGCCACCCTCCACCGTCTTGCCATGCATGTCGCGACCGACCTGCCCGGCGATGAACAGAAGCCCCCCGGTCCTCACGGCTGGGGTTGCCAGAGGACTCGGCGAGTAGAGCTCATCGGAGGGGGGACGGATCACCTCGTGCCTCGGACCCAGAGCTTCGGAAGCCCCTGCGGCGCGCTCCAGGACGGGTTCGGCGCCGTGCCTTCCCTGCCTGGTGCTCACATCAGCACTCCATCGACTCTCGCTGGTGCAGGACAACGGGTTTGATCGCCTGTTGGACTCGCGTTCAACAGTTGTATGCAATCACAAGCGGTTTAACACTCCGCTCAGTCGACTTCAAGAGGTAGAAGTAGAAATCTGGAATCTCACGAGCTCTCATAGGCATGCAATGCTGCGGCTGTGCTTCCCATCTGGCATACGATCGAGAGATGCCAGAGGTCGCAACTCGCCCGGCGGAACACGCTGGTGGCCTCGCCGGCGAGGTGTGGGAGATCGCTCGATCCCTGCCGCTCGACGGCGCCTCCAGGAACGCGGTGGGACTTTGCGTGGTCGATGCCTTGGCGACGGTGGTGCTGGGTGCGCCCTCTCCTGCGGCTCGGGCGCTCGCGGCCGGTGCGGTCTCGTCGAGGGGTGGTGTGTGCTCGATCGGAACGACAGAGCGCGTGTCGGCCGCCGATGCTGCCCAGATCCATGGAACCGCAGCTCACGTCTTCGACATAGGGGACGGCCTCGCCGATTCGGGGTTGCACCCCGGGGAGGTGGTCGTCCCCGCTGCCCTCGCCGTCGCCCAGGACCGCAGGAGCAGTTCGCGAGAGCTCCTCGAGGCCGTCCTGGTCGGGTACGAGGTGATGGGCAGGGTGGGGAGGTGCCTGCATCCGCAGCTCACCGAGCGTGGCATCTGCCCATCGGGACCCGTGGGAGCCCTCGCTGCGGCGGCTGCCTCAGCTGCGCTGATGGACCTGTCGGTCGACTCGACCGTGCAAGCCATGGGAACGGCGGCCTTGATCGCACCCCTCTCTACGTTCGCGTGGGGGCCCTCGCGGCCGCTGCACGCCGGTGCCGCTGCCATGGCCGGGGTCCGCGCTGCCGAGCTGGCCCGGGACGGGGTGGGAGGCGGCACAGCGGTGCTAGAGGACCCCAGGGGCCTCGGAGCTCTCGCAGGGGTGCCGTCTGCAGTCCTGAGAGAGCGCGCTCTCGCAGATCTGGCTCCTGCCGTCGCCCGGGTCTACTTCAAGCCGTTCGCCGCCTGTCGTCATGCCCATGGAGCCATAGAGCTGGCTCAGCAGATCCGCGAGGAGCTGGGCCCAGGCGTCGCGAGATCGATCGACTCGGTCGAGGTGCGCACCTACGAGCTGGCGAAGCTGCTGGTGGGGCGGCACACCGCTCCCGGTGCAGGCTGGGCCGAATGCGACACGAGCCTTCCGTACGCGACGGCCGTGGCGCTGATGTCGGGCGACTGCGGTCCTGACGCGATGACGCCTCGTTCCCGTGCCCTCCAGGAGGTCCACGAGTTGGCTTCGAGGATCCAAGTCGTCGCCGACGAGGACTTCACCAGGAGGTACCCCGAACGGACGCCAACCTCCATCTCTCTCTCGTGCCGAGACGGGTCCGAGGTGCAGCGGCAGCTCGACGTGCGGCTCGGCGATCCGGCCCGCCCGATCGACCCCCTGGTGCTTAGGGAGCGCTTCAGGTCGTGGTGCAGGCGGTACGGCGCCACCGAAGAGGGGAGCGGAGCTGCCCTCTCCCTGATGGATGGTCTGATCAGCAGCGACGACGTGCCGGTGGCAGAGGTGGTCGAGGGCCTCGGGGAGATCCTCGGTCCGGTCGGGGATCCGGATCCTTCCTCGTTCCCCTGAGCGGAGGGTCTCGGGGGGCCTCAGCCCAACGCCGCCGCTCGCATCAACCTCTCGGCCGCCTCGTATGGATCGATCCGGCGCTCCACCAAGTCCTCGCGCAGCTCCTCGTACTCGTCACCCGAGCAGGCGTCCAGGGCCAGCTGGTGAAGTCGTGAGGCGATGATCGCCGCCAGCTGGTTGTCCATCCTCGTCTCACGCCTCGCCCGGAGCACGCCTTGCGACTCGATCGTCGAGAGGTGCGACCGGATCGCATCCGCGAGGCGACCGACGCCTTCGCCGGCGGTCGCCACGACGTCGATCACCGGAGGAACCCAGGAGCCGTCCTGGACCTTCGTCATGTCGAGCATCAGCTCGAGGTCCCGCCTGGTCTGTGCCGCCCCGGCGCGGTCGGCCTTGTTGAGGGCGAAGATGTCCGCCACCTCGAGCAGACCTGCTTTGGCCGCCTGGATCTCGTCTCCCCATCCCGGGTTCACCACCACCACCGTGGTGTCGGCCTCACCGGCGACCTCCAGCTCGACCTGGCCAACGCCAACCGTCTCGACGAGGATCCACTTGAAGCCCACGGCGTCCAGGACGCGCACCGCATCCCGGGTGGCTGGCGCGAGCCCTCCGAGCTGTCCCCTGGTGGCCATCGACCTGATGAAGACCCTCGGGTCCAGGTCGTGCTCGTGCATCCTGACGCGGTCGCCCAGCAGCGCTCCGCGGGTGAACGGCGACGAGGGGTCTATGGCCAGCACGGCCACCTCGAAGGTGGCGGCCTCCCCGGCGGGCTCCGAGGTGAGCTCGCCCACCAGGCGCCCGACCAGGGTCGACTTCCCTGCACCGGGAGCGCCGGTGATCCCAACGGTGTAGGAGTCGCCACCGAAGGAGTGGATCGCCCTGCCGACGTCGCGGGCCTCGTCGCCACCTCGCTCCGCGGCGGAGAGGAGGCGGGCCACCGCAGACCGATCGCCCGAACGAGCGCGTTCCAGCTCCGACCTTGGTGATCGCGCTGCTCTCATCTAGGTGACCGTAGCCTTCTCGTCGGCCCCGACCGGTGCGGCTCCACGGTCGGCAACGCGAGAGCGGACGTCTCACCCCGGCGGCGGCGGGGGGGGCACGGGTTGGCATCGGACGACTGTTCCACGCAGACCGAGCAAGCCGTGGCCCGCCAGGCGATGGCGGGGCAGAATCTCACGATGGAAGACTGATCTGGTGCCCTTCGACGTGCGCCCGGCCGACGTGTTCGATGACGTCCGCCAGGTGATCGGCCCCAAGCGTCCCGACGCCAACGTGTGTTGGTGCCTCTCGCACCGCATCCCCTCGAAGCTCAACGACGAGCTGCGAGGCCCGTCTCGCGGAGAGCTGGTGGCGCAGCTGTGCGGGTGCTGGTGCGCCTCGACCTGACCTGATCCGTCGGCGCGCAGGGCGGCGACCGCCTTGTGCCGTCCGGCGTCGAACAGGGGCTTCACCCGTGCAGCGAAGACCGGTTCGGCTTGCTCGATCGGTCCCCACGTGACCACTGCCGGGAAGACTGGGCCAGGTGCGGGTGCAAGCGCGGTCCCGGCAGACGCCTCTTCGCGGCGCCCAGCTGGCAGAATTCGTCGCATGCCCGTAGCTCGCATGGTGTTGGGCGCGCTCTGCCTCATCGCCTCGGCCCTGGTCGTGGGTCCCCTCGCTGCGGCGCCGGCGGGGGCTGCCGGGCCTGGCCAGTACAGCCCGCCCGACTGGCTGCCGCTGCGCTACGGGATAGACGGGAGCAAGGCGTGGCAGGGCTGCACCTTCCAGAGCCCTGCGCCGGAGTGCTGGCTGCGTGGCACCAACCACCACCCCACTTGGGCCATCGACTTCCTGGTTCCGAAGGGGACGCTCGTGTACGCCGCCGGCGCAGGGCGCGTCGTGCAGGTGCACAGGGGTGAGCCCGGTTGCTCGCCCCAGGCCAACTACGTGGACGTAGACCACGACCCGGGTGGCGACGACGGGCAGTGGTCCAACTACTGGCACCTCGACCAGGTGTTCGTGAGCGTGGGCGACTGGGTGGACGAGAACACGGTGCTGGGGACGGTGGGCGACACCGGGATGGGAGGGTCCCGCTCTCCCGACCACAACGGCGAGTGCGGGCCGCACCTGCACTACGTAGAGCCCTTCGACTACTACACGGAGCGGCGCGATCCGGGTCGCATGCTGGCGTGCCACGGGGGCACCCTCGTGGAGTACCCCTACGTGGAGGGCTACCAGTCTTGGGCCCACATCAGGTGGGGCAGCTTCCAGGTGTACTCCGACGGCACGGGTTGCCGAGGCACGCCGGGCCCGTCGGGCTTCTACGACGTCCAGGAGGGCCACCCCTTCGGCGTCGAGATCGCCTGGATGGTCGACGAGGGCCTGACCACCGGTTACCCCGACGCCACGTTCCGACCCGCGACGTGGGTCTTCCGCCAGACCCTCGCCGCCTTCCTCTACCGGTACTCGGGCTCGCCGCAGGGCACCCAGCCCGCCTGCGCCGTGCCGCCGTTCGATGACGTGGGCGACTGGCACCCGTTCTGCGGTGAGATCTCGTGGATGGCGTCGAACGGTCTGGCCGAGGGCTACGACGACGGCACCTTCCGGCCCGAAGATCCCGTGACGCGCCAGGCGGTGGTGGCGTTCCTCCATCGCATCTCCGGCGCTCCGCGCACGCCGTGCGCCGTCGCGCCGTTCCTCGACGTGCAGGTGGACCACCCCTTCTGCCCGGAGATCGCTTGGGCGACCGAGTCCGGCGTGGCTCAGGGGTTTGCGGAGGGCACGTTTCGGCCAGGCGATCCGGTGACGCGCCAAGCAGCAGCGGCCTTCCTCCACCGGACCTCGAAGCTGTAGGAGCTTGCCGCGGGGGAGGGAGCTCCGGCCTCGCCTGGCTCGAATTTCCCCTATGGCGATAGGGTAATTGCATGTCCGCCGTGACCCTCGCCGAGATGCTGCGCGCGCCCGGTCGGCCCGATGCGCAGGTCCCGAGCACCGACGAGGAGGTCTGGCGCTACAGCCGGATCGCCGAGCTCGACCTGTCCGAGTTCGCTCCCGCCGAGCGCCCCGACGAGCGCCGGATCCCCGAGGAGGTCGAGGCGGTCATGGCCTCGCTGCCGGAGCGAGCCGGTGCGCTGGTGATGCTGAACGGTTACGTGGCGATGGCCGAGCTGTCCGAGAGCTGGGCTTCGAAGGGCGTCGAGCTGGGCCCAGCGTCCGTGCCCGCTGTAGCTCCCAGGATCGATCTGTTCTCCGACCTCAACCAGGAGCTGGCTCCCGAGCCCGTCGCGCTGCGGGTGCCCCGTGGGGTGGTCGTCGACGATCCCTTCTTGGTCATCGACTGGCTCGACGAGCCTGGTGGCGCGGCGTTCCCCCGCCTGCACGTCGAAGCGGGCGAGGCCAGCCAGCTGACGGTGGTGGAGTGGGGTGGGTCCACCGAGGTGGAGGCGCTGGCCCTCCCCGTGGTCTCACTGGACGTGGGGCAGACGGCGCGTCTCCAGCACGTGACCGTGCAGGACCGCGCTCACTCCGTGTGGCAGATCGCCTCGCAGGTGAGCAGCGTGGGCCAAGAGGCAACCCTCATGGCGCTGCAGGCTGGGCTCGGGGGCGACTACGCCCGCTCGCGGACCGACTGTCGCCTCGTGGGGCGTGGGGCCACGGGGGACCTCCTCGCCGTGTACTTCGGCGAGAGCTCCCAGATGCTCGACTACCGGACCTTCCAGGACCACCTCGCCCCCGACACCACCAGCAACCTGCTCTTCAAGGGAGTGGTGGGCGACACCTCGCACTCCGTGTACACCGGCCTTATCCACGTGGGCAAGGAGGCTCGCGGCACCAACGCCTTCCAGACCAACCACAACATCAAGCTCTCGGAGGGGGCATGGGCCGAGTCGGTGCCCAACCTCGAGATCGAGAACAGCGACGTGCGCTGCTCCCACGCCTCCACGGTGGGGCCGATAGGTGAGGACCAGCGCTTCTACCTGGAGAGCAGGGGCGTGCCCACGCACGTGGCGGAGCGTCTGCTGGTGGCCGGGTTCTTCGGCGAGGTCTTCGAGAGGGTGCCGGTGCCCACGGTGGCACGGCTCCTGGAGCTCGAGATGGATCGGAGGCTCGCAAGGTGACCTTGGAGCGGGTCTGCTCCATCCACGACCTCGCCCCCGGCGAGGCCAGGCGATTCGATCTGGGCGAGGCGCGCCTGGCCCTGGTCCGCATCGAGGACGACTGGTACTGCATCGGCGATCGATGCACGCACCAGGACATCTCCCTCTCCGAAGGAGAGGTCGACCCCGACGAGTTGGAGATCGAGTGCTGGAAGCACGGCAGCCGCTTCTCCCTCGTGACGGGGGAGCCGTCGTCGCTGCCTGCCACGCAGCCCACGCCCACCTACGAGGTTCGCATAGACGGCGAGGACGTGTGGGTGGACCTGCCATGAGAGCCCGTACCGGCGATGTGCCGCACCAAGGGTCAGCGTCCAGTGCGGTGGAGGCCAAGCCATGAGCGAGCTGAAGATGGAAGGGCTGCGAGCGAGCGCGGGGGGCAACGAGATCCTCCGCGGCATCGACCTGGTCGTGCGCAGCGGCGAGGTCC
>CAZHBH010000024.1:0-30716 GCA_964530525.1 uncultured Rhabdothermincola sp. | reverse complement strand
CGCTTCTGATCCTCGTTGCCGGCCAGGGCAAGTAGTTCTGTGTTTCCAGAGTCAGGCGCCTGGCACCCGAAGACGGTGGGCGCCAGCACCGATGCGCCGAGGATCTCGTGCATCAGAGCGAGCTTCACCTGTCCGAAGCCCGTCCCGCCGAGCTCGGGAGGGAGGTGCGCGGCCCAGAGGCCCTGCTCTTTCACCTGCTGACGGAGCGGATCGGCCAGCCGGTCGAATGCTGCCTCGTCGAGGTCGAGCAGCTCGAGCGGGAGCACCTCTTCCCGGACGAAGGCTCTCATCCACTCGAGCTTCGCCTCGAACTCGGGCTCGGTAGCGAAGTCCCAGGCCATCTCTCTCCTTCACGCGTCGTTTCAGGGCCGGGCACGGACACCGCCGACCAAAGTTCCCCGGCATGGATGTAGGTCGTCGCCCCGCAACCGGACAAGCGCTTTCTGCCGAGAGAAGGAAGGGTCTCAAGTTCATCGTCGGGGTGGCTGATTTCTCTTTGGAGAAAGTGTTTGTCGAGACGTCCGAGGGGGTTTCATCATCCTTTGGGGGCCGCAGCAACCCGAGGGGTCGGGAGGGTTGGGAGAGGTGGCAACGAGATGCGAATAGGGGTGGACGTAGGTGGAACCTTCACCGATGTCGTCGTGCAGGACGACGATGGCTCCCTTCGGACGTGGAAGGTCTCGAGCACCCCACCCGACTTCGCCGACGGCGTACTGAACGGCATCGAGGCAGCGGCCAGAGATCTGGAGATCACCGAGTCTGAGCTCTTGAGGCTGACCGCCCACTTCGTGCACGGCACCACCGTGACGACCAACGTGGTGCTCACCCGCTCCGGCGACCGCGTGGGCATCCTCACCACGCGGGGGTTCGGCGATACGTATCGGTTGGCTCGTCAGTATCGAGGCCACGAGCAGGACCCGTCCAAGGTCAGCCATCCAACCCCTCTGGTGCCACGTGAGGACATCGAGGAGATCACCGAGCGCATCGACTACACGGGTGCGGTGGTCGCGCCGATCGACGAGGCAGAGGTCGCAGCCGCTGTCGAGAGGCTGGCGGCGAAGGGCATCCGCTCCTTCGCCATCTGCTTCCTGTGGTCGTTCCGAAACTCGGCCCACGAGGAGCTGGCCGAGTCGGTCGTGCGCAGAATGGTCCCGGACGCCTACGTCGCCGCGTCGTACGCGTCGTGTCCCGTCATCGGTGAGTACGAGCGCACCAGCACAACGGCGATAACCGCTTACACCGGGCCCTCCCTCCACCGCTATGCAATCGGACTCGAGTCGGACCTCGACGAGCGGGGTCTCACAGCGCCTCTTCTGATCATGAAGTCCGACGGTGGCCCAGCGAGCATCGAAGGAGCCGTCCGGGCAGCCGCGCAGACCATCTACTCGGGTCCGGCGGCGGGCGTCGTGGCGGCCGGGGCGGTGGGCGAGCAGCTTGGGACCAAGAACGTGATCACCTTCGACATGGGTGGCACCAGCACGGACGTGGCGATCATCCACGACGGCGAGGTGCGTTCCACGACCATCCAGTTCTTGGATAGGCAGGCACTCGCAACCCCGATGATCGATGTCACGACGGTCGGAGCAGGTGGTGGTTCGATCGCATCGACCAACGTGGACGGGACGCTCCGCGTGGGACCTGAGAGCGCGGGAGCCCTCCCGGGCCCCGCTTGCTACGGAAGGGGAGGAACCCTCCCCACGGTCACCGACGCGAACCTCCTCCTCGGGCTCATCGATCCGGACCACTTCCTCGGAGGTCAGCTCATCCTCGACAGGCCTGCGGCAGAGGCTGCAGCGGGAGACCTCGCAACCCGACTCGGGATGAGCATCCAGGAGCTAGCGCACGGGGTGTTCAGGGTCATCAACGCTGTCATGGCCGACGCCATACGCCTCCGAACCGTCTACGCCGGCCTGGATCCGAGGGAGTTCCTCCTGGTCTCCTTCGGAGGCGGTGGCGGCCTGCACTGTGCCGCTGTGGCGAGGGAGCTGGGGATATCAGAGGTCGTCGTGCCACGGTCGGCGTCGACGCTCTCGGCGGTGGGGCTCGTGAGCGCCAACCTCTCGTACAGCTTCACGAAGGCGACGGTGGTCGAGGTGGCCCCCGAGGGAGACATCTCCCGGGAGGGCCTCGACGAGGTGAACTCGGTGTTCACGGAGCTCCAGTCGCGTGCCCGATCGGAGCTGGTCCCGCACGGGATCCCCGAGGAGCGCTGGCGGTTCGACCACTTGGTGGAGCTCTCCTACCGCGGGCAGATCCTCAACTTCGAGATCGAGGTTGCCAGAGCTCCGCTGACGGCTGAGGACGTCGCGAAGATCATCAGGTCCTTCGACGACCGCTACCGGTTGATCTACGGCCCCGGAGCGGCCGCGCCGGACAGGGGCTACACGCTCAAGAGCTATCGCCTGGTCTCGACCGCAGAGGTGGACAAGCCGCCCTCGTGGCGGACAGCCGGCGGTCTTCCCGGCGAGGTCCCCAAGGATCGCCCACGGCGACGGCTGGCGCTCATCGATGAGCAACAGCATCACCCAGGGTTCCTCGAGGTCCACGAGGGTGAGCGGTTGGGACCGGGTGCCGAGATCGAGGGGCCAGCGGTGATCGAGTTCTCCGACACCAACGTCTTCGTCCCCGTGGAGGCGAGCGCGTGGGTAGACCACCACGGTCACCTCCATCTCCATCTATAACCATCACGATGCAGCGATACCTCTGGCAGGAGATCCATTGAACACAGTCGACCAGAAGGAGATGGATGCAGCGGATCAGTCCGTTGACCAGGTGCTGTCGCAGGTCGTCTACAACTACGAGCTCACGGTCAACCGGGAGATGGGTCGGGCGGTCGTCAACCTGAGCGGCTCCTTCCTCTTCGTCAGTGCCTCCGACTTCGCGTGCGGATGCCTCGATGCCGAGGGGAACATGCTCACGAGCATCGCCTGGTCGTTGCAGATGGGTTATGCCATCGCCAACACCGTGCGATCAGTCCTCCGGCGGTTCGCCGGACGGATATCGCCAGGTGACATGTTCTTCTGCAACGACCCCTACGACGGCGGGGGCCTCCACGCTCATGACGTCGTTCTGGTCGCCCCGGTCTTCCACGGCGACGAGTTGGTCATGTGGGTCGGGGTGTGTGCCCACGTGAGCGACGTCGGAGGTGCCCTGCCCGGCGGGTACTCCGTGGAGCCCATGGAGTGCTACGGGGAGAACGTCAGGTTCTCGCCGGTCAAGTTCTACGAGGCAGGGGAGTTCCGGCCGGAGATCCTCGACGCCTTCCTCACCAACGTGCGCATCCCCGAGCAGACGGGCACCGACATCAAGGCGCTGATGGGTGCTGTGTGGATCGGTAGGTCCAGGATGGACGCGCTGATCGAGCACCACGGCGTCGAGAAGCTCCGCGCGATCCACGCCTCGCAGATCGAGAACACCGAGCGAGCGATGCGCAAGCGCATCGAGTCGCTTCCCGATGGTGTCTACGAGGGCGCCGCCCACATGGAGCACGACGGGAGGGACGATCGGATCTACACGGTCCGTGCTCGGGTGGAGAAGGACGGAGACCGGCTCGTGTTCGACTACACGGGAACGGATCCCCAGGCGCCAGGTGTCCTGAACTCCGCTGAGGTGGGGAGCACGGGTAATGTCATAGCGGCGTTGGCAACCGTGCTTGCCCCCGATTTTCCCTTCAACGAGGGGATCATCCGCCCGGTCGAGATCATCTCGCCGCCCGGAACTCTGGTGAACGCCGTGAAACCGGCACCCATCTCGGGGGCAACGGTCTACGGCGCTTGGTTCGGAACCGATGCGATCCTCGACGCTGTCAACTACCTGGTAGCCGGCGACCCGGAGGCGGCGCACCGGGCAACCGGACCGTGGGGCTGCTGGACCTTCGCCTGGATGATGGGCCTCAACCAGCACGGCGAGCCCTGGTTCTGGAACGTCTTCACAGGTGGATCGGGCGGAGGTGGAGCGCTCTCGGGCCGTGATGGTGAACCGGCGATGATGGGCATCCAGACGGTGGATGCCTTCACCCCGAACATCGAGGACTACGAGCTCCAGAGCCCGGCACTGTTCCTCGAACGTCGGTTCGCCCCCGACAGCGGCGGTGCCGGGCGCCAGCGCGGAGGCCTATGCCTCGAGTCGTTCTGCATCCCATGGGGAACCGAAGGTTGGGACCTCGTGGTGTTCCACAACCGGCTCTCGGCGCCTTCGTCGGCCGTGTCGGGTGGCCAGCCTGGATCAGGCTCAGCCATCAAGATCGCGCGGGGAGTGGCTTCTGACGCCCTCGAGCGTTGGCGGCAGGGAGACAACCCCTCGGTCCGGGACTACGTGGAGGGAGCCGATGAGCTCCCGACCCGGGCGAAGGACCTGAGGCTCAACGCCGTCGATGGCTACTACATGCGCGCCACCGGCGGGCCGGGCTACGGGGACCCCATCGACCGGGAGCCGGCCGCGGTGGCAGAGGACGTTGCCAAGGGCCTCGTGTCCCCGGAACGTGCAGCAGAGGCGTACGGGGTGGCCGTGACGCCCGACGGCGAGCTTCTGGAGAGCGAGACGGAGGAGCTGCGTTCTGCTCGCCGGGCAGCACGCCTGACTGAGCCGATCGGTCGCGAGACCCTCCCCGGGGGGTCCGGCCAGGAGGACCAAGGCCCCTACGTCGAGGGCCGGGCGAGAAGCCTCGGTGAGTACCTGGAGATCGACGGGGACGGCTACTACAGGTGCCGCGATTGCGGCCATCGGTACTGCGGAGCGAGATCGAACTGGAAGTGGTTTGCGCGCTGCTCGGCGGCGCCCGTCTCCCCTGCGACGATCCAGAACGAGATCCGGGTCCGTCCCAGTGCCGACCTTGCATTCAGGCGGTACTACTGCCCGGGCTGTGGGGTCCAAGCTGACACCGAGGTCGCACTTTCCGACGAGGGACCCCGCTGGAACTACCGCCCACTCGCTGTGTGGCGGGGCGAAGAGGTGGAGCGGAAGGCCATCTGATGGATCTAGGCCTCCCCCCGAAGCTTGAGGCCTTCCGCAACGACCTGCGCGCGTTCATCGCCAAGAAGGCCCCTCGCATCCGGGTCAGGACCGGTTTCCGCAGTCCTACGTCCGATACGGAGAAGCGGCTCCTCGCCCAGTGGCGCGCTGATCTCTACGCGGCGGGCTACCTCGGTGCGGACTGGCCTGAGGAACACGGCGGTCGACCCGACCGCGATCCGATGGAGGACTTCATCGTCGTGGAGGAGCTGGCCAACGCCGGCCTACCACCCATCAACGACCAGACGACCCTCGCATCGTTCGCCATCGCTCGCTTCGGCACCCCAGAGCAGCAGCGGCGCTTCCTCCCCGCAATCAGATCGGGAGCGGAGACGTGGTGCCAGCTGTTCAGCGAGCCCGACGCCGGGAGCGATCTGGCGAACATGAGGACACGTGCGTTGCTCCAGGACGACGGTTCCTACATCATCGACGGTCAGAAGGTGTGGAGCACCAACGCCCAGGTATCGGACTTCGGCTTCCTCATCGCGCGTAGCGACCCCCGTGCGACTCGCCACCACGGCCTGTCTGCTTTCGCGCTGGACATGCGATCTCCGGGGATCGAGGTGCGCCCACTCCGAGAGATCACGGGAACGTCCGACTTCGGAGAGGTCTTCTTCGAAGGGGTTGCGGTCCCGCACACAGCGATGTTGGGCGAGCCTGGACAGGGTTGGCAGGTAGCTCTCGAGTCGCTCGGCGCCGAGCGGACTGGCATCGGCGCAGGAGCGGCGCGCCTGAGGCCGCTGTTGGGTGCGCTGCTGGAGCTCGTGAGGTCGTGGGAGTCGCCTGACGGCGAGCGCCTCGTCGAGGCAGGCGACGTTCGTCAGGAACTGGCGCGCCTTCACGCAGAGGTGGAGGTTGCGAACCTCCTCGCCTACGCCAAGCTCAGCTACGAACGGGACGGTGTCGAGCGTCAGCAGGACGCCCCCATCGGGAAGCTTGCCTTCAGCGAGGTCAACCTCGAGTTGGCCGAGGTGGCCATGTCGTTGCTCGGCCCTGCGGGCCTGCTCGTAGAGGGGGACGAAGAGGCCGTGGGCTTGGGGCGGTGGCCCGACGAGCTCCTGTACGCGCGGACCTACACGATCGCCGGGGGGAGCTCGGAGATCATGCGCAACGTCATAGCCGAACGCGTCCTCGGAATGCCCAGAGAGCCGAAGCCAGTCGCGTCAGCGGGTGATCGGCGATGAGGTTCCGGGAGGACGAAGACCAGCTGATGCTTCGCAGCACGGTTCGGCGGTTCCTCGCCGAGCGTTTCCCCGTGGAGGTGGTGCGAGCTCGTGCCTCGTCTGAAGAGGGTGTTGACCGCAAGGTGTGGAGAGACGCAGCCGACCTGGGCTTGCTCTCCCTGCTCGGAGGCGGCGACAGGGATGCAGGAGCAGGGACGGCGGTTGAGGCGGCCATCGTCGCCGAAGAGTGGGGCCGCGGATTGCAGCCCGGTCCGTTCTGTGATGCCAACGTCGGAGCGCTGGCCTTGGCGCGCTGGGGAGGCGGGGCCCATCGGGAGCTACTGGAGGAACTGACGACCGGCGAGGTCCTGATGTCATGGTGCGGAGTGGCGCAGAGCGGCTGGGCCTCGTCGGCGCTGTTCGCTACCAGCGACGGCGAGGGCTTCGTGGTCGATGGCGAAGCCTCGTTCGCGTGTCATGCCGCCGACGCGGACCACCTTCTGGTATCGGCTCCGACCGAGGGGGGCGTCGCCCACCTGGTCGTACCGGTTGCCGCTGCGGGGGTGGAGGTCAGGTCGGTGGTCGGCATCGACCTCACTCGGCGCTTCTCAAGGGTTCGATTCGAAGCGACTCGCGTCGACGCGGAGGCTCGGCTCGACACGGGCGACGACGGGGGCGTGGAAGCACTCGAGGAGATGGCTGACCTCGCGGCCCTCCTCACCGCGGCCGACGCGCTGGGCGCTGCCAGAGCCATGATGGAGGCGACAGTCGCATACGCTTGTGATCGGGTGGCCTTCGGCCGTCCCATCGGCAGCTACCAAGCGATCAAGCACAAGTGCGCAGACATGTTCGTCGCGCTCGAGAAGTCCACGGTGGCCATCTGGTTCGCGGCGCTGGCCCAGCGCGATCGGATGGCAGAGCGCCGAACGGCGACCAGCGTCGCGAAGTCGTTCGCCTGCTCAGCTGCCAGCGCGGTCCTGAGCGAAGCTCTGCAGGTTCACGGCGGGATCGGCTACACGTGGGAGCACGACCTCCACCTCTACCTCCGCAGAACGCTCGCAGATGAGGCGATCTACGGGGACACCCGTCATCACAGGGCTCGCATCGCGGAGGAGATCTGTTGATGGCCGGATGCGCCGTTCCGTGGTCGGCTACCTCAGCCGAGGGAGAAGCCCCCGTCCAGCACCAAAGTGTCGCCGGTGTGGTAGCCGGAGGCTGGACTAGCCAGGTAGATGGCGACACCTCCGATGTCGGTTGGCGTACCCCAGCGGCGAGCAGGCACTCGGGGCAACACGCGCTCCTGGAAGGGATCGGAGGCCAGCAGGTCTCGATTGAGATCCGTCTCGATCCAACCCGGCATGATGGCGTTGGCCCTGATCTGGTAGCGGGCCAGCTCTACAGCCAGTGCCCGTGCGATCGCTCCCACGCCGGCCTTGGCTGCAGCGTAGGCCTCGTTGCGGGGAGCGCCCTGCACCGCTGTAGCCGACGATGTGACCACGAGGCTGCCTCCCCGAGCCTGCTCGATCATCTGCCGGCTGGCGGCGCGCAGCGTGAGGAAGGTGCCATCGAGGTTGACTCCTGTCACCCGGCGCCACTCCTCAAGCGAGGTGCTGGCGAAGGCCGAGCCGTCGCCGGGGACCCCCGCGTTGGCGAAGAAGGAGTCGACGCCCCCGAGACGTTCCACGGTCTGCGCCATGGCTTCGTCCACTTGGCGCTCGTCTGCGATGTCGCATCGCACGGCGATGGCCTCGGCGCCACCGGCTGCGAGGTCCTCCACCGCTCGCCGACTCTTTGCCTCGTCGGTCGCCCAGATGGCGATCGACGCTCCAGCGCTGGCAAGCGCTTCGGCGATCCCGAGGCCTATTCCGCCGTTTCCTCCGGTGACGACCGCAACCCGGCCGTCCAGAGCGAAGTTCTTCATCATAGGTGTAGATGAATATCAAAGAAGATAGACGGATACAAGGGCACAGTACGATGGCAGGTGGAACGCTGGCTGGCGCGCTCGCGGTCGGTGCCGCGTCGCGCGGTGGAGCCCGGATGACCTTCCACTCCGCGCAGCGCCCGGCCTCTGCGACGGTGGCGCAGGTCTACGCCGCAGGTCTCGACGTCGCCCGACGCTGGGCGGGTCTTGGCGTGCGTCCGGGGGACCCGATCGCTGTCCAGGCCCCCAACTGGTACGAGACGGCCGTCGCCTACTTCGCTGCCGGCATCTTGGGGGCGCTGCTCTTGCCCATCGTTCCGATCTACGGCCCCAGGGAGGTTGGGTTCATCTTGCGTCAGTCACGGGCGCGGTTGATCGTCCTCCCCACCTCGTGGCGCGGCGTCGACGCCTCAGCGCACATCTCCGCTGCTGGCCCACTGCCGGATCTGCGTCACGTGGTCACCATCGGCGAAGAGCCCGTGGACGGAGCCATCGGCTGGCAGGAACTGGGACGGCTGCCGGTCGTCGAGCTGCCGGCCTCGGCCGTCCGCTCAGACGATCCGGCCGTCCTCGTGTACACCTCAGGCACGACGGCGGATCCCAAGGGAGTCCTCCACAGCGGTTCCTCGCTGCTCGCAGAGTTGGCGAATGGGCCCACCCCACCACCGGGCCAACCCGCCGACGTCTCGCTCCAACCCTTCCCCGCAGGGCACACGGCGGGTTTGAGCGCACTTCTCGGCCCGGTGGTTCGAGGCACCTCAGTCGTGCTCATGGACGCGTGGGACCCCTCCCAAGCGGTCGAGCTCATAGCCCGACACGGGGTTACGTCGATGGCCGGGACCCCCTTCCACGTCAGGGGGATCCTCGACGAGGCAGGACGGGACGTTCCGCCCCTCCGCCACGTGATCACAGGCGGCGCGGATGTTCCGGTCTCGATGCTGGATGAGGCCGAGCAGGCAGGTTGGCGCGTGTCGCGCTGCTATGGGGCGACGGAGCTCCCGTCGGCCACGTGGTCTGACGTGGATGATCCACCCGAACGGCGCCATCGCACCGATGGCAAGGCGCAGGCAGGCAACGAGGTGCGCATAATGGGTACTGACGGTTCCGTCCTTCCGCCCGGCAACGAGGGCGAGGTCCTGTTGCGGGGTCCGGAGCTCTTCGCCGGCTACCTCGACTCCTCCCTCGACGCGGAGGCGCTCGGCTCCGATGGTTGGTTCCGCACCGGGGACATCGGGCACCTCGACGAGGACGGCTACCTGACCATCTCCGGGCGTGCGAAGGACGTGGTCATCCGCGGTGGCGAGAACATCTCATCTGCCGAGGTCGAGGAGCTGCTCAGACAGCACCCCGCCGTGGCAGACGCAGCGGTGGTGGCAGCGCATCACGACCGCTATGGCGAGCAGGTGTGCGCGTTCGTCACCCCTCGCCCGGGCGCTTCGCTCAGTCTCGACGAAGTGCGAGAGCACTTCGAGGGCTTGGGCGTTGCCAAGCAGAAGACGCCCGAGCGCCTGGAGATCGTCACGGAGATGCCGCGCACCCCCGCGGGCAAGGTCAGGAAGGCAGAGCTGCGTAGCAGCCTGAGCTCGATCCGGAGGTCGGATTCTTGAGCATCAGCGAGACCGTGTCACCATCGCCGAGGTGGTCTGGATCCAACGGCGTGCCTGCCGTGGAACGCGCCGTTGCGATTCTCGGGTATCTCTCGGCCGAGGAGAACGCCCCGGCGACGATGACGCAGATCGCCAACGCGCTCGGACTCAATGGCAGTACGTGCTTCAACATCCTTCGGACGCTCGTTGAGGCACGATTTCTCAGCTACGAGCCCAGCACCAAGACCTACGAGCTCGGACTTGCCCTTCCGGAGCTGGCCAATGCGGTCCACGCGTCCGAGCAGATCCTGCGGATCGCCATCGAGCACTCTCAGCAACTCGCCAGAGAGACCTCCCAGACCTGTCTGCTCTTCCGCTGGACCGCCGATGAGGACTTCGTGGTCGTACACAAGGTCGAAGGTTCAGGGAAGTTCAAGCTCACCACCTCGATAGGCGAGAGGTTCCCCCCGAACTCGTCGGTGCTTTCGAAGGCCTTGCTGGCCTGGGAGCCCGCTGAGGTGGTCGAGCGCTTCATCGAGCGCTACGGGCTCATGGCCCGCACGCCGCAGGCCATCACCAACCAGGCACGCTTCCGACGGGAGCTTGCGGCGGTTCGCCACCATGGCTACGCGGTGAGCATCGGGGAGTACTACCCGGATCACAATGGGATGAGTGCCCCGATCTTCGACGGCGCCGGGCAGGTGAGCTACGTGCTGGTCATCAGCGGCTTCGCCTTCGAGCTGGCTCCCCACGTCATACAGAGGATCGGACCGATCCTCGTGTCGACCACCGAGCAGATCACTTCCACCATCGGGGGGATCAAACCCGAAGGAGAGCGATGAGACCACCAAGTCTCGACGACTACGTCGACGCCTTCGATCATGTGGCACTTCGACGTGACGAAGCGGGCGTCTTGGAGGTCCGACTCCACACGGACGGGGGCCCTCTGGTGTGGGGCGACGGCCCTCACACCGAGCTGGCCTACTGCTTCGCGACGATAGGAGCCGACGTCGAGAACCGGGTGGTGCTGCTGACGGGCACTGGCGAGAGCTTCTGTGAAGAGCTCGACGACAGCTGGGTGGGCACGATGGGGCCTGCCAAGTGGGACAAGATCTTCTCGCATGGCCAGCGGTTGCTCGGGGCTCTGCTCGACATAGGGGCCCCCGTCGTGGCGGCCGTGAACGGCCCAGCGAGGGTGCACGCGGAGCTCGCCGTCCTCTCCGATGTCGTCGTCGCCTCGGAGCGAGCTGTGTTCCAAGACGCGCCTCACTTCAGGTACGGAGCCGTGCCCGGTGACGGGGTCCACGTCATCTGGCCTCTGTTGCTGGGCTTCAACCGTGGACGGCGGTTCTTGTTGACCGGCGAGCGGATCGACGCACGCCGCGCCGAGGAGCTGGGTGTGGTGGGCGAGGTGGTGCCTTCAGCTCAGCTCATGCTCCGGGCGAGGGCCGTCGCAGCGGACCTTGCGCGCCAGCCCACCACGGCGCTGCGCTACACGCGGGCAGTGTTCACCCACCAGCTCAAGCGCTTGATGCTCGACAACCTTGGCTTCGGCCTGGCTCTGGAAGGTTTGGCAGCCTACGAATCATGGCCGACGGGAGGTGAGTCGTGATGACCTCGGAGGTTCTCTCCTTCACCGACCGGGTCGTCGTCGTCACGGGGGCCGGACGGGGCATAGGCAGGTCGCATGCGCTCGCATTCGCCAGTCGCGGGGCGGCGGTCGTCGTGAACGACACGGGCCGCAGCCTGACCGGGGACGGCGCCGGGGAGGACCCGGCCGAGGCCGTCGTGCGGGAGATCCGCGAAGGGGGCGGAGTGGCCGTGGCGAACTACACCTCAGTAGCCACTCCTGAAGGCGCGGCCGCCGTGGTCGCGCACGCTCGCGATGAGTTCGGTCGGCTGGACGTGGTGGTTAGCAACGCGGGGATCTTGCGAGACAAGAGCCTGGGCAAGCTCATCTTCGACGACGTGCGAGCTGTGGTGGACGTCCACCTGTTCGGGTCTATGTACCTGGCCGACGCCGCCTGGCCGTTGATGAGAGAGCAGGGCTTTGGGCGGATCGTTCTGACCACTTCCAACGCCGGCTTGTTCGGCAACTTCGGCCAAGCGGCCTACGGAGCCGCCAAGGCGGGTCTCGTAGGGCTCGTGAAGGTGGGCGCGGTCGAGGGCGCTCGACACGGGATCCACGTCAACGGCATCGCCCCCATGGCGGCCACCCGCATGACGGCGACGGCGCTCGGGGATGTGGCCGAAGCGTTCGATCCAGCTCCGGTCTCGGCGGTGGTGACGTGGCTTGCGCACGAGACGTGCCCGACGACGGGGGAGATCTACAGCGTCGGGGCGGGACGTGTGGCCAAGGTCGTGATCGGGATCACCGAGGGCTATGTCGATGCCGACCTCTCGCCCGAGGCCGTGCGCGACCACCTGGCCGAGGTGGAGGCAGGCGAACCGTGGGAACCCGAAGAGGCAATGGCGGAGCTCAGGTACGTCTGCCGGCGCTTGGGTCTACCGCTGGGGACCTAGAACGCCGAGCACAAAGGGAAGCGATCGTGATCCAGCAACCCCTCCACCTCCAAGTCGAGGTCGTCGGTGAGCCAATACGGCGCACCGGTGTACCGAACGTCGTCGGGGGAGAACGTGACGGTCATCGCCCATCGGGCAGTGTCGGTGACGTTGGCCTCGGCGCAGTGGACGGTGAGGTCGTGGTGGATCGTTGCATCGCCGGGTGCCAGGTGCAGCCGCGGGGAGAGGCGGTGGGGGCCGAGTCGGCGCCGAAGGCGCTCCTCCTCGAGTGCACCCAGGTTCGAACGGCCGAGTGGCCCGTAGCGGCGGTGGCTTCCCGAGACGAACCGCAGCGTGCCCATCTTCGCAGGGGTGTCCTGGAGGGCGATCCAGATCTGGATCGACCCGGCGCGGTCGAAGGGGTAGTAGGGGAAGTCTTGGTGGAGGGCCGTGGGCAAGCTGCCCTCGGCCTGGGGCGGCTTCTCGAAGCCGTTGGTCCTGATGTAGCGGACCGGATCGGTGCCGACGAGCGCAGAAGCGAGGCTGACCACACGGGGCGAGCGGGCGATCCTTGCGATGTCGGAGTCCGTCGCGGCAGGGTCGGCCAGGGTTCGCACCTGACGAAGGAACTCGTCGTCGCCCCTGCCCCCTCCGGCACGGACCTTTCGTCGTGGCTTGTAGTGGTCGGGCCCAGCCATCTCGCAGAGGCGCTGCCTCAAGCCGGTCGCGATCTCCGACGGGATCAGGCCGCGAACCACCACCCAACCGTTGCGCCGGAACGACTCAACCTGACCCGGCTTCACCGGAGAGCGGGACCGTTGCCAAGCCTGGCTGATCGAGGTCTCCATGGTCTGGTGATGCTCCGCTCAGGGCACAACGGTGCGCAAGCCCCTTCGCCCAGCAGAAGCGTTCGCCGTCTGATCGCGCCACTCACCACGGCGGGGGCAGCGTGAGAGCGGCGGTCGTGGGAGCCGGCGTCGTGGGCTCGGCCGTGGCTTGCAGCCTCGGACGGCAGGGCTGGGAGGTGACGATCGTCGACCAAGCGCACGGGCTGCGATCCGGAGGACGTCCCGAGAGGTTCGTGGAGGTGACGGCCAACGCCACGAGGGCGCTCGACCGCATCGCACCGGGATGGGAAGAGGACGCCTCGCCCTGGTGCTACGCGGGCCAGCGGTGGGAGAGCACGGACGGATCGCCCCTGTACGAGCTCTCGCTGGGTTGTGATCGGGATGCGATCTGGGGCGCTGCCTCGTGGCTCGTCGAGGAGTCTCGGTTGGTCGAGGCCATGCAGAAGCGCTTCTCGGGTGTTGAGGTTCGTTGGGGTGAACGTTGCACATCGGTGCGAGGAGATCGACCTCAGGCCGAGGTGGTGTTGAGGGGCGGGGAGGTGCTCAGCGCCGACCTGGTCGTCCTGGCGTGTGGAGCCCCTGACGGATCCGGTCTCCGACTGGGACCGTCTGTCTCATCCGATCCGCCCGTGCTCGGACTGGATGTTCGGCGCACTCTCCTCGAGGGAGCCATGCTTGGAGAGGTCGCTGCCCCCGATCGGCCGGGAGGCCGCTTCGACTGGTTCGGGGAAGGCGTGGCAGCGAGAGCGCTTCGGGCAGGGGGAGCCATCGACCTCCTCTGCGTCACGGATCCGGGCGATCCATCTGCCGCGCTGGAGTGGTTGGCATCCATCCGACGACCGGAAGGCTGGTCCGAGGAGCTGCGGCGTGCGGTGAGTGTGGTCGGTGGGATGCAGCCTCAGCATGTCGACGTCGGGCAACCGGCGACGCGCCACGTCGACGGCTGCGTCGTCGCAGTGGGCGAGGCGGTGGGTGCCACGGCACCGCAGCTAGGCCAGGGCGACGCTTTGGGGATCGAGTCGGCTTGGGTGCTCTCGGCCTGCCTGCGCAAGGCGTCGAACCTACGCGAAGCGCTCTCGGAGTACGAGCAACGCCGCGTGCCCCGGGTCCTCCGTGCTCAGCGGTTCGCACTCTTCCTACAACGTGACGCCCAGCTCGCCGGAGAGCATCGAGACAGTCGTGACGCCCGCTTGGCCGGCCTCATGGAGGCGGATCCGGATGGGCGCGCCCATTGGGGCTGGCTCTACGCGTACGACACCCTTGCGGCGGCGGACCGTCCACTCGCAACCGAGCGGGCGCGGATGATCTGGGGGACCATCTTCAAGCCCGAGGAGATCGTCTCGGGACCTTCTGGCATGCGGAAGGCGCATCGTCGCTTCGTGGCGGAGCACCTGCCGATGGCCCCCGACGTGGTGGTCGAGCCCATCGACGACAGCGCGACCGCCTTCTGGGTGGGCACGCTCGAGCACCGTTCGGGCCCGACCGTCCTCTACCTCCACGGGGGAGGGTTCACCATTGGCGGCGCTTCCGCCTACTTCGAGATCGCTTCTCGACTCGCACGTGCCGTAAGGGGCCGGTGCCTGGTGGTGGATTTTCGCCTGGCTCCAGAGCACAGGTTTCCCGACCAACTCGACGACGCCATAAGGGCGTGCAGCACGATCGCCGATGTCGGCGTGAGCAGGTTCGCGTTGGCGGGCGACTCGGCCGGCGCAGGTCTTGCCCTCGCCCTGATGGCCACGATGCGCGATGTGGGTGGGCCCATGCCGGTGGCGGCTGTGCTCATGTCCCCCTTCGTCGACATGACGGTGAGCGCCCAGTCACTCGACGCAGAACCAGGCCTGGATCCCGTGGTCAACAAGCTCATGCTCTCCAACATGGCGAGGGCCTACCTAGGTGACGTCGCGCCAGACCACCCGCTGGCTTCGCCTATGCATGCCGAGCTCTCCGGCCTGCCACCGATGCTGATCCAGGTCGGCACGGCTGAGACCCTTCGGGACGAAGCGACCCGTCTCCACTCCGTCGCTCTCAGGGCGGGGGTTGCTGCCCGCATCGAGGTCTATCCGGAGATGGTGCACTGCTTCCAGCTCCTCGCGTTCCTGCCTGAGACCACGACAGCTGTCCGAAGCGCAGCCGACTTCTTGTCCACACACCTGGCGGAAGCCGGAAAGCCCGCCGATGGGAGGCACGATGAGCCTTGATGGAACCTACTACGACCGGGCTTTGGAGACGATGGCCTGGCCAGCGGTCCAGGAGCGCTCCTTGGCCCGGGCAATCCGCCAGGTGGAGCGGGTCTACGAATCCTCTCCGTACTATCGCCGAAAGTACGATGCGGCGGGCTTCCATCCCGCCGACCTGCGCCACAGCAAGGACATGTCGGACGTTCCGTTCTTCGACAAGGAGGACGAGCGGCGAAGCCAGGAGGCCCACCCGCCTCTGGGTGAGCACCTGTGCGTTGATCCGATGGAGGTCCGCCGCGTGCACGCCTCTTCGGGGAGCACCGGGACCCCCACCTTCTTCGCTTTGACCGAAGCCGACCTTCGCACCTGGGATCGAGTGATGGGTCGGGCGTTCTACACCGCAGGAGTTCGCGAGAACGACGTCTTCGGGCTCCTGGGCAACCTGGCGATGTTCGTCGGTGGCGTCCCGGTGCTCACCGCGGTGTCCTCCCTCGGGGCGACCGTCGTCCCCATAGGGGTCACCGGCGGAACCGAGAGGACCATCGAGCTCATGCGCCACCTGGGCGTGACAACGATCGGGGCGACAGCGAGCTTCGCCGTCCATCTCGCGGGTGTGGTGGAGGAAGTCCTCGGCCTACCCGCCTGCGAGATGGGGGTCCGCCGGATCCTGATGGGCGGTGAGCCGGGAGCACAGATCCCTGCCGTCCGTGCCCAGGTGGCAAGCACGTGGTCGTGCTCGGTACGGGACGTGATGGGGATCGGAGAGGTGGCAGGCGCGTTCTGGGCTGAATCGGACGACGAGGAAGGCATGCACTTCTGCGGCCACGATGAGGTCCACGTCGAGCTCGTGGATCCGTCGACCGGAGCTGTGGTCCCGTTCGAGGACGGTGCCACCGGCGAACTCGTCTACACAGCGGTCGAGCGGCAGGCCACCCCCGTCGTCCGGTTCCGCAGCCGCGACCACGTGCTGGTACGGATGGCTCCGACCGAGTCAGGTCGTACCGCGCCGAGGATCACCCCGCTCGGGCGCACGGACGACATGTTGATAGTGCGCGGGGTGAACCTCTTCCCCACAGCGGTGCGCGACGTCGTCGGCTCCTTCTCGCCGCGTACGACGGGTCACATCCGCATCGTCATAGATGAGCCAGGGCCCTCGGTTTCTCCGCCCGTAGAGGTTGAGGTCGAGGTGGGTGCGGCGGTTCCCCCGCCCGACCGAACAGGCCTGGCCGAGGAGATCCAAGGCGCCATCCGTGCGCGCCTACAGGTCGGAACCAGGATCGTTCTAGTCGACGAGGGTGCTCTGCCTAGGACTGCCCTGAAGACGAGCTACGTGCACCTCAGAGCGTAAGCCCCATGGGCTGACGCTTCTTTCGGGCGAAGTCTCTTCTCTCAGGAGTAATGGAAGGCCCTTGAAGGTCTCGGGCCCTCGCTGCTTCGGTGGACAGAAACCCCTTGAATGCTTGTAGCTCAATCCCGCACTCTACGTCGGGGCAAATAAGGGGAAAGGAGCAGTCGAATGGTCGTCAATGAGACGGCGACGGGTGCCAGGCGCGCTCATCGTCAACTTCTCATCTCAATCGTTGCTGTGGCCGCAATCCTGGTCACCGCAGTCAGTTGCAGTAGTGACAGCAGCAGCTCTTCCACGGAAACCACGGGATCGGGGTCGGGATCGGGATCTGGCGCGGCGGTCCAAGCCGCCAATCCGACCGCAGGCATCGATGCAAACACCATCAGGATCGGATTGCACGCTCCCATCAGTGGGCCGAGCGGCTTCCCGGCCGAATCCTTCAGCAAGGGTGCCAACCTCTACTGGGACTGGATCGCTCAGAACGGGCAGACCGTTGCTGGACGCAAAGTCGAGCTCGTCATTCGTGATGATGCGGCGAACCCAGCCAAGGCAACCGAGGCTTGCAAGGAGCTGAGCGAGACCACATTGCTTGTCATCGGCATGTTCGGTTCCGACCAGATAAAGGCTTGCGCTCAGTACCTGAACGACCAACGAGTCCCGTACTTCTCGACGGGAATCACCCAGCAAGGCCTCGAGGGCTTGCCGTTCTACTTCACGGTCACGGCGACATACCCACAGATCGATCCGCTGATCATCGACTGGATGACTGAGAAGATGGATGCAAGCTCAAAGAAGCTTGCTCTGCTCATCTTGGACAGCCGCAACCTCGACGACTCGCACGACCGCCTGGTGGCGGGTGCCAAGGAGGCAGGAATCGAGGTTGTGTACGACCAACGTGTTCCGCTGCAGCCGACGCCTGCCCAGACGGCTCAGATCGCGACCGAACTTGAGCAGGCCGGTGCCGACATCGTCTTCACCAACATCTACCCTCAGGCCCAGATCGGAATCCTGACGACTGCCACGGCGCAGGAGTACTTCCCGAAGTGGACTCAGATCAACGGCTTCAACTCGGCGCTGGAGGGTGCTTGCAAGGCAACGGGCGGGCGTTGGGACGCGACGGCGTTCAGCCCGACTCCTGGGTTGGACTACGCCGACAAGGAGCAGCCTGAGTTCAAGCAGATGGCCAATGAGAAGGGCACCGCGGGTACCGACCAGGAGCTCAACATCTGGGCCATCTCGTCGATCATCAACGGCATCCTCGATCTGCCAGGAAACGACCTGAACCGCGACTCGCTCCTGCAAGCCCTGCAAGGCGCCCGAGTGACCACGACGCTGATGCCGCCTGTCGCCTACACGGCTAGCGACCACTTCGGGGCTGAAGGGATCGACATCCTCGCCTCGGACTGCCAGCGAGGTCAGTTCAAGACGATCGAGACCTCGTTCGACGGCGGCTGAGCTCCACTCGACGGTGATCCAGACATCGACCCCGCCCGAGGCCGGCGCCCCCCGGTCGGCCTCGGGCAATCACCCCTAGGAGGGCCCGACGTGGGTTCAGTGCTCGTAAACGGGGCGGTAGCGGGCTGCGTCTACGGACTGCTCGCCTTAGGCCTTGTGATCGTCTACAAGGCGACGAAGGTGTTCAACTTCGCCCATGCGGAGATCGGCACGTTCGCAGCCTTCGCGACCTACCTCGCTTTCGACCACGTATCCATCTGGTTCGCGTGCCTGGTGGGCCTGGCTGTGGCCGCCGTGGCGGGGATCCTCATCGACGTGACGATCGTCCGCTCGCTGAGGAACAGCCCCCCGGTGACGCTGATCGTGGCGACGCTAGGCGTGGCGACCTTCACGATCGCCTGCGAGGCGATCCTGGCAGGCGACCAGCCGCGCACAATCCCAGCACTCATCACCGGCTCGAGCGTCTCGATACTGGGGGTGGGTGTGACGCGACAGCAGCTGCTGACGGTGGGCGTGGCCGTCTTGCTCGTCGTGCTCCTCACGCTCTTCTTCAACCGCACCCGGTTCGGACGGACCTTCGTAGCTACCTCCGAAGATCCCATGGCAGCTCGCCTTTGCGGCGTACCGGTCAAGTACGTGGGACTGGTCACCTGGGGGTTCGCCGGGGCCCTCGCCGCCCTGTGCGGGATCCTGGTGGCTCCGAGCCAGTTCATCACGCCGGGGTTCATGACGTACGGGGCGTTGGTGCAAGGCTTCGCCGCTGCCGTGATCGGCGGCATGACAAACCTGCAAGGGGCCTTCATCGGAGGGATCCTGGTGGGCATCGCCGAGGCGGCCGCCTATCGGTACCTCCCCGGAGCTCTCCCGAGCGCGTCGACGGTCGGGGTCTTCGTGATCCTCCTGGCGGTGATGCTCTTCAAGCCTGAAGGGCTCTTCACTCGATCGAAGTGGTTTGCCCGATGAGCCGGCCATTCGGCGCGCCGCAGCGCACCTTGCCGGTTCGTCTTCTCCCCTTCGTTGCGGCGGGAGGGGTGTTGGTGGTCTCGTTCTTCCTCGAGCCGATCTGGCAGTTCCGGCTCGCTCTGGGTGCGATCTACGCCGTGGTAGGTCTCTCACTGAACTTCATAATCGGCCACGCCGGAGAGCTGTCACTGGGCCACCAGGCTTTCGTGGGCATCGGGGCCTTCATCGCTGCCGCTACTGCTAGCAGCGCGCTAGACAACACCTTCGCCGGCATGATCGCTGGTGCGCTCGTAGGAGTCATGATCGCTCTGCTGCTTGGGGCTGTGGCCTTGCGGGTCAGGGGTTTGTACCTCGCCCTGCTCACGCTTTCGTTCGGCATCGCGGTGCAGTCGAGCGTGCTCGAGCTCGACTGGCTCGCTGGGGGCTCGGCAGGTGTCACATCCGGCCGGCCGTTCTTCGCCAGCTCGGACCTGGCGTTCTTCTTGCTTACGGCAGCGGTGCTCTTCGCGGTGGGATGGATCGACGGCAACTTCGGCAGGTCGAAGGTCGGTCGTGCCCTTGCGGCTGTGCGCACCAACGATCGCCTTGCATCTGCCCTCGGGATCGACGTGGTGCGCTACAAGCTGATCGCCTTCGTCTTCTCGGGGGCGGCAGCTGGCTTGGCGGGAGCCCTCTACGCCCAGTGGCGAGGGGCCCTCTCCTCCACCGAGTTCAGCGTCCAGCTCGCCCTCCTGTTCGTGACGATGACCGTGGTGGGCGGGCTGAGGTCGAGGCTCGGCATCATCGTCGCTTCGAGCAGCCTGGCGATATTCGTGCCCCTGGTTGAGCTCATAGGTCCGCTCGTCGATCTGATCGGACCAACCAGGGTTCCTCTCGTTCTTCCGGCAGTGGGCTCGCTCCTGCTGGTGATCACCCTGGTCAAGACGCCAGGCGGGGTCGCCCAAGGCTTGGGGGACATGGCCGACGGACTCGACTGGCTCGTGCGGAAGGGGAAGCGACCTGACCTCGCAGAGGCTTCGGCCTCGATGGCCAGCGTCGGCGCTGGCGTCGGCTCGAACGGCGGCCTGGCGGCGAGAGCGGCAGCGATCGACAACGGCGTGACGGCGCCGACGGGTGCCGCCACGTTGAAGGTGGAGCACATACAGGTCTCGTTCGGGGGCTTGCGAGTGCTCGAGGACGTGTCGCTCACAGCCGAAGCGGGGTGCGTGACGGGATTGATCGGGCCAAACGGCGCAGGCAAGACGACGGCGTTCAACGTCATCTCCGGGTTCATCTCGAGCCCCAGCGGCCGCATCTTGCTCGACGACGTGGACATCAGCGCGATGCCGGCGCACCGGCGCGCCGAACTGGGGATAGGGCGCACCTTCCAACACGTCGGCCTGATCACCGAGATGACGGTGCTCGAGAACCTAGAGATGATGGCCCACCGCCAAGTCGGGTACTCGGTCGTGGCGGGTGTGCTCTCTCTTCCGGCAGCTCGGCAGTTCGACCAGGAGATGCGCACTCGAGTGCTCGAATCGCTCGAGCAGGCGGGCCTCGCGCACTTGGCGGCGCAGCGCGTTGACAGCCTTCCTTACGGCTACCGGAAGATGGTCGAGATCGTCGGGATCATGATGATGGAGCCACGAGTGCTCCTCCTCGACGAGCCGTCGTCGGGAATGGCTCGGGAGGAGGCACGTGCCTTCGGGCAGCAGATCCGCGCCATACGTGACCACATGAACGTGACGGTGCTCATGATCGAGCATCACGTGCCCCTGGTGATGGATGTCTGCGACTACGTCGTCGCTCTCAGCTCGGGGCGGGTGATTGCCCACGACATCCCGGAGATCGTCCGCCAGGACGACGAGGTGATCGAGGCCTATCTGGGGGTGAAGGCGTGACCGCTCCTGCGCCGGCCGTACAGGTGACCGGTCTTGAGGCCCACTACGGGGAGATCAAGGTCCTACACGGCATCTCCTTCACCGTTGACCCCGGTCAGCTTTGCGTGGTCGTCGGACTGAACGGTGCCGGCAAGACCTCAACCCTCAAGTCCATAGTCGGATCCCTGCCGCCGTCGGCCGGGAGGATCTCGGTGCTCGGAACCGACATCACCGGTTGGCGGACCGAGCGCGTGGTCGGGCACGGAGTCGTGCTCGTACCCGAAGGTCGCCACGTCTTCCCTGGTCTGACGGTCGACGACAACATCGAGATCGGCCACTGGTCGCGGCGGGGGCGCAAGGACCTGGCCGTGGTGAAGGAGCAGCTCTACGAGCGCTTCCCTCGGCTTCGGGAGCGCAGCACGCAGCTCGCCGGGACGCTCTCGGGAGGCGAGCAGCAGATGTTGGCGATCGCCCGCGGCTTGGCCTCGGATCCCTCGGTGCTCTTGGTGGACGAGTGCTCGTTGGGTCTCTCGCCCCAGATGGTGGGGGCCGTCTTCGCCGTGCTGGACGCCGTCAGGAGCTCGGGGACCACGGTCGTAGCAGTCGAGCAGAACACGAGCATCCTGGCCGAGGCGGACAAGGCCGTCCTCGTCGAGCAGGGAGTAGTCACCTACGAGGGTGATCCGCGCTCGGAAGATCTGGACCGCCGGATCGACTCGGCGTTCTTCGGGGTGGACCAACCCGGTTCGAAGGACCGTGTGTCACATCCCATCGCCGACGGAGAAGGGAGCTGACATGCCACTGGAAGGCATACCGGTCGTGGACGTGGACTCGCATGTGCTCGAGCCACCTGACCTGTGGACTTCACGATTGTCGCAGAAGTGGGGCGACGACGTCCCCCACGTGCGTCGTGACCCGGTAAGCGGGATCGACACCTGGTACATCGGCGGTGAGCCGGAGCTGTCCGTGGGAAACGTGGCCATGGCCGGATTCAGAGACTTCTTCCCGGACGGGCCGCGGTCCTACGACGAGGTCGCCGAGGCGGCTTGCGGGGATGCGCGTGCCCGCCTGGAACGTCTCGACGACTTCGGGGTATGGGCACAAGTCTTCTACCCCAACGTGGGTGGTTTCGGAGCGGGCTCGTACCTGCGACTAGGGAACCCCGACCTGATGCTCGATTGCGTGCGCGCCTACAACGACTTCGCCATCGACTGGGCCTCGGCCGATCCGAGGAGGCTTCTGCCGATGATGACGGTCCCGTTCTGGGACGTCGACGCGACGCTCGCCGAGATCCGTCGCTCGAAGGAGGCGGGTCATCGGGGCATCATCATGGGCAGCCAGCCGGAGACGTTCGGCCTACCTCCGATCGCCCACCCGCGATGGGAGCCCGTCTGGGAGCTGGCCCAGGACCTCGAGCTGCCGA
Source organism: uncultured Rhabdothermincola sp. (assembly GCA_964530525.1). GTDB lineage: Bacteria > Actinomycetota > Acidimicrobiia > Acidimicrobiales > Acidimicrobilacustridaceae > CAYNQN01. Next base: position 8,461 of record CAZHBH010000024.1, on the reverse strand, counting down.
TCAACTTCCACATCGGGTCTGGAGACAAGCAGTTCTTCCCCCAGGGCTACGAGGGCAACGGCCCACACGCGAATAGCGCCAAACAGACCGTGCTCCTCTTCCTGGGCAACGCGAACGCCATCTCGGAGGTGATCTTCTCAGGCATCTGCCACCGGTTCCCCCGTCTTCGCTTCGTATCGGTGGAGAGCGGGGTGAGCTGGTTGCCGTTCTTGCTGGAGGCGATGGACTGGCAGTGGGAGAACTGCGGCGTCCGCGGCGAGCACCCCGACTACGACCTGCTTCCCAGCGAGTACTTCCGCCGACAGATCTACTCCTGCTTCTGGTTCGAGACGGACGCCGGTCCTCGGGGGTCGCTCAGCGCCGACAACATCCTCTACTCGACCGACTACCCCCACGCCACGAGCATGTCGCCCGGACCGGCATCAACCGCCCTGCCGGCGGGAGAGTTCCTGCGCACCCACTACGGAGACGTGGACGAGCAAGTGATGCGCAAGGTTCTGTTCGAGAACGCAGCGTCCCTCTATGGGGTCGAGGCACCCCAGCCCGCAGGATCGGGGGCTAGATGACACCGGCCGGTGAGGTCTGGAGCTCCGCTGAGCTGGCGTCTCCTGCGGAGAGGGCTGAGGCGTGGAGCAAGGCGGTGCCCGAGCGCATCGAGGTCGCCTTCGACCGCGCGCCTCTGTATGGCGAGCTCTGGGAGCGGGCAGGGGTTCTTGTCGGGGGCTCGCCTCCGACCGAGGTGGCTTCGCTGCCCCTCGTCGACAAGGAGATGGTGAGGGAGCACCGGGAGCGCACGGGAGACCTCTTCGGTGGTCTGGCGAGCCCGCTCGTAGCCGGATCGGTCATGTCGCGAAGCACCGGAACCTCCGGCCGTCCCACTTACTTCCACGCAACACCCGCCGATGTCGAGACGATGACCGACATCGTGGCCTCCTACCTCTGGGCATCCGGTGCGCGGCCTGGCTCCAAGCTCCTGCTCCCCGGCGTGGGAGGCGGAGGGACCCGCGGAGACCTGCCGGTGTTGGAAGGTGTGCGTGCGGTTGGGGGAGTCCTCATGACCGGCAGCCCGTTCGACGCAGCCGGGATCGCTCAGATGCTCGAAGACGTCGGCCCTGAGGTCGTTCTGGTGACCCAGGCTCTGGTCGACGGGTTGCGCGTCGTGGCTTCCGAACGAGGGACCACGCTGGAGTCGCTGTTCCAGTCGACGTCGGCGGTCCTCTACGCCGCAAAGCACTTGACGGTGCCCGGTCGGCGCCTGCTCGAGAGGGACCTAGGCACGAAGGTCTACGAGATGGGCGGGGTGGGCGACTTGGCGTTGTGGGGCGGGGAGTGCGTGGCGCAGCGTGGCATGCACATTCGAGACGACCTCTTCCTCGTCGAGACCCTAGATGCCTCGAGCGGAGAGCCGCTGGAGCCGGGATCAACCGGCGAGCTCGTCTACACGTCCCTCTGGGACGAGGCGATGAACTACGTCAGATGGCGCTCGGAGGACATCGGATCCGTCGATGTGAGCGGCTGCGCCTGCGGGCGGACCACCGGTCGTCTCGTCATCATCGGACGTCTGGCCGACGAGGTCTTCGCGGGTGATCGCCGATTCTTCCCGCAGGAGGTGGAAGATGCTTTGTGCTCGGCTGTCGATCGAGCCGACGTCTTCTTCCAGATCGGTCGCGACAGGGACTCCCGTCAGGCGGTGGGGATCAGGGTGGCGCTCCCGGAGGGCGTGGACGAGGATGCGCTGCGGACCGGCCTCTCGGATGCGCTCGACATCGACCTCCCGATGACGTCGTGCGATAGGGACGAGCTCCTTGCCGGCCAGCCTTGGTACAAGTTCCGACAGGTCGTCGATGTCTGAGTTGGCGGGTGCGGAGGCCCCAGGGGTGGTCCTCTCGGACGTCACCCTAGATGGCGTCCTCGCCGAGCACGCGCGGAGCCTCCCGAGCAACGAAGCCACGATCTGTGGATTGCATCGGGCTACGTACGCCGAGCTCCACGACCGGGTCGGGAGGCTAGCCGCCTCGCTCTCGTCGGCGGGCGTCGGCGTAGGCGGGAGGGTCGCCTGGTACGGGCAGAACTGCCATCGCGCCCTGGAGGTGATCCTCGCGGCGGGAGCGCTAGGGGCTTGGGCGTGCCCAGTCAACTGGCGGTTGCAGGCGGACGAGCTTGCGTACGTGCTCGGTGACCTCGCGCCCGACGTGGTCTTGGTGGGCCCGGGGGCGCCCGTCCCCATCTCGGACCTCTCGGTGGACTGGACGGGACCTGAGCCGGTCGTGATCCCCGAGGACGGGTACGAGGCATGGATGGCTCGTGAACTGGTCCTGGCTTCCAACGACTTCGCTTCGGACCAGCCGGTTCTCGGCATCTACACCGCCGCCTTCGAGGGTCGTCCCGTTGCGGCGTTGCTCTCGCACCGAGCTCTGCTGCACCACAGCGTGGTCCTCGGAGGCCTGCAGGCCATCAGCTGCGAAGAGACATATCTCAACTGCGGTCCGATGTTCCACATGGGGACGCTCATGAGCACCTTCGCCACCCTGGTTGCGGGTGGTAGGAACGTCTTCGTGCCGCGCGTCGAGCCCGACGCCGTGTGCCGCGCGATCGCAGTGGAGAGGTGCTCGAGGGCCTTCCTCCCCCCGCCTTCCGTGCCGAGGATCGCCGAGGTCGCTCGGGCTGAGGGACTGGACCTGCGCTCGCTCAAGTTGCCTGCAGGCTCGGGACTGGACGATCTCGTGACGGAGGACACCAGTCCTTGGGGGCGTGCTCCGTACGGCTACGGGCAGACCGAGGTCACCTCCCTGCTCACAGCGTGCGCGATCGGCCCGGCGGGCTCTCTGGGCGAGCACGGCCGCGCGTTGCCCGGGACAGAGGTGCGCATAGTCGACGAGGAGATGAACGATGTCCCAGACGGCGAGCCAGGCGAGATAGTCGCCCGGGGTCCCACGATGATGGTGGGCTACCACCGGAGGCCAGATCTCACGGATCACCGCCGCCGTGGTGGGTGGCACCACACCACGGATCTCGGTCGACGCGAAGCTGACGGGTCGATCACCTTTCTTGGACCCCTCGCCCGCTTGATCAAGAGCGGCCAGGAGAACGTCTACCCCGCCGAGGTGGAAGCCGCTCTGCGCCAGCACCCGAAGGTCGCCGCTGCTGTGGTGGTCGGAGTCCAGGACGCGACGTGGGGACAGATCGTCGGGGCCGTGGTGGTGGCTGCCTCGTCCGCCCCAACGATCGAAGAGCTCGATGAGCACTGTCGTGAGCGCATGGCCCGGTACAAGCGACCTCGACGGGTGGTGGTGCTCGATGGAGCCCCCGAGGGAGGTCTCAAGGACAGCACGGCGTTGGACCTGCTCAGCACCGCGGGAGTCGATGTGGCCGGTTCGGAGACGGCCCAGCGATGAAGATCAACGACCGCACAGCGGTGGTCGGCGTGGGCCAGACGGCGTTTGCCAGAAGGTTGGAGAGCTCGGAGAAGAAGCTCGCGTGCGAGGCCATCTTCGCCGCCCTCGACGATGCAGGGATCGAGCCGGGCGAGGTCGACGCCTTGTGCTCGTACACGATCGAGGGTACCGATGAGCTCGACGTCGCCAAGACGGTGGGGATGGGCGACATCCGATTCTTCTCCCAGATCGGCTATGGGGGAGGAGGGGTCTGCGCGACGATCGGCCATCTGGCCCTGGCGATCGCCACTGGCCGGGCGGACGTGGGGGTGGCTTGGCGATCCCGGAAGTATGGATCCCAGCCCCGTCCATGGATAGGAGCGGAGCAGCTCCCCACCCCGTCGCAGTGGACCAGGCCCTGGGGTCTCAATCGATCGCCGGACGAGATCGCGATGCTCGCTCGGCGGTACATGTACGAGACGGGTCTAACTCGTGACCACCTGGCGAACGTCGCCATATCCACCAGACGGCACGCCAACAGAAATCCGAATGCGGTGATGTACGAGCGTGAGCTCACTCGCGAGACATACATGTCGAGCAGATGGATTGCAGAGCCATTCTGTCTCTACGACTGCTGCCTCGAGACCGACGGCGCCGTGGCTCTGGTGGTCACTTCGGCCGAGCGCGCCAAGGACACGAAGCGAAAGCCCGTCTACATCAACTCCTTCGCTCAGGCTCTAACCCGTCAGAGTCACACGATGGTCAACTACTGGTCTGAGGAGCCCCTCGTGGGTCCCTCGTGGGCATGTGCCGCAGAACTGTGGAGGCAGGCCGACTTCAGGCCGGAGGAGGTGGACGTGGCGCAGATCTACGACGCCTTCAGCTTCCTCGTCCCTGTGTCCCTCGAAGCGTACGGATTCTGCCCGCCAGGCGAGGCCGGTGACTTCACCGACGATGGACAGATCGAGCTGGGTGGCCGTCTTCCGGTGAACACCTCGGGTGGGTGCTTGTCCGAGGCCTACATCCACGGCTTCAACCTCCTCGCCGAGGGCGTGCGCCAGTTGCGCGGTGAGGGACCTAACCCCGTTCCGGGTGCCGAGACCTGCCTGGTGACGGCGGGCGAGTGTGCGCCCACCAGTGCAGTGCTGCTGAGAGCGTGAGATGAGCGAGACTTCTCCGGTCCTACCCGTGATCGACGACGATGGTCGACCCTTTTGGGAGGCGGCTGCCCGGAAGCGACTGGTCGTCCAGGCCTGTGGCTCGTGTGGCCGCCGCCGCTTCCCACCGAGACCGGCGTGTCCTTGGTGTCGCTCGATGGATGTGCTGTGGGACGAGCTCTCTGGCATGGGCACGCTGTGGTCGTTCGTCATCTCTCATCCCCCGCTGTTGCCGTACTACGCGGCCCACGCCCCCTACAACGTCGCCGTCGTGGCGCTTGAGGAGGACCCGGGGATCCGCCTCGTCGGCAATGTGCTGGCCCACGAGGGTGGTGCATTGGGGGACCTTCCGTCTTCTGCCCTGGCTATCGGCATGCCGCTGCGCGTCGTCTTTTCGGAGGTGGAGGGGGTGTGGCTTCCCCAGTGGGTTCCCGCGGATCCGGGTTCCGCTGGCGTCGTCGGCTACCCCCGTTGAGCGATGATGTCCGCCCTGGTACGGCGATGACTGCATTGCGGCGTGGAGTCGAGGTGGTGACATGGGGATAGAGGGAACCGGTGGGCGACGGCGTCTCCGTTCGGTCGAGCAGGCCACAGCCCTCCTGCGATTCGTGGCCGACCAACAGGATCGTCCCACCACAGCTGCTGACATCGCTGCCGGAATTGGCGTGGGCGAGGACATGTGCAGGAGGATCGCCGCGACACTCGTGTCGGCTGAGCTCCTCCGTTTCGATCCCGACACCTCCGCATACCGTCTGGGCCCCGCTCTGGCCGAGCTCGCCCTCACGGTCGACCGAGGTGCGCAGATCCGCCGGTTGGCCGAGGATCACCTCAGGGCCCTCGCGTTGGACGTCGGTTACCCGTGCGTGCTCATCGAGGCCAAGGGAGAGGATGAGTACGCCGTGGTCGTGCAGGCTGGTGACCGGCGTCGTCGGAACCAGAGCGCCCCCGTCACCGAGGACGTCCTCGCTCCCAGCACCGCCTTGCTCACCAGCGCCCGCTACGCGTGGGCCCCACGGGACGTGATGGACGCTGCGATAGCACGCCTAGCGGTATCCGGTCGCCCCATGGCGTCCATGATCAACCCGGCGGGCCTGCGTCGCGGGCTGTCGACCGTGCGCCGGAACGGATACGCCAGCCAGAAAGGCGAGGGCGGGCAGGCGGGTGTGGCCGCTCCAGTGTTCGAGCGCGACGGGGAGGTGCGGTACCTGGTGGTGGTGGACCTCCCGCCTGTCGGCCCCGACGGCGATGTGGCTCGGATCGGAAGCCGCGCTCGTGCCGCCGCCAGGGTCCTGATGGAAGCTCTCGGAGGTAGCGAACCCACTGAAGCGGTGGCGCGAGGCCGGTCCGCTCGCGAGGAGGAGCAGGTTGGATCTTGAAGGAACTGTCGCGTTGGTCACGGGCGGCGCTTCGGGGATTGGGGCGGCATGCGCCCGGGCCCTCGCGGCGCGGGGGGCCCGAACGCTCATCGCCGACCTGCAAGACGAGCTTGGTCAGGAGGTGGCTAAGGAAACGGGTGGGGTCTTCGTCCACGTGGATGTCTCCGACGCCGAGTCGGTCATCCGGGCGGTCGACGTCGCCGAGGAAATGGGGCCGCTGCGTGCGCTGCTGAACTGCGCCGGGATCGGGTGGTCGGCCCGGATCATCGGTCGCGACGGTCGCTACGAATCGTCTCATCCGGTGGAGGACATGCGCCGGATGCTCGAGGTGAACGTGGTCGGCACCTTCAACTGCGCACGCATAGGGGCCACCGCGATCAGCAAGGTGGATCCGCTTGCCGACGGAGAGCGCGGGTCCATCCTCAACGTTGGCTCGGTGGCGGCCTTCGACGGACAGATCGGTCAGGTCGCCTACGCGGCATCCAAGGGAGGAGTGGTGGCCATGACGCTCCCCATGGCCCGCGATCTGGCGGTCGTGGGCATCCGCGTGAACGCCATCGTCCCTGGACTCGTGGACACACCCATCTATGGCACCGGGGAGGCGGCCGACCAGCTCAAGGCTCGACTCGAGGGCGACCTCCTGTTCCCGAAGCGCTTCGGGGAACCCGAAGAGTTGGCCGCGGTTGCGATGGAGCTCATCTCCAACAGCTACGTGAACGCGGCTGTCGTGCGCGTCGATGCCGGCATCCGCATGCCTCCCAAGTAGGGAAGGCACCCGGTCGGCAGGTACGGGTCCACTAGCCTGCACGCCGTGATCTTGTCGGACCGCACAATCAAAGAGGAGATCGAGGCCGGACGCATCGAGATCGAGCCGTTCGATCCGGATTGCATCCAGCCCTCGTCGGTCGACCTGCACATCGATCGCTACTTCCGGGAGTTCCGGAACCACACGATGGGCCACATCGACGTGAGGGAGAACCTCGAGGACCTCACCGAGCTGGTGGAGATGCCCGAAGACCAGCCGTTCATCCTGCACCAGGGCGAGTTCGTGCTCGGCTCCACCATCGAGAGGGTCAAGCTCCCCGACGACCTGGTCGCCAGGCTGGAGGGCAAGTCGAGCTTGGGGAGGCTGGGCCTGCTCATCCACTCCACCGCCGGGTTCGTGGACGCAGGCTGGGACGGCCAGCTCACGCTCGAGCTCTCCAACGTCGCGAACCTGCCCATCACGCTCTACCCGGGCATGAAGATCGGCCAGATCTCCTTCATCAAGATGACCACCGCGGCCGACCAGCCCTACGGCTCGGCGTCGATCGGCTCCAAGTACCAGGGCCAGCGGGGCCCCCGCCCCAGCAGGTACTGGGAGAACTTCCGGTAGTCGATCCGGCGCGCGAACCTTCGACTGGCGCGCCTGTCACGGACCGACAGAGACTGAGCGCGTGAAGCGCATCGAAGACCGCGTAGCGGTCGTCACCGGTGCGGGTGGGGGGATCGGTCGGGCCACCAGCGTGCTGCTGGCCGAGCGGGGTTGCCACCTGGCGCTGGTCGACGTCAACGAAGCCGCTCTCGACGAGACGGCGCAGCTCGTCTCCCGTCGGGGCCGGAAGGCATCTACCCACGTAGCGGACGTCTCCGACGAAGAGCGGATGGGCGAGCTGCCCGCCGAGGTCGCCGAGACCCACCGCGCGTGCCACATCCTGGTGAACAACGCGGGCGTCACCAGCGCAGGCCTCTTCGAGGCCGAGTCGATGGAGGACCTCCGCTGGATAATCGGCATCAACGTCTGGGGCGTGATCCACGGGTGCCGTGCGTTCCTCCCGATGCTCAGGGAGGCAGACGAGGGACACATCGTCAACCTGTCGAGCATGGCGGCGTTCCTCGGTCTTCCCCGCAACGCCTCCTACTCGCTCACGAAGGGGGCCGTCCGCCTTTTCACCGAGGCTCTGCGATCAGAGCTGATCAACACGCAGATCGGTGTCACCAGCGTTCACCCGGGCGCCATCAACACGAACATCTCGTCGTCTGCCCGCGGCGCCGAGGCGGCCCGCCTGGCCGGCCTCAAGGACGTCCGCTTCGCTCACTTCTTCGAGCGCTTCGTGCTGCGCCAGCCCGAGGCCGTCGCGAGCAAGATCGTCCGAGCGATCGAGCGCAACCACGCCCGCGCCGTCGTGGGCCCCGACGCCCGCATGCTCGACTTGGCGGGACGGATCCTTCCATCGCGCTCGGGTCTGATCGGGCGCCTGGTAGACCTCGCCTCGAGGTGACCGTCGCGCTGAGCGATCGGCGCTCTGGTCGCCCCGGCGCGAGTGAAGCCGGAAGGGATCAGCCGTCGCGGCGGGTGGGGATGCCCACCGAGGTGATGACGGAGCCGACCGGCTCCGACTCGCCCGTCTCGATGGCCTCGAGCAGGTGCATGGCGATGTCGGCGACCTTCACCTGGTCGTCCTCCAGGCCCTCGCCCTTAACGCCGTCGTCGATCATGATGTAGCAGAAGGGGCAGGCGGTGGCGATGCGCGAGGCGCCGGTGGCGACCAGCTCCTGCGAGCGCTCAACGTTC
>CAZHBH010000023.1:1364-30717 GCA_964530525.1 uncultured Rhabdothermincola sp. | reverse complement strand
AGAAGGTGGCGTAGGTCGAGAACTTGAAGCCCTTGCGCCAGTCGAACTTGTCGACGGCGTGCTCCAACCCCAGGTTGCCCTCTTGCACGAGGTCGAGCAGCTCCATCCCAGGGGGAAGGGGGTAGCGGCGCGCCACGCTCACGACCAACCGGAGGTTGGCGCGGATGAACCGGTCCTTGGCCTCGGCGGCAGCACGCGCCGCTCGCTGGAGCTCTCGGCTCCGCTCACCGGCTTCGAGGCGCTCGCGGGCCTGGACGCCGGCCTCGATGATCTGCGCGAGCTCGCGCTCCTCGTCCGCCGTCAGGAGGGGGACGAGACCGATCTCGTTGAGGTACTGGCCGACTGAATCGCTCATGACACCTGCTCTCACCGGGAACCCTGCTAGATGGGACTTCCCTGATTACGGGGGATGACACCGATGTCAGCACCGCCTCTACCCGGAAATGTTCCGAACGGAGCGGTGACGTGTGTCACCGGTACGAGGACCTGGGGAACGGTCTTGTTGGGGGAACCGTCAACACTAGGCCACGGGCCTCGGCGGGTCACGTCAATAGGGCTTCCAGGGCCCGCGAGCAGGGCTTTCGTGGTCCGCTGGGGCCATGGTGGCAGAATCGGCCGATGGCAGGGGCCGCCGAGAAGGTGGGTGTCTTCGGGGGAACGTTCGATCCACCCCACATAGGCCATCTGGTGGCGGCTTCGGAGGTCCGCTTCGCGCTTGGCCTCGATCGCGTGCTCATGGTGGTCGCCAACGACCCGTGGCACAAGGCTCCTGGCCACGAGGCGACGCCGGCGACGGACCGCCTCGCCATGGTCGAGGCGGCCGTGGCCTCGCTGGAAGGACTCGAGGCCAGCGATGTGGAGATCCGCCGGGGTGGGCCCTCCTACACGATCGACACCTTGGTGGAGTTGCGCGAAGGAGGCCTCTCGGAGCTGTTCCTCATCGTGGGGGCGGACGCCGCCGCCGGCCTCGCCGGATGGCGCAGGGCTTCGGAGCTTCCCAGCCTGGCCGAGCTCGTCCTGGTCGACCGTGAGGGGACGCTGCCCGCTCGCGATCCCGACGGCTGGCCGTCCAGGAGGGTTCGGGTGCCGAGGCTCGACGTGTCGAGCACCGATCTGCGCCGTCGCTTCCGGACGGGTGCGCCGGTGGACCTCTTGGTCCCCCGCGGGGCGGTGGAGATCGCCCGGCGGCGCGGACTCTATGGTTGAGCCGTGCAAGTCACCACGGCCCCGGAGGTCGACGATGAGCCGCGGCCGTCCTCGAACGGCGGCGGGCGCTATCGCGGCCGCTACAGCTCGCGCCCCTCGCCGTGGTGGCGCTGGGGCTTCCCGGTGTGCCTCACGGTCCTCGTGGTCGCCGCGCCCGTGCTGGTGCTCGTGGGGATGAGGGTGGTGCTGGCCAGCAGCGACGGACGGCTCATCCGGACCATCGACGACCCGGCGGCCCCGGGGTGGCAGGCGATCGTGGAGCCCACGCCCATCCAGGCGCTCGCACTGGTGGACTCGCAGGGCGCGCTCGACAGCGTTTCGGTGCTCGTGCTCAGCGGGGAGGGCGCGGGAGCGGTGATCGAGATCCCAGGCTCCACCGTGGTGCCTGCGGCGCCCGCCGCTGGGGGCCAGGCCGAGCTCTCCACGATCTTCGCCCAGCAGGGCATCGACGCCCTCGGCTCGGCCACCGAGCGGCTGCTGGGGGTCGGGATCGGGGGTGTGGACGAGATAAGGCCTCCTCGGTGGGCCGATCTGGTGTCACCCGTGGGGACGTTGCGCGTCGACAACCCCGACTCCGTGACCGGGTTTCCCGTCGGCCAGCTCGATCTCCCCGCGTCGAGGGTGTGGGAGTACCTGAGCGCACAAGACGCCGACGAGAGCGACCTGGCGCGGCTCGCCCGTCGAGAGGCCTTCTGGAGAGCTTGGCTCGGGGCAATAGGTGCCGATCTCTCGCGGCCCGGCGTCGTACCCGGCGAGGTGGACGTCGGCCTGGGTCGCTTCGTCCGGGCCCTCGCGTCGGACAGCGTGAGCTTCGCCGTGCTCCCCGTGACCTCGAGCCTCGACTCGCCAGGTGGCTCCGAGAGCCACCTGCCCATGAGCGAGGAGGTTGCAGCCCTGGTGGCGCGCTACGTGCCGTTCCCGGCCGGCCCCGAGGGGGCGAGGCTGCACGCCGTGGTGCTCGACGGCACCGGGAAGCTCGACCACGGCATAGGCGCGGCGGTAGCGATCGGGAAAGTCGGGGCACAGGTCGACAAAGTGGGGAACCACACCGATTTCGACGTCGTCACGACGCAGATCATCTACTACGACCCGTCGACGCGCCCCCGCGCCGAGCTCTTGCGCGAGGCCCTGGGCGTCGGCGATCTGGTGCTCATCGAGGAACCGGGCTCGGCGGTGGGCGCAACCGTGATCTTGGGTAGCGACTACCTGGACGACGTTGGCCGCTGAGGCGCGGATGCCCGAGGAGGTCACCGTCGCCGGTGACGCTCTTGCCGCCAAGGGCGAGGAAGGCACCGTCGCGATCGAGGTGGGCGACGTCCTGGCGATCACCTCTTGGTTCGTCGTGGGAAGCGGTAGGAACCCACGCCAGGTGAAGGCGATGGTTGAGGAGGTCGAATCAGCGGTGGCGGCCGTGGCCGGTAGGCGGCCCGAGCGCGTCGAGGGGATCGACACCTGGGAGTGGGTGCTCATGGACTACGGCGACTTCGTGGTCCACGCCTTCCAGGACGACGTCCGCCGGCACTACGAGATCGAGCGGCTCTACGGCGACGTTCCCCACGTGGCTTGGGCTCCAGGGGTCGGCTCCGGTGGCCGACGCGGTTCCCGCTAGCCGTCTGTCGAAGGCCACTCGCTCGACAGGGCTACCCGAGTCGGGCCTTACGGCTGCGGGACGCGAACGATGCAGCGGAAGCCTATGTGCGTCGTAGACGTGTCCACCGCCTGGGCCTGGCGGGCTGCGGGCCGGTAGCGCAGGCAGTAGTTGGGGGCGCACAGGTACGAACCCCCCTTGATCACCCGTCGCGGTATGTGCTCGCCGGGGTTGCCGAAGTCGTAGCTCTGCTCAGCGCTCGCAACACGGGGGTTCCGGGGCACGCAGCACGACGGGGCGTCGCCGTGGGGGTGCCGAGGGGCGAAGAAGTCGCACGTCCACTCCCACACGTTCCCGGTCATCTCGTAGAGGCCGTAGCCGTTGGGTGGGAACCTCTTGACGGGGATCGTGCCGACCGGCCCGGCCACCCCGAGGTGCTCCCAGGGGAAGCGCCCGTACCACGTGTTGGCCATCACCCGACCCCCGGGGTTCATCTCGTCCCCCCAGGAGTAGACGGCTCCGTCCAGGCCCCCGCGCGCAGCCCGCTCCCACTCCGCCTCCGTGGGCAGCGCCTTGCCGGCCCACGCGGCGTACGCCTCCGCATCCTCGTAGGTGACGTGGGTGACCGGATGGCGGTCCCTGCCGGCCAGGTCCGATCCCGGACCCTCGGGGTGGCGCCAGTTGGCGCCTGGAACCCACGACCACCAGTTGCCTGGGTTGCGCAGGTCCACCGGGTCTGCCGGTCGATCGAAGACGAGCGAACCGGGCACGAGCGCCTCCGACGCGACGCCCGGGAACTGATCGGGGTCGGGGTGGCGCTCTGCAACCGTCGCGTGGCCGGTGGCGGCGACGAAGCGGCGGAACTCGGCCACGGTGACCGCGTGCTCGTCCATCCAGAAGCCGTCGACGTCCACCTCGTGGACGGGCCCCTCCTCTGGGTAGAAGTAGGTAGAGCCCATGCTGAAGGTGCCGCCCGGAACCCACACCATGTCCTTGGGCGGCCTGGCACCCGGGGGCGGCTCCCCGGCGACCGGCGGTGCGGAAGGCTCTTCGGACTCCACGGCGGGCACCGTAGCGGGCCAGGGTCGTCGCGGGACGTGCCAAGCTCTCCTGCGAAGGCTTCCCACGAACTGCGTGAAGAGGAGACGCGATGCGAGAGGACACGAGCCCCGAACAGACCGAGGACGACGCCGGTGCGGAAGGGGGGTTCTCTCGTCGGAGCTTCGTGTTGGGCGGGAGCCTCGCGGCTGCCACCGGGCTCACGATGCTGGGGATGGGCAGGCCCGACCGTGCGGCAGCAGCCACCCTGGAGGCGGCCCAGGGCGCTGCCAGCCCCCAGGCCGAGGGGCCCAGCAGGCCCAACATCTTGTTCATCACCGCCGACGAGTACCGGTACCCGGTGGCCTACGAGTCCGACGCCCTCGAGGAGTTCCGCTCCACCCACCTGGTGGGGGAGGAGGCTCTGCGCGAAGACGGCCTCGAGTTCACCAACCACTACATCATGTCGTCGGCCTGCGCTCCCAGCCGCACGTCCGTGATCACCGGCCACTACCCGTCGCTCCACGGGGTGAGCCAGACCAGTGGCGCGGCCAAGAGCGCCTTCGAGGACGACTGCTACTGGCTCGACCCCGACACCGTCCCCACCATGGGCGACTACTTCCGCGCCGGAGGCTACGACACGTACATCAAGGGCAAGTGGCACGTCTCGGAGGCCGACATCCTGATCCCGGGCACCAAGGACGCGCTGTTCAGCTTCGACGAGCACGGCGTGCCCATCCCCTCCAAGGAGGCCGCGTACCTCAACGCCGATCGCCTCGACGGGTTCGGCTTCAGCGGATGGATAGGGCCCGAGGCCCACGGGACCAACCCCCTCAACTCCGCCTCGTCGGCTGCCGGGGCCATCGGTCGAGACCCGAAGTTCGAGGACCAGATCGTCGGACTGCTCAACGACCTCGCCACCCAGGACAGCGGCAAGCCGTGGCTGCTCTACGCCGGGTTCCTTGATCCCCACGACATCACCACTTGGGGAGCCGGCACCCTGAGCAACCCGGCCTGGAACCTGGAGGGCCAGCTCGACGGCTCGGCCGTGCCGGCGGAGCCCTTCGACCACTCCTACGCGGCCACCGCGACCGAGGACCTCTCCAGCAAGCCCTCGTGCCAGCAGAGCTACGTCGACACCTATCCGCAGATGTTCCAGCCCACGGCCAACACGCAGGACTACCGGCGCTTCTACTACCAGCTGCAGCAGAACGTGAACGGCCACATCAAGAAGGTCCTCGACACGCTGGCCTCCCACCCCGAGATGGCAGCGAACACCATCGTGGTGTTCAGCTCGGACCACGGCACGATGCTCGGCGCACACGGCGGCATGTTCCAGAAGTGGCACCAGGCCTACGAGGAGACGACGCACGTCCCCTTCATCATCCACAGCCCGACCCTCTTCTCCGGTCGCCAGCAGATCGACGCGCCGACCAGCCACGCCGACATCCTGCCCACGCTGCTCGGCCTCGCCGGGCTCGACGTGGAGGAGCTGCAAGCTGAGCTGGCCGCCACCCACACCGAGATCCACCCGCTCGTCGGCCGTGACCTCTCGGCCGTCATCCGTGGTGAGGTCCCACCGTCGACCCTCGACGAGCCGGTGTACTTCATGACCGACGACGAGGTGAGTCGGGGCTCGATGCAACGTGCTCCGAGCGGGCACATGTACGAGTCGGTCATCCAGCCGAACCACGTGGAAACCGTGATCGCCATGCTCCCGACGGGGCCGGGAGGTGCGCGGGAGAAGTGGAAGTACTCGCGCTACTCCGACAAGCCCCAGTTCTGGAGCGATCCGGAGAACACGCAGACCGGCGACCCGGCCACCGACATCGTGACCATCGTGAACGGCAACGTCACGCAGGCGGGCCCGAAGACGGCGGCCACGACGGTGAAGGACAGCCCGGTGCCCAACGAGTACGAGGCGTACAACCTCGCGCACGACCCGCTGGAGCTGAACAACCTGGCCGGCAGCACCGACCCGGTCGTCATCGCGATCCTCGCCCAGCTCGCCGACGTGCTCGAAGCGCAGTGCTCCACCAAGCTGGTCATCCCCAGCAGCGGCGTGGTGCCGTCCCAGTCGGCCTCCTGTGTGGCGCCTCCGACGCCGCCGCCACCGCCACCCACGACCACGACGACCTCCCCGTCGACGTCGACCACCGCTCCGCCCTCGAGCAGCACCTCCACGGTGCCCGGCTCCACCACCACCGCCGTGATGGACCCGCTTCCCCAGGACGCGACCACCTCGGTCTCCGGGGGTGTCTCGGGCAAGGGCAGGCCTCGCTACACCGGTTGAGCCCGAGGCGCCGTGCCTGCAGGCGCGGTCAGCGGAAGTCGCGAGAGGGTGGGGCCGCGGTCGACAGCGACAGCGGCTCCACCTTCTGGGCCGTGAGGTTGATGGCACCGTCGGCGCGCTCCAGTCGGCCACCGATGACCAGTGCGGGGAAGTTCCGCAAGATCCGCGCATGGCGCTTCCAGCACCCTGGGGAGCAGATGACGTTCAGCACGCCCGTCTCGTCCTCGAGGGTCAGGAAGGTCACACCCCCCGCCGTGGGTGGTCTTTGGCGATGCGTGACGATGCCCGCCACCCTCACTCGGGAGCGGTGCGGGAGGCCGGACAGGGCAGACACGGTGACCACCCCACTGCGGTCGAGCGCGTGGCGGGCGAAGCGGGTGGGGTGGCCCTCGTAGGAGATGCCGGTGGACCACATGTCGGCTGCGGCCAGCTCCTCGGGCGACATGCCCGGCAACGTGGGTGCGTCGAGGGCGGTCACCACCCCTCGGAGGCGATCCGGGCCTGCCTGGGCGGCTGCTCCTGCCGCCCACAGGGCCCGTCGCCTGTCGAGGGCAGGGTGAGGTTCGCTGCCGTCGCCCCCGTTGCCAGCCCTGCCCCTCGTGCTGCTGGCAGCGCTGCCGGCCAAGGTCTCGAGGGCTCCTGCGGTGGCCAGGGCTTCGAGCGCAGCGGGCTTCACGGGCACGCGGCGCACCAGGTCCTCGACGTCGGAGTAGGGTCCCCCGCTCCGACGCTCGGCAGAGATGCGCTCGGCCAGGTCGTCGTTTACGGTCCTCACCGACGAGAGGCCCAGCCGTATGGCGGGCTGGGGTCGCGGGGGTTCGTTCTCGGGGGTGGTCGAGTGGGGCCGGGGTTCTGGATCCCACTCCAACCCGGCCTTGGCGGCCGAGGAGTTCACGTCGGGCTTGCGCACCTCCACGCCGTGGCGTCGGGCGTCCTGCACCAGGCTGTGGGGGCTGTAGAAGCCCATGGGCTGGGCGTTGAGCAGCCCGGCGGTGAAGGCCGCGTGGTAGTGGTACTTGATCCAGGCGCTGGCGTAGACGATGTAGGCGAACGAGATCGAGTGGCTCTCGGGGAAGCCGTAGGTGGAGAAGGCCGAGAGCTTGTCGAACACGTCGTCGGCCACCTCCCCGGTGATCCCGTTCGCTGCCATGCCGGAGAACAGGCGCTCTCGCAGGCGCTCCATGCGCTCGGCGCTCCGCTTCGAACCCATGGCCTGGCGCAGCTGGTCGGCTTCTGAGGGGGTGAACCCCGCAGCGTCCACGGCGATGCGCATGAGCTGCTCTTGGAACAGGGGCACGCCCAAGGTCTTCTCCAGTGCCGGCTTCAGCAGGGGGTGGGGGTAGGTGATCTCCTCGGTGCCGTTGCGCCGACGGATGTAGGGGTGCACCGAGCCGCCTTGGATGGGACCGGGCCTGATGAGGGCGACCTCCACCACCAGGTCGTAGAACTCCCTTGGGCGCAGGCGGGGGAGGATCGACATCTGCGCTCGGGACTCCACCTGGAACACCCCTATGGAGTCGGCCCTCGAGAGCATCTCGTAGACGCGAGGGTCGTCGTCGCCCAGGTCGGCGAGGTCGATCACGGTGCCATGGGCCTCGGCCACCAGGTCGACCATGTGGTGGATGGCTTCGAGCATGCCGAGTCCGAGCAGGTCGAACTTGACCAACCCCACAGCGCCGCAGTCGTCCTTGTCCCACTGGAGCACGGAGCGGTCCTCCATCCGGGCCCACTCCACGGGGCACACCTCCACGACCGGTCGGTCGCATATCACCAGCCCTCGGGTGGGGTTGCCGTGGGGGGGGGGCAGCGCGTGGCCCGCCCCCGCCAGGGTCGCCACGTCGTCGGGGAGCCCGCCACCTCCGTCCCCTCCTCCGGCACCCCCTCCTCCGGGCGGCCCGCCAAGCCTTGGGTGACCATCCACCTCGTCGGGGACGACCCTGCCGTCGTCGGACACCCCGGCCCGTCGCCCGATCGCGCGCGCCCAGGCGTCTTGCTGGCCGGGGGCGTATCCCAGCACCCGTGCGGCGTCGCGGACCGCCGACCGGGGTCGGTAGCTGATGACGTTGGCCACCTGGGCCGTGTTGTGCCTCCCGTACCGGCGGTAGACGTGCTGGATCACCTCCTCCCTCCGCCCGCTCTCGATGTCGATGTCGATGTCGGGGGCCAGCTCCCCGTCGCGCTCGGGGGCCAGGAAGCGTTCGAACAAGAGCCCGTAGCGGATGGGATCGACCTTCGTGATCCCGAGGGCGAAGCAGACCACGGAGTTGGCTGCCGAGCCCCGTCCCTGGCAGAGGATCCCCTTCTCACGGCATAGCTCCACCATCTCCCAGACGACCAGGAAGTACCCCGGGAAGCCCAGCTGCTCTATGACGTGCAGCTCGTGGTCGAGCTGCTCCCAGGCTCTCCTGGTGCGGTCGTCGGAGCTGGGATCGCCCGGCCTCGCAGGAGGTCGTGGACCGTATCGGCGGTTCATCCCCTCGCTGGCCAGCCGGCGGAGGTAGGCGTTCTCGTCGAGGCCGTCGGGGCAGGGGAACGGAGGCAGGCGAGGCGCCACCAGCTTCAGGTCGAACGCGCAGGCGCGACCCAGCTCCGCGGCGTTGCCGACCGCGCCGGGGTAGCGGGCGAAGCGCCGCTCCTGCTCTGCCCCAGAGCGCAGATGGGCTCCTGGTCCCGGGGGCAGCCAGCCGTCCATCTCGTCGAGGGAGCGACGGGCGCTCAGCGCGGCAACCGCACTCGCCAGGCGCCAGCGCGATGGGCTGGCGTAGTGGGCGTTGGTGGTCGCCACCACCGCGACGTCGCTCGTGGTGGCCAGCAGGGAAAGGGCGTCGTTGCGATGGGAGTCGAGGGGTTGACCGTGCTCCCACAGCTCCACAGCCACGTTGTCGCGACCGAAGAGCTCCACCAGGCGGCCCAGCTCCCTGCCGGCCGCGTGCGGGCCGGCTGTCACCAGGGCGGCCGGCACCGCTCCCTTGCGGCACCCCGTGAGCACGACCCAGTGACCTCGATCGGCAGGGGGAGCCCCCGCTCCTCCGAGGAGCGCCAGGCGCTCGAGTGAGAAGCGTGGGGCGCCCCTCCCTCCCGCCAGCTGGGCCTCGCTGATGGCACGGGCCAGCAGGGCATATCCCCTCGGGTTCCGCGCCAGGACCACGAGGTGCGACTCGGTGCCCGCGGCCGTGGGGCCATGGCGCCACCCACCCGGATCGGGATCGCCCACGGGCTCCACCTTGCGCCCCAGGGTCAGCTCGGCTCCGAAGACGGTGGGCACGCCCAGATCCCTCGCCGCCTCGGCGAAGCGGACGATCCCGTAGAAGCCGTCGTGGTCCGTGAGGGCCAGGGCTTCGAGGCCCAGGCGCGCTGCCTCCGCCACCAGCTCCTCGGGCTGGGAGGCCCCGTCGAGGAACGAGTAGCTCGAGTGGGCGTGGAGCTCTGCGTAGGGGGTGCTCATCTCACAGATAGCTGGCCTCGACCCACCAGAGCCCGGACTCCAGCGCCAAGAGGTGGCCCTGGCCTCCGGCGAGCACCTGCATGCGGATGCGCCTGCGGGCTGCGACGGGATCCCACCAGCGCTGCTCGGCGAGCCAGGGCAGAGACCACGCCTCTACGTCCGACCAAGGACCCCTGCCGATCGACAGCCGGGCAGGGGCCTGGGCCATGGCCCTTCGAGAGCTCACGGTGACCACGTCGCCGTCGGCGTCGACCAGCTGGGCACCCACGGGCTCGGGGTGGATCCAGGTGGGGGAGGGGACAGGTGGTCGTCCCGGCCACGGTTCACGGTCGACGTCGTCGGCGTGGCCGGGAGCCCTCCCTCTCCAGCCCCGGTCGCTTCTT
Source organism: uncultured Rhabdothermincola sp. (assembly GCA_964530525.1). Taxonomy (GTDB): domain Bacteria; phylum Actinomycetota; class Acidimicrobiia; order Acidimicrobiales; family Acidimicrobilacustridaceae; genus CAYNQN01. The sequence goes on along the minus strand of CAZHBH010000023.1, from coordinate 20,764 downwards.
CCCGGCGGGCGCTGCTCGCCGTCGCGGTCCGACAGGCTCAGGGCAGCCGGCGACATCCGCACCTGCTCGCCGGGGTCCCGCCCTCCGAGGAGCTCCGGCACGGTCGCCGATCCCGGCCCGAGTAGGCCGTCTATGCGCGCCACGGCGCGCAGGACCCGCTCGCCCGCAGCGGCTTCCCCGCCCCAGAGCACCATCTGGCGCCCTCGGGCGGGGACCACCTCCACCGGGTGGAGCACCAGACGGCAGACGCCACTCGTGGGACGGGCGCCCAGCGGGCCCTCGACCCAGCCCTGCACCTGCCAGCGCACCCGGTCGACCACGGCGGGGGCGGAGAGGGCTGATCCGTGGCGCCAGTGCCTCTCGTGGGTCTCTCCGTGGTCGGTCTCGAGGAAGACCGACACGCACTTGCACGACATGCCCAGGGCTCCGAGGCGGCTCTCGAGGTCTCCCGCCAGCGTCCTCGCCACGAACGCGATCACGTCGACCCTGTCGGTGGGGGGATCCACGTCGCTCGCCACGACCAGGTCCGCCGGTGGCTCGGTGGTTGCGGGAGGGTGCTCCTCGATCCCACGGGCCAACCTGTGCGCCGCCAGACCCTCTGCGCCGAAGCGAGCCAGCACGTCTGCGGGGGCGAGGCCGGCGAAGTCGCCGAGAGCGCGCAGTCCGAGCCTGCGCAGCAGATGGGCCAGCTCGGGCCGTGACAGCACCTCCACGGGTTGAGGGGCCAAGAACCGCGGGCTCCCCCCGGGATCGACTATGCGAGCCCGGGCGTCGGGCGGGTCCCACGTGGTGGTGCGCGCCGCGAGGTGAGCTGCGAACGAGCCGTCGGCCACGCCCACCCTCGCCCGACCCCCCCAACCCAGCTCCTCCAGAGCCCCCTCGGTCCGATCGAGGGCGAGCTGGGCGAGGCTCGCATCGCCTCCGTGGTGGCGGGATGGGCCGCGGGTGGGGAAGGCGACCACGCCCGGCCTGGTGATCTCCATCCGCGGCGCCAAGCTCTCGAGCGCCACCGCCACGGGTTCGAACATCCGGTTGTCACGGGACTCGTCGGGAGCGATGACGACCAGCCCCGGGCAACGCCCCTGAGCTTCACGCCTCCTCTGGCCCTCCGCCACCCCTTCGCGCCGGGCCGCCGGGGTCGTGGCCAGCACCCGGTTGGCTGCCACCACCGCGGCCGGCTCGTCGGGCCGGATGCCGGCTGCCACGACTGGCCAGTCGGGGCACCACCATGCGAGCGTGCGAGTCGCAACCGTGGGCGTGCTGCTCATCCCGCCGTCCCCCCCTGAAGGATCCTCAGGGGTGCGCCAGGACCCTGTGGAGAGCGCCAGGCAGCTCGGGGTGCCCTCACCTCCACCCGGCCACCCATGCCCGCGAGCAGCAGCGAGGTTCGTCGTGGCCGGTCGGCCCCACGCCTTCCCCGAGCTTCCACGACGATCTCCCGGGACTCCAGGTGGCCGTGTCCTCGGCCCAACCCCGACCAGCGACCAGTTCGAGCCTCCAGTCGCAGCTCCGGGCCCAGCGCCTCTCCTGAGCGAGGCTCGCGCTCGCCCGCCACCGCCACCAGCACCGTCCCTGCTTCGCGCGCCCGACCGGCAAGCCGGCGAACCTGCGCCGGTGCTGCCCAGGCCCCCGATCCCAGCAACAGCACGTCGACCGCTCCGACGAGGGCATCGGCCACGGCTGCCCAGGAATCCCTGCGTGGCCTGCGCACGATGAGCAACCGGTCCAGGTCCACGCCCAGCTCCGCAGCAGCCACCAGCCCGACACCCTCCAACCCCAGAACCCCGACCCACGACCCGGCAGCGGAGGGCCCCGCCGCGAGCACCAGGGCCAGGCTCACCGAGGCGGCCCCCGACACGGCAACAGGGGTCCCTCGTCGCAGGCCGCCCCAGGGCATCAGGGGCTTCAGCGGCTCCACCACCGGGAGCACCCGCTCGCCGGCGGTGACGATGGAACGTGCATCGTCGGCGACGTGACGGATCTCGGCAGGGAGGGGCTCCACGGCGTCGATGGTAGCGAACGTGTGTTCGATGTGTGGAGGGGTGCTAGGAGCTTCCCGCCGGCGGTCGGTTGGGTGTGATCTGACCATGTATTGACAATTATCGTGTCAATACATTAGGTTGCACGGGCGAGCCTCTCACGGGGGCCAAGAGAGGAAGGTCCGACCTTTGGGGTTGGCAGTGGACGCGATGAAGCGATGGGTGGCCGCCCACCCGGCCGCGACTGCGCTCGGCTCGGTGCTCGTCGTCGCCTTGCTGGCAGGCGGCATCTCGTGGGCGGTGCTCGCAGGCGGTGGAGGAGAGGGATCGCCCGACGGGGGAGATCCGCCCCCGGAGCTCGCATCGCCCGAGAGCACCACGACCACCACGGGTCCCACCAGCACGACGATCGAAGGCACCACCGGTGCCGGAGATGGCGCAGGGGGATCTGCCACCGTGCCCCTCGACCCAATCGACGGGGGCGAGCCGGGCGAGGGGGATCAGCTGGCGGGAAGCCGGGTGAGCATCGCCGGTCCCGGTGGCACCACCCTCCACGGGTACTACGAGTTGGCCGAGGGAGACGACTGGTCCATCGTGGTGGACGGGGCGGAGGGCAACCTCGCCGGGGTCGCACTCGGACCCGCGTCCGGCAAGATCGCCCACATCGGGGGGGCTTCGACAGCCGACGTGACGGTCTCCCTCCGGGGGCACCCCCGCGTGGTCCCGGACTGGGACCTCGACGCGGTCCTGCGGGTGACCCACGACGGGGTGGGGCTCGTCGGTGACGTGGTGGTCGCCTCCACGCGGGGAGGCAACGAGATCACGATGGAAGGTCGCGTCTCGGGAGACGGCAGCTACTCGTTGGCGGTGGGCGGGCACCTGAGCTTCGCGGGTTCGCACCTGGTGCTGTCGGGGACCTATCGCGGGAGCACCGGAGCCGACGACCCCGACCACAGCTGGTCGATCCGGGGATCCGGGACCGGCGGCGTGATCGACGGGGTGGTGGTGTCGAGCTTCTCGGTGGAGATGAGCGAGGTGGATCCCGGCGTCACGGGCACAGCTCGGCTCGAGATCCAGGGATCGAGCCCGCTGTTCGTCGACGCCGACCTGGACTACCTCGATGAGGGGAACTGGGAGCTGAGGGCCAGGGCCGGCTCGCCGAGCACCTGGACGCCCCCGGGGTCCCACTCCCTCTCTGCCGACACGGGCAGGATCTCCGGTGGCCTGAGGAGCGACGGCGGCAGGGTCACCTGGAACCTCGTGAGCCCCATGGAGCTGGTCGACGAGGAGCTCACCATGATCGGGGAGCTCTCCTTCAGGGGAGCCCAGAGCTTCAGGGTGACCGTCGAGGAGGCGTCGGGGTCGATCCTCGGGGTGTCCGGCCCCATCGACTTCGGGGTCACCTCGGGAGCCATCGTCCTCGAACGCGGAGTGGTCAACGGCTCCGTTCTGCTCACCGCCCAGGGCGAGCTGCTCGTCGACATGCCGGATGGATGGCAGTCACGGCTGGCGCTGCGGATCGACTTCTCGGGAGAGCAGTCGATGGTTCACACCTCGATGACGGTCAACTACTCGATGACCGAAGGCTCCAGCAGGCTCCACCTGAAGGGCGTCGTCGACTCCTCGTCGGCGTTCGCCCTGGAGGTCGGCGGATCGGTCGGCTTCGCCGGCGCGCAGATCCCCTTCGGCGGCTCCTACCTGAGCGCGGGGTACGTGGTCGAAGGCGTCCCCCTCACCGAGCCCTCGTGGTCGATGTCGGGTGACGTCGCCGAGGTGGAGGGCGGATCCATAGAGATCGGCGGGGGAGCGCGCTTCGTCGCCGGCAGCCTGGGCTTGAGGAGCGCGGACCCCTCCGCAGCGCTGCACGCCGGAGCCGGGAGCGGTGCGGAGACGCTGGTGTTCGCAGCTGCCACACCCACCCAGGAAGACCCCGAGACGTTCTCTGGAGAGATGGAGATCCAGCTGAGCGAGAACGACTCGTTCACGCTGGAGGGCACCGTCGTCTACGAAGACGAGGACGACTGGGTGCTCACGGTCGCCACCATCCAGGGCGAACCGTGGAGCCCCCCCGGCATGGACGGCCTGGTCATAGGCGTCGACTCCTTCTCTGGGACGGTCGCCTCGGAGGAGGGCGAGATCACCTGGGACGTGGAGATCGACGAGGTGAGCTGGGAGGATGCCTCCCCAGGCGTCACCATCCGCACCGGGTTCACGCTCGGCACCACCTGTCCTCTCGATGAGCATTGCCCTGAGGCCGAGGGCGTGTTCGCGGGCTTCCACGACGGGGAGATCACCTTCCCCGACGAGATCCCCGACATGTCCTTCGAAGGTGCGTTCCTGAGCGACGGGTCGTGGGCCCGCTTCGAGGCGGCCCCCGACGACGTGGACATCGCCGGGATCGAGATGTCCGATGCGCTGTTCACGATGTGGAAGGGCCCGCGCAGCGACACGTTCGACGCGAACCTCGAGATGCCGGACCTGAGCGGGGCCAACAACGAGTTCGGGCTTGAGTTCTGTGGGAACTTCCAGGTGGAGGTGCCCGACATCGCAACCCTGCACACCGGGGGCTGCGCCTCGTGGAGCCCCGACGGCGTGGTGCTCGGCCAGTTCGGCACCGGAGGTGAGATAGACGACTCGGGCGAGCACAACGGCGTGCGGATCGGCAACGTGACGCTGGAAGGCTTCGCCTGGACCGACCTCGACACCGAGCCGGTCATCACCATCGGCGGCATAGAGCTGCCCTTGAAGCCCGAGCTCAGCTCGCTCACGGCCTCCATGGACATCCCGGCGGAGCTGATGGTCGCCACTGGCAACGCCGATGCCGATGCGTCCATCGGCGCCACGGGTTGGTTCGACGACGGTGACTTCTCCCTCGACGGCGACATCGACGTGTCCATGCGCAGCGGCGGGTTCACCCTCGACAGCGTCAGCGTGCACATCGGCAAGGAGGGCGACCAGTTCGCCCTGGGCCTGGGCGCCGACGCCACGGTCTCGATGTCGGGGAACCACTTCCCGGTCTCGGCCTTCGTAGGCGTGGAGGCGGGCGGCGGGTCGAGCGAGATCGTCGTGCGCGTGAGCGCCAAGGGCTCTGTGAGCGAGGACCCCGACGGCGGGTTCGAGATCCCGACGCTTCTGCCGGCGGGCAACTTCGAGCCCACCTACGAGCCGATGCTCGACGGCAGCTTCGACACCAAGCCCGATCCCTCCCTGCTCACGAACGGCTCCTTCGAGGACGCCGAGCCCTCGCCGAACCTGGTGCCCAACGCCGACTTCGAGGCAGGCGTGGGCTCCGTGCTGTTCCCCGAAGGCGACTTCGAGGGCGGCGAGGCGGCGAACGTGCTGCCCAACGCCGACTTCGAGGACACCGACGTCGTGTTCAACGGCGACTTCGAGACGGGCGACAGCACGGGTTGGATGGTGACGAGCGGCTACTCGATGAGCATGCGCGAGGAGACCGCGCCCACGGAGGACGAGGGCGACTACGTGATGGAGGTCCGCAACACGCAGTCGTCGGGATCGACGACCACCACGGGATCCGGCCTCTTCCAAGACGTCCACTGGCCGACCGTGGAGGGAGCCACCTACGAGCTCGAGGTGTGGGTGAGGACGCCGGACTCGTCCAGCAGGTCCGTGATGCTTTTCGTGGACCAGGAAGGCACGGCACCCGGCTGCTCCACCCAGTCGGCTTCACGTACCACCCAGACCTACACCGCCGACGGGACCTGGAGGAAGATGGTCCTGCAGGTGGCAGGCGAGCCATGCCGGAGCGCGTTCAGCATCTCCGTCAACCCGTCGCAGGGCGGAGCAAGGATCTACGTCGACGCGCTCAGCTTCGGGCTGGTCGACTCGCCTGTGGTGGTCGACATCCCGAACACGGACCGCCCCTGGATGCGCTCGACCACTGGGACCGACTTCGAGTCCATGCCACCGATCAAGCGGTCGTCGAGCTCCGACATCGAGCTGAGGTCCGACTACGGCAACCCTGGCAAGTCGCTGCGATCGAACGGCAACAACAAGTGGTGGCTCTTCAACAAGGGCACCTACGGTGATGTCACCGGAGACTTCGAGATCTCCTACGACGTGTACTTCGCGGATTCGAACAGCCGTGACATGCTCGACATGGGGTTCTGGATCACGGGTGACGACGGGAACAACGACGCCACGGGCTACCTGTTCCGTGTCGAGAGCAACAGCAACCCGAGCGGCTTCTACAAGATCAGCAACGGCAACCGCGACCGGATCTCCGGAGATGGCAACTCTTCGCTCAAGCGGGAGGTCTGGCACCGCGTGCACATCACCGCCACGGGCTCGAAGGTCGCTGCCACGATCGAGCGCCTCGACACGGGCGAGCAGGTGTACCACCGCACCGACACGTTGCCCTCTGGCAACCGCAAGGGAGTGTTCGGGCAGCTCAAGACCAACCACGGCGCCACCCCCGGCCATCGACTCGACAACTTCCACGTGATCTCGGGGGCGCCGTCGAACCAGGCGGTCCGCTACGACCCGGGTTTCGCCCGCACCGGCGACCAGTACCTGGTGATGAGCTCCCCGACGTCGAACTGGAGCATGCTCTCCACCAGCGCCGAGGCTCCCGAGGAGGGCGAGGTCTACACCTTCACCGTCAACGTCCGCTCCTCGGCCTCCATCTCCGGGGAGCTCGTCATCGAGACCGAGGGCGGAACCCGCGAGGTGGCGGCGGTGCCGGTCTCTGCGTCGAACTTCGGGTGGACCCGCTACAGCGTCACGTTGCCGATCACCAAGTCGGGCCACACCGGGTTGCGGATGGGCTTCCGTGGGATGAACGCGGCGAACGTCGAGCTCTACGTGGACGACATGACCCTCCAGGAGCTCGGCTGGAAGGCGAGCCCCACGACGCCGGCAGCCCTCAACGCCTTGGTGACGAACGAAGCGGAGGGGAGCTCGCTGGTGCACAGCGGGACGGGCTCCCTGTTCTTCAACGACCGCTCCAACTCGACGTCGTCCTACGTCTACAGGGATCTGGCCGCGCCCGAGGTGGGCGCCACGTACACGGCAACCGCCCAGCTCAAGTCGTTCTACCCCAGCAACGTGCGGCTGCGCCTCACAGCGCTGGGAGGCACGGAGGAGACGGCCACCGCCAGCCTCACGACCGACGACACCTGGCAGGAGATCTCCGTCTCGTTGCCCGTGACCAAGACGGGCCACACCGGGATCCGGATCGCGGTGGAGATGCGCACCGCCCTCGGGCACGTCTACGTCGACGACCTCACGTTGTCCGGTGAGGGGGTCTCGGTGCCCCAGGACCCGACGGTGGCGTGGGTGGCCACGGGGTCCACCTTCGACTCGATGCCGCCCATCACGCGCTCGGGGTCGGAGGTCGCCCTGGTGTCCGACTACGGCAACCCGGCGTCCTCGCTGCGATCCGACGGCGACCAGGGCTGGTGGCGGTTCGACAAGGGCTCCTACGGAGACGTGTCCGGAGACTTCGACATCTCCTACGACGTGTACTTCCCCGAATCGGGCAGCCGCGAGATGCTCGACATCGGCTACTGGCTCACCACCTCGGGCTCCAGCGAGACCGGTTACCTGTTCCGCGTCCAGACCGAGGACGACAACGGCGGGTTCTACAGGATCGACAGTGGGGACAAGAGCCACCTGATCGACGACGGCGAGGTACCGGTGCTGGCGCCCGACGCGTGGCACCGGGTGCGGCTCACGGCGTCGGGCTCCGACGTCACGGCCACCGTCACGCGGCTCGACACGGAGGAGGTCCTCTACAGCGACACCGTGTCGATGCCCTCGGGCAACCGGAGCGGCGTGTTCGGCCAGGTCGACACCAGCTACGGGTCGTCGGCCGGCCACCGTGTCGACAACTTCTTCGTCTACAGGGGGAGCAGGGTCGGACCCTGGCCCCGGGTGCTGGACGATCCCTCCACGGCGCACTCGGGATCTGGATACCTCCGCACCCAGAACCCGTCCGGTGGGACCCAGAGCGCGTCGTTCTGGACGAACGTCGTTCCCACCGCGGGCAACACGTACCTGGCCAGCGCATGGGTGCGGGCGCCGGGGGGCTCTGCGACGGGGTCGTTCCAGGTGACCACCGGGTCGGAGTCGTCCTCTGCGCCGTTCACGGCGACCGGCGCGTGGCAGCAGGTGACGACCACGCTCACCCTGACCGAGCCCGCGACCAACGTGGCCGTCCTGCTGCAGAACCAAACGGCGGGATCGGCGATCGACGTCGACGACGTCTCGCTGGAGCTCGAGGGCTTGACCCAGCGCAACCCCTGGGAGGCCGACTCGGAGTCGGGCGGCGTCGTCAAGGCGACCGTGTGGTCCGACGCGGCGCAGGCGCACACGGGCAGCGCCTACCTGGAGGTGCAGGCCGACGGTGCACCCGGGAAGGTGTCGAGCCGGATCGAGCTGGGGCCCGACGACGGGCCGATCTACACCGCCATGGCCTGGGTTCGCTCGGCTGACGGGTCGCCGGTGAGCGGCTCGATCCAGCTGAACGGGAACGGCGACGCCGGTTCGCTCAGCTCGCCGTTCACGGCCACCGGCGAGTGGCAGCCGGTCTACGTGACGCTCCCGACGGAGCAGGGGGACCCCAGTGCGCTGCGCGTGACCGTCAACGTGTCGACCCTTGGGAGCGCGCTGCTGGTGGACGACGTGACGTTGCGGTCGGTCCCGACATGGCTGCCCTACGCGCCTTCCGGCGTGGCCGTCGACGAGGCCGTGATGACCGACGGCTCCGCCGCCCGAGGACCCGGCTACATGCGCATCCGCAGCTCCGGCGCCGGGGGTGGGGTGATGGGCGTCAGCCCGGCCGATGTCCGCCCAGGCGGCTCGTACACGGTGCAGGCATACGTGCGGTCGGCTTCCGGGGCCACGTTGGGGGGACGCTTGGAGCTGGCCGCCATCGGATCGGCGGACGAGGCCGCCTCGCTGCCCTTCACCGCAACCGGCGAGTGGCAGCACGTGGAGCTGACGCTGGAGGCGACCAGGTCGAACTCGTCCCTGAAGGCAGCCGTGGAGCTGACGCAGGCCGGGGAGCTCGACGTGGACCAGATCACGGTCACCCAGGACGTCATCGTCCAGGACGACCCGTGGGCTGTCGACGTCGTCCCAGGGGGTTCGGTGTCTGCTGTGGTCTACGAGGATCCCGAGAGGGCCCACGACAGCTACGGGCTCATGGTGCTGCGCACCGAGGGTCCGGCGGGTAGCGGGATCTCCCACGGCATCGACCACGCCCCGAGCGCTGGCGCGACCTACTCCGCCAGCGCCTGGGTGCGCTCGCCGTCGGGGGCCGCTGTGCAGGGTCAGTTCCAGCTGACGGCGCAGGGCGGCAGTGGTGCCGAGGCGAGCGCCGGCTTCGTGGCGGGCGACTCGTGGCAGCAGGTGAGCCTGCGCCTCCCCGTCAGCGGCTCCCACTCGTCGATGAGTGCAGCTCTCACCGTGAACACCCCCGGCGTCGAGCTCTACGTCGATGACGTGAAGGTGCAGGAGGAGACCTGGACCACCTACGCACCCGAAGGGGCACAGGTCACGCAGACCCAGGTGAACAGCGGGGAGCGCGCCGAGTCGGGCAACGGTTACGTGACGATCTCGCGCCAGAGCGGTTCTGAGGGCGGGATCCAGCTCGATACCCCCGGGAGCGTGGCCGACGGGACCAGCCAGACGGTGAGCGCCTACGTCCGTTCCGCCGATGGGGGCCAGGTCGCTGGAGAGCTCCGACTGGCCGCCACCGGCTCGGGCACGGACGACGTCGCCACCGCCGACTTCACGGCCGGGCCGGAGTGGAAGAAGGTCGCGGTCACCGTGCAGGTGACGCACGCGGGTCAGACGGCCCTGCGCACCCAGGTGCTGGTGGACGACGTAGGGGTGGGGCTCGACGTCGACAGCGTGACCATCGGGCAGGAGCCGCTAGGTGATCCCGACGGCGTCAACACCCCGCTGCCGCACCCCGAGCACGGCTACGCCTACCTCTGGGACGACGCGTTCGGCATCAAGGGCGCTCACCTCTGGTCGCTCACCGCTCAGATCACCTTCGTGAACGGCTCCCCCGGCCTGGGTGTGGGGGGAACGCTCTACTTCGACCCGACGCAGATGCCGGGTGTGCTGGTGGGCACCGACTGGCTCAAAGCCGACATGACGCTCAACGTGAGCCGGGCCGAGCCGTGCATGGCCTTCGGGTTCGACGGAACGGGGACCGACACCCGCCTCGAGATCGAAGGCGGCGTGTTCTCCACCTCGAAGTTCGTGCTGGGCTTCGCTCCGCGGGGATGCGAGGTGGGTGAGTACGTGGTCGCGCCGGGCTCGAGCCTCGGCTTCGACACCGAGCTGGGCGACTCGACCATCCACCTCGACCTGGAGATCGGCCGCGACGACGACGATCTCCCCACGTTCTACACGGACATGGCAGTCCACGACCTGGTGATCGCCGGGACCGAGTACCACACCATGCAGTTGCTGGTGGACATCTCCGCCGACAGCTCCTACGTGGGCCTGATAGGCGACTTCTCGCTGCCCATGGGCGAGTTCTACGGCGACTTCGAGCTCTCGGCCGACGCGGACGCGCTCCACATGGAGGGAGCGGTATCGGTGACCGACTGGAAGCTGGCGGGGGGCAGCTTCGACGTCGACGAGTTCAACTACTACCAGGTGCTGGACGTCCCGTTCGGTGCCGGGGCGTGCGCATCGTTCGCCGCGGGGACCGACGGCGACATGTCGATGGGCGGCAAGCACTACGTCTTCGACGGCGACATCGAGCTCGACTGCGGAGTCCTGAAGGTCCTCCACATCGAGTTCGACTACATGAAGGGCGGCAAGGCGTACCGGTTCGACCTCGACTACGACGGTGCCAAGCGCAAGATCGAGGGTGGCGTCGGGTTCAGTTTCGAGCGCAAGACCTCGTGGAAGTTCTTCGGCCACCGGTATCGCCGCCATCCCAAGTTCCAGGTGGACATCGACTACTCGATGAAGGTCGACAAGCCCGAGAGCGCCGCGCTGACGATCAAGGGGAAGGTCTCGGTGTCAGGAGGCTCCGGGAGCCTCGAGTGCAGCCTGAACACCGGCAAGGACGACGGCTGCTCCATCTACGTGCGCATCAAGAAGTTCGGTGGCCACACCTATCGGAGCAGTTGGTGAGGCGGCTACTACCGTCGCGCTGAACTGCCGATCGAGGAAGCAGGACTGCAAATGGGCTCGACAAGGGAACTGGACGGCGCCGTCGTGCTCATCACGGGGGCGGCGGGGGGCATCGGATCGGCGCTCGGCGACGCCTTCGCAAGGCAGGGATCGGTCGTCGTGGGATCCGACCTGCCCGGCAAGGGTGCCGACATCGACCTCGACGTGACCGACGCGGAGGCGACGAGAGCCGCCGTGGGCAAGGTCGTGGCTGATCACGGCAGGCTCGACGTGGTGATAGCCAACGCCGGGGGCGGAGGCAGGCCCGGACTGGTCGGCGACCTCGCCGACTCCGACTGGGACCAGGCCCTCGACGTGACCCTCCACGGAACGATCAACACGGTACGGGCGGCCTACCCGGTCATGTCGGCGGCGGGCTCAGGGTCGCTCGTGCTCATGGCGTCGCTCGCCGGGCTGGTGGGCTCGCCGCTGCTGGTGCCCTACGCCACCGCCAAGCACGGGGTGGTCGGGCTCGCTGCGAGCCTGCGTCCCGAGGCGGCTCGCAGGGGTGTGGGGGTGACCGTCGTCTGCCCCGCCGCGGTGGAGACGCCCATGCTCGACACGCCCTCGGCGACCGCGGGCATGTCTACTCGGCGCTACCTGCTGGCTACGGCCCCGGCCATCACCCCGGCGCAACTGGCCGACCTCATGGTCAAGGCGGTGCGCGAGGACCGGGCGATGGTGCTGCCGGGCAGGGCGAAGCTCCTGTACAGGCTGCAGCGCCTGCTGCCGTCGGTGGTCGCCTCGCAGCTCTCGAAGAACCTCGCCAAAGAGCTCGACCTGGCCTCCCCGTAGCGGTCTGGTCGAACAGCCCAGGAGGTTGAGCCGCCTCGGGTCGCCTCTGGAGGTGGCGGGACTACGCTCCGGCGTCGTGTCTGGCTCCGAGGTCATCCCCACCGGCTCGCATCGGTCCAGAACCCCGGGCGCCCGTCCAGTTCGGCGGGTCCGGTGACCGAGGTCGTAGATGTGGAGCTGGTGGCCGGGCCCGCGCCCTCGAGGGTTCGGGGTGCCCCGGCCGACGTGCTCAGGCTCGTGGTCGCGGTGCTGGCCCTCGCGATCGCGACGATCGTCGGGTTCTTCTTCGACGACGCCATCACCTTGTTCTTCTCCGACCTGCTGTCGGGTCTCTCGGCGCTACCCGACCTCTTCTGGACGCTGATCGGTCTGCTCGCCCTGGTGGGAGGCCTGTTGGTGCTGGGAGCAGGCGTCGTGGCGGTCGTCCGAGGTCGCCACCGGGCGCTGCTCCTCTCGGCGCTCGTCGCGGCCGTCGCCGCCGGGGCGGTCGCGGTAGCCCTCGTGGGACTTGCCGACGACGAGGCGGATGCGGTCACGGGAGCACCTCCGGCAGCGCTGGTGGGTCGTGGCGACGCTGCCTCCACAGCGATCCTGGCCGGGATGGTCGCCATCGCAGCCACGGTGTCGCCCTGGCTGGGCAGGAAGAGGCGCCGCCAGCTGTGGGCCGTCGTGGTGGCGACGGCCCTGATCACGTTCGTGAGCGCGCCCATCTCGTTCGATGCTGTGCTGGCTTCCCTGGTGGGTTGGGTGGCGGGAGCGGTGGTGACGGTGGCGTTCGGCGCACCGTCGCACCGTCCCAGGATCGAGGCGGTGGCCGCCGGGTTGGCCGCTGTCGGGGTCCCGTTGCGACGGCTCGCCCAGGCCGACGTGGACGCGCGTGGTTCCACCCCGTACTTCGCCGAGGCGGTCACGGGCGAGCGCCTGTTCGTGAAGGCCCTGGGGGCCAACGAGCGCAGCGCCGATCTCCTCTTCCGTGCCTACCGGCGGATCCAGCCCCGCGACCTGGGTGACGAGCGCCGCTTCTCGAGCCTCAAGCGCGCCGTGGAGCACGAGGCCTTCGTGGCGATGGCGGCACGGGAGGCGGGCGTGCGCACACCACGCCTCGTCGCCTTCACGTCCGCTGAGCCGGCGGCCTACGTGCTGGCATACGACGCCATCGCGGGCAGATCTCTCGACCGCATCCCGGCAGAGGAGCTGACCGACGAACTCTTGGACCAGACGTGGCAGCAGCTCGCCATCCTGCGTCGCAACCGCATCGCCCACCGCGACCTGCGGCTCGCCAACCTCTTTCGCGACGAGGACGGAAGGGCCTGGCTCATCGACTTCGGGTTCAGCGAGGCCGCGGCTTCCGACACCTTGTTGGCCAACGACGTCGCCGAGCTGACGGTCTCTTCGGCGGGGGTGGTGGGCGTCGAACGCTCGGTCGCAGCGGCTCGCCGTGGTCTGGGCTCCGAGGCCCTGGCCTCTGCGAGACCGAGGATGAGGCCAGCGATGCTGAGCGGGGCGACGCGTGCTGCCGTGAAGGCGTCACCCGGACTGCTCGACGAGGTCCTCGCCCGCTCGGCGCCCTGACCTCGCCGGCTCGAGAAGGCGCTGGCCCCGCCCGATATGCGGCCACCGGCGCCCGGGGATGGGGACGGTCCAGATGTGTCGGATCGGCTCGCAGGTCAGATCAGCGCAGCGGCGACGATCCCGCCGATGGTCAGGCCGAGGCCGAGGCCTGCGGTCACGTCCAGCGGGTTGTGGGCGCCCACGTACACCCGCCCGATCGGTACGGCGACCACGAACGTCCACGGAAGGGCAGTCCAGCCACCCGGTGCCTCCACCGAGATCACGCAGGCCATGGCCGCAACCAGGATCACATGCCCTGAGGGGAAGCTCGGACCGCTCACCGGTACGTCGCGCCCTCGCAGGATCGCGCCCGGCTGGCTGGTGCCGGGGCGTTGGCGCACCGAGACGTGGGCCTGCATGCTCGCCCGCACCCACCGCTCTACCAGGAGCTTCCCAGCCACGGCCACGACGACCGCCACGGCGGACTCCCAAGATCGAAGGATCCAGGCCACTCCCAGGCCCGCCAGCGTTCCCACCACCAGGTTCCCGGCCTGCATCGGCAGCCACAGAGGCCAGAAGAGCCACCCAGGCAAGCGGTTCACCCAACCGAACACGACCGTCTCGGCGTGCGGGATCGTGGGTCGTCGGGCTCCCACGGTCGAGGCGACGAACAAGATCAAGCCGCACGCGACGACGAGGACGTCGAGCTCCCAGGGCAACGCTCAGCTGGCCCAGGGTGGAGGGCCGACCTCGAAGCGAGGCAGGTGGGATGCCACGTGGCCGAAGCGATCCACGCCGCCCGCGGCCCAGTCGCGTTGCGCGTCTGTGATCTCTTCTCGGGTGCGTGCCACGAAGTTCCACCACATGAGCACCGGCTCGTCGAAGGGGACCCCGCCGAGCAGGAGCGCGCGGGTTCGTCCGTGAGCGTGGAGCGGGAGCTCGTCACGGCCCAACCCCAGGTAGGCGAGGCTCCCCGGTCCGACCTGCTGGCCCGCGACCTCGACCGATCCGTCGGCCACCACCAGAGCCTGCTCGTGGAGGGGCTGCACTCCGATGACGGTGGGTCCGCCGTCGAGATCCAGCTGGGCACCCAAGAGATCGGTGTCGTGCCGTGCTGGTGACTCGGCTCCTGCGAGCGAGCCCACCAGCACGGTCACGGTCGCTCCGGGCAGACGCGCGGAGGGAAGCTCGGCGTGGTGCTCGAAGGCGGCGGGGCCATGGCGGGTCTCGTTGGGCTGGGCGACCCAGAGCTGCATGCCGTGGAGCTGCCCACGGAAGCCGGCGACCCCCTCCTCGGCGTGCGAGACCCCGTTGCCCGCCGTCATCAGGTTCAGCTGCCCGGGACGGATCGGCTGCTCGCTTCCCAGGCTGTCGCGGTGGAGGATCTCCCCCTCGAACAACCAGGTGACGGTCTGCAGCCCGATGTGCGGGTGGGGGCCGATTCCAACGTCTTCGTCGTCGCTCACCTGTGCGGGGCCCATGTGGTCGGCGAAGCACCAGGCACCGACCGTGCGCCTCGGACGACTCGGCAGCGCCCGGCGCACGCGCAGGGCACCCACCTGGGCATCCCTGGCTGTGCTGATCTCGACGGTGGGGCCCGCCGGTTCGGGATGCTCCTCGAGCGCCGGCTTGTCGCCTGCTGTGACGGGACCGCTCATCGCTCCTTCCTACCAGGCTGCGGGCCCGGAGGCTCGGTGACGGAGCCGCCTTGTCGGATCGTGAGGTCGAGATGCCCACGGCGCCCCACGCAACCGGCCAGCGCGGGATCATGGAGACGTGGACGACCTTCGAACGCCTGGGGGAGTGGCCGTCGCGGGCCACGCCTTGAAGCTGGAGGTGTCGCGCTCGGGTGGCCCTGGGGGCCAGCACGTGAACACCAGCTCCACGAAGGTCGGCCTGGTGCTGGACGTGGAGCGTGGGTTGCCTGCGGAAGTGGCCGAGAGGGTGCGGGAGCGCCACGGCGAGGTGCTTCGGGTCACCGTGTCGAAGCACCGGTCCCAGGCCAGGAACCGCGCCGAGGCTGTCGAGAGGCTGCTCTCGCGCATCGACGAGGCGCTCGAGGTGCAGGCGCCGAGAGCCGCGACCAAGATCCCGTACAGGGAGAAGCGGCGTCGCCGCGAAGACAAGCTACGTCGCAGCAGACGCCTCCAGGACCGCCGCGGCGACTGGTGACCCCGCCCAGGCGATCGAAGAGCGGGCAGCGGGCGGGACCTCTCCCGCGCCTCGCTTCTTTACGAGTTGCGGGCGGGGGTAGGGGGATCTCATACGGCCACCGGTATCCCGACCCCGATCGACGGGGCGGCGGGAGCGGCGAAGAAGAGGAGGATCCATGCCCGACCCCAGGGACTTCGTGGAGCCTGTCGACGAGGGAGCGGAGATCATCGAGTCGGGAGCAGGACTCGGTGGGGAACGGCCCCTGGAGGTCCTCGCCGGACGAGCTGCTGGTTGCCGGATGTGCGGGCTTTGGCGCGATGCCACCCAGACCGTCTTGGGGGAAGGACCGGCGTCGGCTTCGATGGTGCTGGTGGGGGAGCAGCCGGGCGAGAAGGAGGACCTGGCCGGTAGGCCCTTCGTGGGCCCGGCGGGCCGGTTGATGGACGAGGCCCTGGGCGAGGCCGGCATAGACCGGACCGAGGTGTACGTGACCAACGCCGTCAAGCACTTCAAGTTCCGCCGGCAAGGGCCCAAGAGGCTCCACGAGACGCCGAACCAGGCCGAGGTGGTGGCTTGCCACCCGTGGCTGGCGGCAGAGCTGGAGGTGTTGGAGCCGGACGTGGTCGTGACCCTCGGGGCGACCGCCGGCAAGTCGATCTTCGGACCCAGCTTTCGAGTCGGCGCGTCGCGTGGCTCGCCCATCGAGCACGACGGTCACCTGGTGGTGGCGACCATCCATCCCTCGGCCGTCCTCCGCCTGCGCACGAGCGACGATCGCGACGCCGCCTTCGGTGGCCTGGTGGCGGACCTTCGCTTGGCGGCGGAGGTCGCATCCTTCGGCCGTTCCACCTAGCGGTCGCAGCGACCTTCTCGATGCGGGCGTGATGGCCGGATCTGACTGAGGAGGTGCGGGGACGGCGTGTCGAGGATCGAGGGGCGATACTGGCCCGCCGGGGTAGCTGCGGATGACCGGAACCACCGGAGCTGTCGCGGCGCCCTCATGTCTGGCGGCTGGCCGAAGGAGTGCAGTTGGGAAGGACTTCGCTTGCGAGGGCGATCGAGGAGGTGCAGACCAGGGATGAGAACCTGGCGCACCTCATCGAGCTCGTCGGACCCATCCGCCACAGACCACGCGATCCCTTCGGGCACTTCGGAGCGCTGGCGCGGTCGATCGTGTTCCAGCAGCTGGCCGGGCGCGCTGCCCAGGCGATCTATGGGCGGGTGTTGGCGGCTGTCGGTGGAGCCCTCGTACCAGAGGCCCTCGCGGCCACTCCCGACGAGGTGTTGCGGGCGGCTGGTCTGTCGGCCAACAAGCTCGCGTCCCTGCGCGACCTGACCGGGAAGGTTCTGGACGGTTCGGTGGAGCTGGGCACCTCGTCGCGCAAGGGCGACGAGGAGATCATCGCGGACCTGGTGACGGTGAGGGGGATCGGCCGCTGGACGGCTGAGATGTACCTGATGTTCGAGCTTCGGCGCTTCGACGTCTGGCCGGTGGACGACCTGGGCGTACGACAGGGCTACGGGCTGACCTGGGGCCTCGAGCCCCCCAAGCCCAAAGAGCTCGTGGCGATGGGGGAGATCTTCAGGCCGTATCGCTCAGTCGTGGCCCGCTACTGCTGGGAGGCCGTCGCCCTCACCCGAAGCGGGACCGACGTAGCCCTTCGCTAGCCCTGCCGACCGGCATCGGTCCCTGGTCATCTCGTCCTCGTTGGAGATCGGCGACAGACACCAGGTAGGGTCCGCCGACCCCACCATCGGAATGACGGCGGGGCCACGGGAGCGACGCCTATCCTCTGTCTCGTGGGGGAAAGGCGCGTTCGTACGTTGGGTGTCGGCCTGGTGGCGGCGATCGTCCTCGCGTCGGCCCTCGTCCTCTCGTTCGCTCACCAGCCGGCATGGGCGTGCAGCTGTGCGGGGTTCACCGATCAGGAGGCCTTCGGTCATGCCGACGCCGTCTTCGTCGCAGAGGTCCTTCCTGATGAGGGGGTGCTCCCCTTCGGAAGCTACGTGGAGCCGGCAAGGGAGCGCTGGACCTTCCTGGTCAGCGACGTCTACAAGGGCCAGGTCTCCGAGCTCCAGACGGCGCTGAGCCACCCGCACGGCGCCACCTGCGGTCTGGAGCTCGCGCACGAGGGTCCGTACCTGGTGTTCGCCTCCAGGGACGAGCCGGCGTCCTGGAACCTCGACTCGGGTCCAGGAGAGCTCTACGTGAGCCTCTGCGGCGGCACGCGCTCGGTGGCCGCTGCGGGAGCCGTTCCGGAGAGCTTCGGCGTGCCCTCGCCGCCCGAGCGGCCCGAGCCGGTGACCCACGTTGCCTGGTCGTCGCCCATGGACCCATGGGTCTTCGTTGCGATCGTCGCCATGGGCACAGCCGTCGTCGGCACCATCGTCACCGTCCGCTTCGTCCGCTCGCGCTGACATCGGGTCCAGCCCATCAGACCGGCCAGACGCCCAGGTTCGAGCACTTGACCTCTTGCCGCCGTCGGCGGCGAGGATCCGATGGCGATCATCGTGACCGACCACACCGGGTACAGCGGAAGCGACATGAAGTTGAGGAGCGGTCCGTTCCGCTCGCCCATCTACGACTGCCAGCGCGGGCGCCCACGATCGCCATCGCGGCGCCTACGGTGTCAGCCCGACGTGGGGCTGTCGAGCAAGCGCCTGACGCCTGCCCGTGACACGAGGAGGGCGACGACGAGGACCGTCACCGGGATGAAGCCGCCCAGGCTCACCGAGTCGCCGAAGACGAGGTCTACCAGTTTCAGAACGACGAGCTTGCTGGTTACCGCGACGACCCAAAGAGCGAAGGCCGCAGCGAACCTGCTTCGTGCTGTGGTCGCTTGGCGAAGCCCGCTGACGATCTGACCCTTGAGGAGGATCACTAGCTCCAGGGCGATCTTGAGCAACGCCGCCGTCAGCAGCGAAAGGGTGAAGCTCTCGCTGATCACCGATGGGACGTACTCGATGGTGAGGTTGAGCACGACGACGTAGACGAAGAGGTCGATGACGTCGGCCGGCCGGGCGATGAGCCAACGCCGGACGGGGCCCCGTGGGCGATCAGGTCCTACGGAGGGCGCTTGCCCAGGTTCGGCCTTCATCGCGCCATTCTCCCGCACATCGCACTCGACGACGTCCGCCTCGAGCAGCACGCCTCTCTTGCCTCGGGACTCCCACCACCGACGCAGACGACGGGCGGTCGGTGGTCGAGCGCGGCGAACAGCCCGTGGGAGAAGCCCACTCACACGACTGCCGGAGCTGCACTGCCAAGCATCTGCAGGGCTCGCACGCCCTGGTCGAGATCGCCGAGAGGCGAACCTTGGCCTCCGTGGCCTGAACAGCCTTAGCGGAGCGGAGGTATCACGGCTGAGCCGGGCGAGCAGGCTTGCGAGCCCAGGCCAGCCAGGCGAGTGGAGCTAAGGAGAATCGAACTCCTGACCTCTTCCATGCCATGGAAGCGCTCTACCAACTGAGCTATAGCCCCTAGGAGGTCTTTCAACCTACCGCAGCCGGCGACGGATCGGAAAGCTGCGTTCCGGGAGGGCAGCGGGGGCTCGGTACGATGCCGGTCCATGACGGAACGGCCTGGAGACGACGGTTACGACCCGCAGGCCGTAGAGGCGCGCTGGCAGGCGTACTGGCGTGAGCACGGGACCTACGAGGTGGACGACGACGACCCTCGGCCCCACTGGTACACGCTGTGCATGTACCCGTACCCGAGCGGTGCAGCCCACATGGGTCACGTGCGCAACTACACCTTCG
>CAZHBH010000023.1:0-1354 GCA_964530525.1 uncultured Rhabdothermincola sp. | reverse complement strand
CGGCGACCTGATCGTGCGCTACCGCACCATGACCGGCTACGCCGTGCTCTCACCGATGGGCTTCGACAGCTTCGGCCTGCCTGCCGAGAACGCTGCGATCCGCACCGGCGTGCACCCTCGCACGTTCACCGACGAGCGCATAGGGGAGCTGCGCAGCTCCATCAACCGCATCGGGGCCGTCTACGACTGGCGGCGCGAGGTGCGAAGCCACGACCCTGCCTACATCAGGGCGTCGCAGTGGATCTTCCTGCGCTTCTTGGAGGCCGGCCTGGCATACAGGCGCTCGGCCACGGTGAACTGGGACCCGGTCGACCAGACCGTGCTGGCCAACGAGCAGGTGCTCCCCGATGGCACAGCGGAACGTTCCGGGGCGCTTGTCCAAAAGCGCGACCTGGAGCAGTGGTTCCTGAGGATCACCGACTACGCCCAGCGGCTGCTGGACGACATCGACGGGCTGGACTGGCCCGAGCGGGTCAAGACGATGCAGCGGAACTGGATCGGCAGGTCCGAGGGTGCCGAGTTCGACATGGTCGTGGTCGACGCCGAGGGCACCGAGGACCCGGACGGTCTGTCGGTTCGGGTGTTCACCACCCGCCCGGACACCGCCTTCGGGATGACGTACGCGGTGCTCGCCGCCGAGCACCCCCTGGTCCCGGCCATGACCACCGACGAGCGGCGCGCCGAGGTGGAGGCCTTCGTCGCTCGAGCCCGGATGACCAGCGAGATCGACCGCCTCTCCTCCGAGGGCGATCTGGAGAAGCGTGGAACGTTCACGGGCGCCTACGTGCGCAACCCCTTCACGGGCCGACCCGTGCCGGTCTACCTCGCCGACTACGTGCTCATGGGCTACGGAACCGGCGCGATCATGGCGGTGCCGGGTGAAGATCAGCGCGACTGGGACTTCGCCACCCTCCACGACCTGCCCATCATCCGAACGATCCAGCCCCCCGACGACTGGGAGGGCGAGGCGTACACGGGTGACGGCGCCCACATCAACAGCCAGTGGCTGGACGGCCTCGGCAAGGAGGAGGCCATCTCCGCCGCCATCACGTGGCTCGAGGAGAGGGGCCTGGGCGAGCGCAAGGTGAACTACCGCCTGCGGGACTGGCTCGTGAGCCGCCAGCGCTTCTGGGGATGCCCGATCCCGGTGGTGTACTGCGACGGCTGCGGGATGCAGCCCGTGCCCGACGACCAGCTCCCGGTCCTCGCCCCCGACGACGTCGCGTTCGAACCCACCGGGCAGTCGCCGCTGCAGTCCCACGAGGGCTTCCTCCACACCACCTGCCCAGCCTGTGGCGGCCCGGCACGGCGCGAGACCGACACGATGGACACCTTCGTCGACTCCTCCTGGTAC
>CAZHBH010000022.1:0-31177 GCA_964530525.1 uncultured Rhabdothermincola sp. | reverse complement strand
GACTCCATCCTCGCTTCAAAGGTCTGGAGCCTCCAACGAACCCAGGGCTGTTCAGTCCGCACCCATGTGCTTGCCGCCGGGGGCGGGCGCGAACTCGCTTACGTAGCCCTCAGTCGGGCGCGCGACCACGCCACCATCTACGCCACCGCTGACGACCTCACCCAAGCGGCTGGCGACCTCCAAACCGACTGGGGAGTCGAGCACCATCAACGCTGGATCACCGACACCCCTGCCGAGATCGGTTTCCATCCTGAACCCGCGCCGCCTCGAACGGCGTTCCAGTAGCCCGACCCACCGGACCAGACGGAACCGATCCCGCTCTCCCAGCGGCGACAGCAGTCCTACCAACGCCTCGTTGCGCTCGAACGGGACCTCCAGCAACTGCACTCCGGGATCGGACGCCGGCAACGAACCCCGGCTGGCGAAGCCGCAAGAGACCTGACCAGGGCTCGATCACAACTTGCCGAAGCCCAACGGCAGCTCCGTTCACCCAAGACCGGACGACGAGATCGACGCCGCATCGGCAAGACGATCGACCCTCTCACCGTCACGCTGACTGAGGCCGAACGCCGCTGGGGTCAGACTGTCAAGCCCATAGCCGATCAACTTCACCGCGAGATCTCTGGTGTCCGTCAAGACCTCGACAGCTTCCAGTTCGAGGAACTACGCCAGCAACTCGACGCCGCACTCGATCCTCAAGCCCACGTCCCTGAACCTCTCTCCGACCACGACCGGATGATCCAGCGCCTAGACCTCCTCCAAGCCCAGGAGCGAAACCAAGGGATCGGCTTGTGACGTGTTGACCTCACCCACGAGGAATCGACTCCTTCCAGGTGCGACGCGGTGCTCGTATCCACCAGCACAAGAAGTCTCAGCACATACGTTGACCTGATGGCCATGGACGAAGGCACTGAGTTCACAAGGGACCAGCATCGGCATCCTGGGTTCGAACGCGCTTGGATGCAACTGGATGGGGCGGTAGCCACCTACGAAGAACTCGCCTGCTGCTGGCGGGACCTCCAAGAACACGAATCCTTCGAAAGCCGCGTCGAGTTCGACGATGCGACTCACGGACGCCTCGAAGTCGTCCTCATTGCTTCGCCTCTCTTTCTCGAGACGTGCTCTGACGCCGCCGCCACTTTCGCATCTAGCCTGCGAATGGCGTTCGACTCGGCAGTGCAAGCTACCGCTGAGATCGTGAGCGGAGTCGTCACCCACCCCGACCCAGAGAGCCACCGAATGCCTCTGTGCCGCACAAGGGAGGACTTCATCGATCTCGTGGAACAGGGTGCCCTTGATGGACTACGAGGTGACCAGCTCCAGCTCATCGAGCAGTTCCAGCCATTTTCGTCGAGGAGTCCACGTGACCCAGACGGCCTAATTGGTACGGCGATGCTTCACCTCTCTGAGATGGTGAGCCCACGGCGAGATCGCGATCGTCCACGATTCGCGATCTGGGCGCATTCGGCAGGTCCTGAGATTGTTGTCGATCCACCGGGCCGCGCCGTCGATTGCGTCGTCGCCGAAGACGGAGTGCTACTGGACACTCGAACCGTGGCTAGCTTCAGGTGCGAGGAGGGTGACCGCTCGCGAATCAGGGCGAATCCTGCAATCGCATTCGATCCGATTTTCAACGATTCTCCGCCCCCAAACGATCCTGACGACAACATGTACAGTCGATCTTGGGCACTTTTGGTTATCGCTCGTGAGTTCATCTTGGCCCTGCAGCGTTCGGTCGACCCCACCAGATTCAGACCCACTACCGCCGAGGAGATGGCGAGCCAGATTCGGGCTCCTGAGCCAAGTAGATGGGGAGTGGTCGCGTTCGACACAGCCCACCAAGCCCGAGACATCGAGATGGCTCTCGACGCCTCCGATCTGGGTATCGCCGCGTTCTTCGACCAACACGGGAACCTGACCATGCTCGTTAGGTCCGGAGCGACCATCTACGCACGACCGATCTCCCCCGCCCTTGATCTCGACCCGGGAGTCCGGAGAGGCACCGCTGCAGAGGACGCTTCACTCACCGCCGCGAGCATCTGGGGACTCCCCGACTTCGTTCTGCGTCCGACTGAGATCGCCAAGGGCAAGGCGCGTCGAGAGGTCGGCGACGGCACCATCGTGGTAGGCCCCAGAGGAGCTGCGGTCCAGGTCAAAGCCCGTGAGACGCCAAGTGAAGATCCTGAACGCGAGTCACGGTGGACCCGCAAGAGGTCGCTTGAGGGCGCAAGACAGGCGGCCGGTACGATCCGCACACTGAGAACCCAGCCAGTCGAGTTATTGAACGGGCGAGGTCGTCTCATCCGCTGTGACGGTTCGACCATTGACTGGGTGCGCGTAATCATTCTCGACAATCCGTGTCTGCCGGAGATCGTCGTTGATCTCGACGGCAACGAGGACATCCCGGCCGTCACGATCGCACGTCACGACTGGGACTTCCTCTTCGAACAACTCCGGTCGACGTCGGCGGTTGTGGACTACCTGCACCGGGTCGCTCGCAGCGATCCAATAGCACTCGGGACTGAAACCACGCGCTACTACGAACTCGCCAGTGCTGACGAGACCGCACCACCAGGCCCGCTGCCATCCTGGATGACAACAGCAGAGATGCAGCGAATCACGCATCCACTGCTACCCCACGCACCCGCCACAAGTTCAGATACCACCGGCCACACCGTCTTCCACATGATCCTGGAAGACATCGCCCGGTCATCGGTCCGCTCTGGGGAAGACGAACGGCTGGAAGTGCTCGCCCTCCTCGATCGCTTCAACGTCGGTAGCCGAGCCGAGCTTGGACGGCTCCTCCTCACACACCTGGACGATGTCATGTCAGTACCAGCTGGGGAGACCAAGTGGCAGTTCCGTCGGATCATCCAAGACCAAGGGGCACTCCACCTCGCATTCGGGGTGTGTTCTCAACTGACTCCCGTCCACCGCGAGGCCTTCGGTCAATGGGTCATGCTCCGCCACCACGAGTATGTACAACGCGCAACGGACGTTCAGGGTCCTCGGACAGTAGCTGTGCTCCTGACCCCCCGATGGGACGGCCTCAGGCCCTGGGATACCACCATGTTCGCCATGAACGGCGACATCGGATTGAACAACGATGAACTTCAAGGAATGCGGGCTCTATGGAATCGGGAGCCAACCGATTCCTGAGGACCTGCACTGCAAGCTGTGAGCGAGGATGACAACGGCCCCCGGACGGTTCTGGCTGACCGAGCGAAGGGACCGTGGCCGCTGAACCATTGCAGCGGTCGAAACCGAAAGGCCGACAGAGGGTTGACAATCACGCCGCAGCTCCCAAGTGCATACAGGTAGTCTGATTACGTGCGTACGGCTCGAACGGTCGATCTCGATGAACGGCTGTGGGAGGCCGTCCAGCGGGCCGCGGCCGAAGACGGGGTGCCTGAGGAACAGCTGGTCGAAGAAGCCCTACGCCGGTACGTCGGTCTGCGGGGTGTGGCACTGCTCGATGAGCTAGCCGAACGCAGGGGTCCGCAGCTGGACGACGAGGAAGCGATGGCGCTGGCGGTGGCAGAGATCCGAGCTGCACGAAACGAGCGACGCCAGGCCCGAGGCGCTTGACCGAACATCTCCTCAGGGTCGTGATCGACCCCAACGTGTTCGTCTCGGCCGCCATCTCTCCCAGCGGCACGACGGGCCGGACGATACGTGCCGACTTTGAGGGCCGCTACCGCCTCGTCGTCTGCCCGCACCTGGTGGCAGAGCTGGAGACAGTCCTCCACCGCCCATCGTTTCGTCGCTACCTCTCAGTCGATCAGGCGAGCGAACTCATCGTGACCATAGAAGCGATCGCAGACACCGAGCCCGATCCCGAGGACGTGCCAGTGGCTACCCGCGATCCTGACGACGACTACTTGCTCGCCCTAGCCGTCGCAGCGAACGCCGACCTCGTAGTCAGCGGAGATGACGACCTCTCCGCCATCGACAAGCCACCTGTCGAAGTGATCAAGCCACGCGAGTTCCTCGACCGACTGCACGGCCGCCATGAGTAGTAGATCACGTGTTCACAAAATTCAGATCGGAGTAGCTGAATCGCCGATATGTTAGGGCTCGTCGTTACGGAAGATCCTCTGCGGGTCACGCCAGCGGGTTCCTGGGTCGCAGCTATCAATAACAGAGCAATAGTTACAGCGCCATCCTGGGTTAGCCACAGGATCGCGGAGTTCAGATCGAAGAGCGACAATGCGACTCACACCATCCGCCACCCGTCGCGCCGCTGCTTCAAGCTTTTGATCGTCGATCATGTCCACAAACACTTCTTGCGTTTCCGCATACCAGGTCGCAGCACGTTCTGGAGCGACTCCAGTCTTGAGAAGCTCCACAAGCGCTGCGTACCACCGGCTAGGTCGCTCCTCTGCTTCGTAAGGTTCACCGGACCGGATATCTAGCAGAATGACGGAAGAGAAAAGACGACGTTCCTCGCTCCACGCACGGCCAAATCTCAACGGGATCCTGCTTGTTAGTTGAAGGTGGCCGCCAAGCAGGCGAATACGGGACGTGCTTGCTTGCGCTCGTAGACCAAGAAGATCATCCGGCCAAGACTCCTGAAGTGGATAGAAGACGTTCAAAGTCTCAGCGGCCATCTCAGCCCGTACAGTCTCCGACATCTCAGACACGAACATACCGAGCGGACCATCCTCACCCGCGATGTCATCAAGTACCTCGTGTACCGCAACAAGTGGATCGATGGGATCACTGGGTTTGCGGGGGTCACGATATGCCCAACGTCTGAACATGACCGTTGCTACTTGCGTCCGTGCAGTTCGAACTGTGAACGAAAACGGACTCGGGTCCCCTTCCAAATAGTGACGTTCGCATGCCATCACTCTTGCCAGAGAGTGGCGATCCACGACGAGATGTTCTCCAGGTTCTAGGTCCTGGAACCAACCGAGGGCGTCTGCGCTGAGATCTGCGGTGATCAGATCTACGTATCTCGCCTTGCGAGACGGATCGTGGCCATCAGGATCGCTGGTGGAGCTGACGGCATCGAACATCGACTGCTGCGAAGGTGTCCTGTCCACTGCATCATCCCCAATCCCACCACAACGCTACCGTCTAGACGTGGCCGAATCCCCAGAGCATCGCTTCCTCTCGGAAGTGGCAGCGAACTACTTCACACGCGCCGCGAACACCCAGCTCTTCAGTCTTCTTGAGAGCGAGCGTAAGCGGTTCGATCTTACTTGCACACTCCGTCGCGACTGGACTCGTCCTATAGTTGGACAGATCCTCTGGCGGCATATCCATGGAGTAGACAAAGACCTCCGCACCATGCTCCTCGACCCCGAGGCCGAAGTGTGTCTCTACGTCGCCGCCGACAGTACCAAGGCTCGGGCGCAGGTGGCGGAGATCATCGGCGACTACCGTCGGGGTGGAACTGGTATTCCTCTATATAAGCTCCGAACCGTCTGGGTACCCGCTGATCTCGACTTTGATATCGAGAGTCATAGAGAACTCGCTAGCTCTTTGATAGATGAGCAACTTACGACTGACGTTCTCATAAACGTTGTACTCGGAAACCCAACTGCCGAGTCTATCCGCCACTTTAGCGCCTCCTCGGGAATTGTCGGTCTAGAACTTGCCATCCTGTGGGTAATAGCCAGTGAAGGTTTCGTCAATATGCCCAGATTGTCCGATCGGATCGGACATAGCTCTTCGACGCTCAATGAGCGCATTACACGCCTCGTTGGTTGCGGATTTCTGACTCAGCCAGATCCTAGTGCCAACTATTTCTATGCATCATTGCGTGGCCGAGTTTTCTTGGAACTCTGTGCGAGACTCATGACTCACTGGTCTGCCGAACCCGAAACTTGTCGACTTTTCCGACTCCTATCCATTACGAATGATGAACACCCTGATCAACTTTCAGCGCTAGGAAACGCCGTACTTCTTCGGGTCCAAGCCGCTGTGTCGAACTACTCCATTGATCTAAATAAGATTAGCTACTATCGTTATTGGGAATCACCCGCGTGGCCCCCACATCTGCCTCGCCCACAGGGCTTCCAGGATAGCTAGCAAATATTCGGAGCTGTGAGAAGCAGCGTGAGAAGCAAACCGAGATAAAGCCGGATTCTGACGGTCCGTAACCGTCATGCGATCCACCGCGAAACACCTGCTGACGGCCAAGAAGCGGTCATCAGGGTCACCCCCGGTCAACCCCCTCCGCAGACCTACGGATCAGAAGGTTGGGGGTTCGAGTCCCTCCGAGCGCGCAAGCGAGATCCGTCTTCGCACTGCTGTCCGAGCAGGCCTCGGGGGCGGCGTAAGGCCACCGAGCCGTTCTCGCACTCGACGTCGAGCCCGTCCGCACCGACGGGTTCAGCCGATCCAAAGGGACCAAGCGAGACCGTCGAGGCGGCCGCTGCTACCAGTCCAGCTCGGATCAACACGTTCCGATCCTCCCGACCAGCAGCTCGGTCACCTTCCAAACACCGCCGACGGTCTCCACCACAGCGTCGTGTAATGGCGGCCGCCGGGCACGTCGTTCTGCAAAGAACCGTCGAGCATGTGCTTCAACCATGCCGTATCGTCCACGCAGTCGATCACGTCGACGCGACCGGCGGGATCTGAAGTCTGGCCACTGAACGTCACGCCGTAGCCGTTGCGCGACGCGTCAGGGTCGTCCCTCGAACCCCTTCCCGGCGAGGGCCTCCCCCGACACCGCCATCCTCCCCGAGTGACCGTTCCTGGCTGCTCGGTCGGGCACCGACCCCTTGCGAGCTCTTCCCCTCCTCGACAAGCACATCGAGCGCTGGCGCCCCAAGGCCGAGGGGCTTGACTGCCCTGCGGACGTGACCCCAGAGCGGATCTGGACAGCCGAGGAACTCGAGGCCCTCAACCCTGACGAGCGGCACCGCGTCGTCAACGAGAGCATCGTGACGGACCCGGCTCGCGTTCCGGCTGAGTCACTAGCGAAGTTTCGCTCGGAGGGCCGCAAGCGCCTCGATGCCCGAACGGTCACGCCTCGCTCTTTCGGCTCCGCATTCACTACCGGCGTTGCAGATCATCCAGCGCCTGCTCGAGGCGAGCACTCAAGGTCGGATCAACACTGACCACAAGTTCCGTGTCGACCACTTTCACCTCTCCGTCTCCATCGTCCTCGGACGTCGATCGCAGCCATTCCACTGCCTCGCGGATCTGAAGGCCGAGTTGAGCGATCCACTGCCGAACCTGGTTGATCGGTAGATCGACAAATTCCGCCAGAAGCTCGTACGCAAGCCTGACCTCATCGTCTAGCCGCAGCCCCCGAATCTCACCGGCCCAGCTGAGCATGTTCTGATACATGCCGAGGATGCCATCGGCGAGGTAGTGAACGGAGGCGGGATCGTCATGCTCTACAGCTGTTCGAAAGGCCTCGTCTGAATGCTCGGCGGTCAGGATGCGGTCAAGGTTGGCGATGAGTTGCTTCGCCTGATGGATGCGCCGCCCTACATCATCACCAAGCTCCGCAACGCCGATCCGCTCCGTGCCGACCGTTCTAGTCACACGCAACCGATAGTCACGCCAGGCGAGCTCGTTGTCAGCGAGGCCTTCTTCCAAGCGGTGCACGAAGGCGAGGTACTGCCAACCGGGCCGGCGATCTATCGGGCCACCCGCCTCTTTGAGGGTGATTAGCTCTCGAAGCTCGGCATGCGTGGCTTGGACTGAGGATGTTCCCCTCCGGACATAGACGGCTTGCCGGAACGCTGTGCGATGTCTGCCGTACTCGTCCTTGTAGTGCCCTTCCTCTGAAAAGCAACAGAAGCCATCGGGGTGCGGCAACACGTGGATGATGCCGAGTAGCCGTCCCTCGTGCCGGTGAGCCGCCGTATAGAACTCGAAGCCGGCCGGAAAGTACCGCTGAACCTTCGCTCGAAGTGTTGCCTCGTCGAGCATCACCCGGTCATTCTCTGAGAGACCACCCGACAGGCGACCGTAGGAATCGGCACCGATGACGATGTGACCACCTCGAGCCATCATGACTCCGAGGTCCTTAGTGATCTCCAGGAGTTCAGCTCGCGACGAAGGGCGAAACTGCTCCTTGTAGTCGAGGTCCCAACTCTCAGTTTCCCTGGCGATAAGGGCCAAAAGAGTATCCTTGCTGACATCTGGCTTTGCCACGGCTCGCATCTCCCAAGCTTGTCAGATGGTCGCGGCTACTCACTGCCCACGACGTGGTCGAGCTCCAACCGGACTACGACGCATCGTTTGCTCTGGGCCTGCGAGCGATGATCGTGACGGCCCGGGCCGAGCCCGGCGAGGACCACGACATCGTGAGCCGCGTCTTCGGTCCCAACGTCGGCATTCCCGAAGATCCCGCGACCGGCTCCGCCCACTGCGCCCTCGTCCCTACTGGGCTCCCCTTCTCGACAAAGGCCACCTCACTGGCTTCCAGGCCTCCGCCCGAGGCGGCACCATGCGCATGCACTTCCGAAGCGACAGCCTCCGGCTCTCCGCCATCGCTGGATTTGCTATGACCATCGCTTCATGGCCGCTACTACGCTGACAGCATGTCCATCGTTCCGCATCCCGCTGACCCAGCTAGGCTCACCGTGCTGCCTCCCGAGGAGGCGCTACGGCGCGCTCGACCGGTTCCTCGCGACGACGAGATTGCCATCGACGGTCTCACCGATGACGAGTGGAAGGCGTTCGAGAAGGCCCTCGCTGAGCGGTGAGCACGACCCCATCGCAGGCCGTCATGGCCGACACAATGGTCGTGTCCTCTCTGCTCACCTTTGCGACGATTGCATGTTCAGATGGTTGAAGCTGATCCATTGACCGCCCTTGTCCAACTCATTGACCAAGCGGCGACCACTCATCGGTGGGACCATCAGATCTTGGCGGAGATCGTAGAGCAAGATCCTTCTGATCCCCTGAGACAGATGCTTGCTGACGCATTCAGGTACATGCCGAACCATCGCGAGAAGGCGGTCGGCCGATTTGGCCCGATGGTGGTCTTCACTGATGGAACAACCGTGCCCCGGAGTTTGTCAGAGGTGCCCCCAGAGCAGTGCGAGATTTGGGACCGTGCCGGGAAGTTGGCCGAGAGTCCTCGGGTCCGGGCACGATTTCATGACTTGCTCTTCGAGCGACGCTTCGGCAAGGTCGGCGAGCATGGCATCCAGGCCGCTAAGGCCTACTTGGCAGTCGGCACTGCTGACTCACCACCCGATCTCGAAGCCGTCGATGCCCTTGCAAGGGCGCATCAACTCGCACGACTGATGCGCCAGGACGCTCTACTGACGGAGATCCGAGAAGCACTCCTTTTCGCTGCGGACCAAAGTGCTCAAGACGACGGCAAAAAGCCTGGAGTCTTCTTGCCTCTGGTTGAAGTACTGATCGATGACGATTGCGACCAGATCGATGACCTCCTGGCGTTCTATCGAACCCACCCCAAGAACGATGCGTTCATCATTGAACAGATCATCGACCTGCAACGTGCGCGCGCCACCAACGACGACCAGCGGCGACAACTTGATCGTGATCGTGTGGAGGCGTGGTTGAGGGAGGCTGACCGGCGAGATCCTCTTGTCGCCGTGCTGCACCGCGAGAAGGCTGCGAGCATCGCTCGTGAACGAGGCCTCACCGAGCTTGCAGAGCGGGTCGTTCGAATCATGCAGGCAGCCGAACCGGTGGAGCTACCTCGCATCACGGTAGAAGTCCCCAAAGCGGTCACCGATGACGAGGTCGAAGAGTTCATCAACTCGCTAGTTGGCGAGGACTGGTGGAACTCCGTGCTACGCCAACTGGTCAATGGCCCCCCAACCGGAAATGTTGAGGCCAACAGGAGTTCCGCAGCCGAGTTGGCGGAGCAGTTCCCGCTCCAGGCACTCTTCCCCAAGGTCAAGATGGGAACGGATGGCCTTCCCCGCTACTCCCCCAACGGGGACGAGGATCAGGCGGACGATCAGCTAGCCGAGGTCGAGCTCCAACGGTTGCAGATTCTGGGTCCACTCTTCGCCGAGGCACTACGACGCGCCGGCGAACAATTCCAACCGACGCCAGGAGACGTAGAGGACATCCTCACGCAGGTCGGATGCGACCAGCCGACGGCCTCAAGCATCGCGCGAGCCATTGATCGATATCACCGAGGCGACTCCGAGAGTGCCGTTTACACCGCCCTTCCGCTGATCGAGCGCTGCTGCCGGGATCTCCTTTTGTTACTCGATGCTCCCCTCTATCGGGTGCAACGAGAGAGCGCCCCAGGCCAGTATCCCGGCTTGGGGTTTCTCCTCTCTGGACTCAGGCAACGCGGCCTCGACCCATCCTGGCATCGATTTATCCGCACCTTCCTCACCGCATCGAATGGTTTGAACTTCCGCAACGAAGCTCTCCACGGCTTTGTCGATAGCGTCAACGAGTCCACCGCTGCAATGATCCTCGTCATTCTTCTCTACCTCGCTACGCTCCAACCGACGCCCAGCGAGGCTCACCCAGATACCTGAGCTCGTGGCGACGATGCCCCGCAGGCGTTCGTCGTCGCGACCCGTAGGGCGATCGCCTCGCACGGAAGCCCCGGTCCGGCCGAGCGAGCTAGCGAGATCCGCAGATGCCTGCTGCGACAACCGTCGCGGCCAATCTCGGCAGGAACAGGAGGGGCTGGTCCGTTTGATACCATGGTGTCATGACTAAGAATCTGACTGTCAGGCTTGACGATGAGCTCGCGTCCGACACTGAGGCTCTCGCACGAGCCGAGGGCCAGAGCCTCAACGAAACCGTCAAGTCCGCATTGCGTGAGGCCGTCGAGCGACGACGCCAAGACCCGAAGTTCAAAGCTCGCATCAAACGGATCATCGAAGAGGACCGCGAGCTGCTCGAACGTCTCGCCAAGTGAGCATCGAGTACCTCGACCTGGGTGACTACCTCGCCATAGCCGCCGATGTCACTGGCATGGACGTCGCCACGATCTTGAAGGTCGCCAACATCGATCTGGCCGACTCCGCCTTGCACGCGCCCGCCGCCGGGTTCGGTGCCACCGACTTCTACCCGGACTTCGTCGACAAGGCCGCCGTGCTCGTAGTCAGGCTCGCCAAGAACCACCCGCTCCCCGACGGCAACAAGCGCACCGCGTGGGTAGCACTACGCGCCTTCGTAGATCTCAACGGGTGGCGCTGGGACCCCAAGCCGACCATCGACAAGGCCGAACGGGCAGTGCTGGCCATCGCATCCAGCGAGTGGGACGAAGAGGCCACCGCCAGCTGGCTCCGCGGCTTACTCACCCCAGCGGATTGACGATCGGCGCCCTTGCCGCCATCAACCGCTCGCCTCGACTAGATCAAGTTCCTCAGTGGTGATCATCCCGCGTTGGCGTGCTGCGTCGATTGCCTGGTCGATCAACCTGCGGTCCAGGTGTCGTTCTTTGCCTTCGAGGATCGCCCGGAAGGGGTTCACGACTGGGATTCCTTCGAAGAGGGCGATCTCCGTCGGGTTGAGGTCGCCCGTGTGCACGATGTACTCGGCTGGAACCTTGCGCCGAAGGCGTACCGCCTTCGGAACGGTGACGTGGATCTTGGAGGGATTGACGTCACAGAGATCCCACAGATCGAGAGCGGTGTCGTGAGAGATGACTCCCAGTCCTCGGGGCCACAGCGTGGCTTGCATCAGCTCGTCCAGCGGGCGCGACGGATACGAGCGGAAGCGGTAGAGGCCGTGAGCCACTCGATCCAGATGTCCGTGGCGATGCATATCGACGAGTACTTGGGCGGTGCCACCCATCCGCCCCGCGTCCTTGGTCGTGACGAAGCCGTACTGGTCAGAAGCGATCTCGAAGAGCTCCGTGTACCAACGTCCCGGCATGACAAAAGTATGGAAGAAATCCAGAAAATTGGCAACAGCTCGTCGACAACCCCTCGCGCGCATGGATGTACGCTCGGTGGGGCCCCTGCACCCGACCGCCGCTCAGCGGCGGCGCTGTCACGTGCCGACATACGCAGTCCCCGACTGCCGACGGTGGTTTGGCAAAACACGCCGGATCTGACGCCACAGGCAGACCTCGGCCGATGCGGCGTCGTACGCTATGCGTATGACCAAAAGCGCCACCAAGCCACTGAGGGAGCTGCTTAACACTCGCCGCGACGAGATCAAGGGCATCGTGGCGCGCCACCACGGTCGGTCGGTTGCTGTCTTTGGGTCCGTACTCCGTGGGGACGAACACGCGAACAGCGACATCGACTTCCTTGTGGAGCTCGAACCGGGCACGCGGCCGTTCGAGCTCTTGGCCCTCGGCGCAGATCTCGAGGCAGTACTGGGGGTGAAGGTCGACGTCGGCACACCTGAGTCGCTCCGTGAGCGGCTCCGAGACGAAGTGCTGGCTGAGGCCGTCCTGCTGTGAGCCGCCACGACGACGCCCGGCTCTCCGACGTCGTCGATGCGATCGACGCTATCAGGGCTCACCTGGCGCGAGGGAGTCTCGACGACGTCTCGTCTACGACGCCGTCCGAGTCAGGTTGATCGAGATCGGCGAAGCAGTGAAGGGCATCAGCGCCGAACGGCTCGAAGCGGAGCCGGAGATCCCATGGCAGGCGATCGCGCGGATGCGTGACCACCTCGCACATCACTACTTCGACACCGACCACGCGATCGTCAAGGACGTCGTCGACAACGAGATCGAGCCTTTGCTCGAAGCAGTCCGGTCGTTGCAGCAGGAAGGCGAACAGTCGCCCGAGGCGTCGTAGGGAGAGTTCCCGATCTCCGATGTTCCCTGCGCGAGCCGTGCGTACGGTCGCCGGTCAGTTATTAGTGACCACAGTACGGTATGCTCGCCACGTGGCTCGAGCGACGAAGGCCGACCTTACGGCCCAAGGTGAACAGGCGGTGGTTCGTGCCCTGCGGTCGCTCGGTCATCGAGCCAGCTCCTCACCAAAAGACACTGCCAGGGATCTCACCGCCTGGGTGGACGGCATCGAGGTACCGATCGAGATCAAGGCAGCGTCAGTCGTCACGCCCGAAACCGTTGCCCGGATGATCGCTTCGGCAGGCAAGCACAGGGGGGCCGTCGCCTACGTGGCGGTCGGTGACCTCATCACCTCAGCCGCCCAGGAGGCGCTGAGTGAAGCCGGTTGGGGTTGGCTCGATCGGCGAGGCCACATCGTGCTGCGGGCGAAGGGCGTGCACATCGACTCCGACGTCCCCGCCGACGAGCGCCCATCTACGGGAACACCGACGAAGGCCATCTCCGGCACGGCTTCCGTCTCTTGGGCTGCCGCACTCTTGATGTCTCCGGAGGACCCACCCTCGATGCGCGAAGTCGCTCGGCGGGTGTCGCTTTCGCACTCGGCGATCGTGGCCGCGGCGAAGAAGCTCAAGGCAGCGTCGGTGGTCCGCTCCGACGGGCGCCCGCTCGTCCCCGAGTTGTTCTGGGCTCTCGCCGATGAGTGGCGGCCCCGTCACGTCGCCCTCGCTGAGCTCCCGCCTGCCGACGGGGCCGATCCCGACCACGAGCCAGGTTGGGTCGTTGCCGGGACAGTCGGTGCAGCCGCGTGGGGTGCGCCCGTGGTGATCGGCAAGGCCTATCCACCCGACTTCTACGTATCGACTACCGCAGAGCTGCGCCAAGCCACGCTCCGTCTCGGTGAGGCGTCCCGCTTCGAAGATCGCGCTTGCACAGTTGCGGTGGCACCGACACCGCTCGTGTGGGCCGAGGGGTTCGCTCGGCAAAGCACCGAATGGGCCGGTTTGAGCTTTGCCCACGGGCTGTTCGCCGCGCTCGATCTCGCCCAGGATCGGGCACGGGGTACCGAGATCCTGGCCGACTGGGAACCGAAGGACTTCACCCGTGTCTGGTGAGCTGATCGTCCTCGCAGGTGATCCCGACAGCAACGCCGCCCGGCTCGTTCGCGCAACAGGCCGCCTCGCCGAGGCTGACCTCGGACCCCACGCACTCATCGGCGGGCTCGCAGTGATGTGTCGCCTCGCGGCAGTGCATCGAGTCACCCAGGACGTGGACACCGTCACTGAGACAACGACGCCGACGGCCGTTGAAGTGATCACCTCAACGATCGGCGACCCCGACCCGTCCAACCCGAACCGGGCGGTCATCGATGGGATCACGATCGACGTGATCGACACCGAATCCTTCCGGGACGAAGACCTCGACGGGATCGACCTGGGCAACCGGCTCTTCGTCGTGAGCCACCGCTGGGCGCTGGACACAGCGACCGAGGTCGAGCTCGTCGCGGGAGACGAGAGGGCATCGATCCGGGTAGCGACCGCCCCTGCTCTCGTAGCCATGAAGTCCGGCGCGGTGTTCGGCGGTAGATCCCGAGATCCCCGCAAGCGGGCGTCGGATCTCTACGACCTCTACCGGCTCACCCTCGACTACGACCGGACCGGCGGCATCGCCGAGGCGTTGGCAGCAGCACCGTTCCGCCTGGGAGATCTCGTAGCCGACGCTCTTCGAGCTCGCGTGATCGAAGAACCCGAGCGAGCAGTCCGCTGGCTGATCGAAGGGGGACCCGAGATGGGCTCCGTCACCGCAGACGACCTGCGTGATGTGATCGGCCCGTTCGTCGACCGACTCGGACTCTGACCCTCACTCGGCGGAATCCGAACTCGGGACGGAACAATCGCTGACTACGGCGTGAACTCTCCGACGATCTCGATCCGACGGAACGGTCCCGGTGCGGTTCCTGCCTGAGTTGCCGGCGGACTGTGCGATGGCCTCAATGGCTGCCTACTGGCACTTCGTAGCAGGCTCACGCTTCAAGGTTGGAGAGCAGGCGCCTCGTAGCCTCCAGTAGCGGCGGGAGGTCGTGGTCGACTGTGGCTTGGACGATGGAGTGCGCCGTGTCGAAGTAGCGGTGCGCCAGGTGGTTGCGCCTCCCCGCCACGTCCAGCCACGGGATCTCCGGCTCCTGCGCGAGGAGCTCCGGATCGAGAGCCTTGACGGCCCCACCGATCTCGATCAGCCGCACTCTCTCACGGTGTCGAACACGAGACCGTCGTCCAAGCTTCCCCGATCGAGGTGAGCTTGGATGGCGTCGGCGGCGACGATGACGTCCCGCAGGCGCTCGTCGTCGCGGCGGCTCACAGCTCGACCGCCTCGGCCAGCACCTCGTCGCGCGTCGATGCCTTCAACGCCTCAGTCGGAACGACATCGACCGAGGTCCCCAGGAGATCCGACAGCTCCCTGGAGAGCGCCGAGAGACCCACCAGGCCGACGTCGGGGGCGAGATCCACCAACAGGTCGATGTCGCTGGCCTCGGTGTCCTCACCGCGAGCGACGCTCCCGAACACTCGGACGTTCGACGCTCCGCGGCTTGCGGCACACTGCACGACCGCCTTGCGCCGGCGACGCAACCGCCTACCCAACGGTGTGTCGGGCAAGCCCAGCTGCTGACCAGGAGAGGGGACTGCCTCTACGACGAGGGTATGGCCGGTGGCTTCCACCAACTTGCGCAGCATCGAGATACCAGGCTCCCGCCGGCCCGACTCGTAGGCGCTGATGACGCTCTGAGCGACCCCAGCCCGACGCGCTAGGTCCGTCTGCGACAGCCGCGCAGCTGTTCTCGCCCGGCGGATCACCGCACCGGAGTCACCTTTCACGGAGCAAAGCTATCACGGATTGTCTATGGTCTGCGTAGAGATCCACCGGCTTGCTGCGAGTCTCGAGCCAACCAGCTGCGAGAGGTCCACAACGACCTCGGCTTGAAGCTTCCCTTCGATCACTGTCTCCCGGAACGGATGGTCCGCCGACGCACCCGCTAGGGCTTGTCGGGTAGGACGGTCCAACCCCGGCCGTCTGCCCTGCCGTACCACCCGCTGGCGGCCAGGGTGCCCCCGTCGACAGGGATGGTGGTCCCGGTGACGAAGCGGGACCTGTCGGAGGCGAGGAAGACGGCGACGTCGCCGTAGTCCGCCGGCTGGCCGAAGCGCCCGAGTGGGATCCACGCCCGAATCAGCGACTCGTCCCGCCCACCCAGCATCATCTCGGCTGGCGTCTGCAGGGTGTCGGCCATGTCGGGCGCTATGCAGTTGACCCTTACTCCGTCGCGCCCGACCTCCACGGCGAGGCTGCGGGAGAAGCCGAGCACGGCCGTCTTGAAGGCGGAGTACACGACGTTGGCCGGGATGCCCCGGTGGGCCTCGACCGTCGTCACGTTGACGATGCTGCCGGAGCCCTGGTCGATCATGCGAGGAAGGATCGCGTGGGTGCAGCGCATCACGTGCAAGAGGTTCAGCTCGTAGAGGGCCTGCCACTGCTCCTCGTCGGTCTTGACGAAGCGGCCGTTGGGGCGGAAGTCGCCCACGTTGTTGACGAGCACGTCGATTCGCCCCCCTGCGACGCCGTCGGCGGCCTCGAGGACCCGCTCCACCGTGGAGGGCTGGACGATGTCGCCCGGCACCGCGACCACCGTGGCGCCCTTCTCGACGAGCTCCCTTGCGATGGCGCCGAGCGATGCCTCGTCGATGTCGTTCACGACCACCGTGGCGCCCGCCTCCACGAAGGCCCTGGTGATGCCGCTGCCGATGCCAGCCGCCCCACCTGTGACGATGGCCGTGCGTCCTTCCAGCTCCATAGCCCTCACCTCTCTGCTCCCGGGCGATCAGCTGACCGCTTCGCGGATCTCGATCAGACGAACCCTCAAGGCGTCGAACCCGAGGCCGTCGTCAAGACTTCACCATTCGAGGTGAGCGTGCCTCGTGTAGGGGGATCGGCCGATTCCCCACTTGCAGCGGTCGGGGGCTGAAGCCGACTTGAACTGCGCTCGACTTGAAACTCGGGCATCGGGGTTGGCAGGAGGTGTCAGTATCGCCGGATGCCTGAGCTGGGGGAGACGCCGAGGTCGAGGGTGAGGCGCAAGGCCGATCGTGCTCGGTACGACGCGGAGACAGTCGATTCCATCTTGGACGAGGCCCTCGTCTGCCACGTCGGCTTCTCGGTGGAGGGCCGGCCGTGGGTGATCCCCACGGCCTTCGCTCGCATCGACGACCTCGTCTACATGCACGGCGCAACGGGCAACCACGCTCTGCGCACCCTGGCGGCGGGGACGGAGGCGTGCGTGACCGTCACGCTGCTCGACGGCCTGGTTCTGGCCAGATCAGCGTTCAAGCACTCGATGAACTACCGATCGGTGATGCTCTTCGGCCATCCCGAGGAGGTCACCGGAGAGGACGAGAAGCGAGCCGCCCTAACCGCGATCGTCGACCACATGGTCCCCGGGCGCAGCGCCGAAACTCGGGCGCCCACTCCCGAGGAGCTTCGCAGCACCCTCGTGGTCCGGATGAGGATCGACGAAGGATCGGCCAAGGTGCGAGCCGGAGGGCCCCTCGACCAGCCCTCCGACCTGGGCCTCCCCTACTGGGCGGGGGTGATCCCCGTCTCGCTAACCCGGGGCGAGCCCGTACGCGAAGGCACCTCTCCCTGACCCGTCACGGCAGCTCCGAGCGCGGGGCCTCAGGCCAGGAAGGCGTACCGGTAGACAAAGGCCGACGCTGCCTGGCGCGTGGTGGGAGCCGACGGCTGGAACGTGCCGTCCTCGTACCCGTTGGCGATTCCCGTCGCCGCGGCCCACGAGATGGCCTCGTAGAACGGGTTGTCCGCAGGGACGTCGCTGAAGGTTGGGTGCCCGGGAGGGGCTTCGGGTGAGCCGGCCAGCCGCCAGATGAAGGTGACCGCTGCCTGGCGCGTGGTGGGAGCCGACGGCTGGAACGTGCCGTCCTCGTACCCGTTGGCGATTCCCGTCGCCGCGGCCCACGAGATGGCCTCGTAGAACGGGTTGTCCGCAGGGACGTCGCTGAAGGTTGGGTGCCCGGGAGGGGCTTCGGGTGAGCCGGCCAGCCGCCAGATGAAGGTGACCATCGCCTGGCGAGCCGTCGCGAGGGTGGGCTGGAAGATGTCGCCCGGGTAACCCGTGGAGATCCCCTGGTGGTTCATCCAGGCGATCGGCGTTGCGAAGGGTGACTCGATCGGAACGTCGACGAAGCCGGTCCCGACCTCGAAGGCGTACGGCTCCGAGGTGGAGACACCGTAGCCGTCCGAGCCGGTGTAGGTAGCTGTCATCACGTAGTAGCCGGGGCCCAGCTCGCCGGTGCCCGCCTCGACCGGGTTCCCCTCGAACTCCGTCACGAGGGCGAGCTCACCGTCGATCCACCACTCCACCCATCCACCCTCGTCAGGGCCGTCGGCCAGCACAGCCGTCATCGCCGTCTCGAACGCTCCCCCGCCCACCTCGGTGATCTCGATCGAGGTCTCCTGGACGATCTCGACGTCGAACGGCGCCGAGGTGCTGCCGCCGTAGGTGCCAGACTCGTCCTCGCCCCCGCTGTAGGTGGCCACGAGCGTGTGCTCTCCCGGCTCCAGCGACGACAGGTCGACCGTCCAGGGGGTCTCGGCGTCGAACCCGCTGGAGGCGAAGGGCTCGCCGGCACCGTCCACGAAGAGCTCCAGCTCTCCCACGGACGTCTCGGGACCATCGGTGACGACCACGTCGACCGATGCCGACGAACGCTGCTGGGTGGGCTCGCCGAGGACCTCCGTGGATGTTGGGATCACCACCTCGCCTCCCCAGCCGGCGGAGAAGCCGAGGGACCAGCCCTCTTCGGGCATGAACCCGCTGCACATGGCGTATCCGTAGAGGCCGATGACGTCCTCGGCCAACTCGATCTCGTACTCGACCGGGTTCGGGCCCCGGGGGGTGGTCGAGTCCTCGAACTGGTAGTTGGGCAGATCCTGAGCCAGGCCCTCACCCCAGATGGGGCCGTCGATGGCGAAGAGCTGCCAGTTCCTGACCATCACGATGTCCGGCCCGAACTCCTCGGTCTCGCAGACCGGGAAGGTGTAGGTAGGGCTGCTACCCGGCTGAGGATCCTCCGGCGAGACCGACACTCCTTCGTCCAGGAAGGTTCGGAAGGCCTTGGCGAGCGGGAACGCCGCCGTGACGTTCTCCGAGGGGCAGTCCTCCGAGTTGAGCCTACTGCTTATGAAGAGGACCCCGGAAGCGTTCTCGTCGATCGTGAACGTCACCTCGTTGCCGTCGACCTCGAGATCGGGGTTGTAGCCCATCAGCTGGGTGGTGCCATCTGGGTGGTCGTAGCCACCGAGGGCGGAGACGCCCGCTGCGTGGATGGTGCACCCGGCTCCGAACGTGACCTTGCCCACGTCGCCCGTCTTCATCCCCGCGGGGTTCTCCACGTCCCAGGTGACGTCCCAGCCACCGTTCGCTCCGGCGGGCTGTGGAGAGATGAGCAGTCCACCAGCCAGCAGAGCCAGGGCGCTCAGCAGCGCGAGCAACGGACGCGCGAGGTGCGATCGCATCGGGTGGGTCCTCCTGGGCAGGTCGATGGTGCGGGGATCGTACTTCGTCCGGGCCGGACCACACCTGCGCTCGGAGCAGCTTCGACCCTACGGTGGAACTGCTCCC
Source organism: uncultured Rhabdothermincola sp. (assembly GCA_964530525.1). Classification (GTDB taxonomy): domain Bacteria; phylum Actinomycetota; class Acidimicrobiia; order Acidimicrobiales; family Acidimicrobilacustridaceae; genus CAYNQN01. The sequence continues at coordinate 11,813 of CAZHBH010000022.1, read as the reverse complement.
GGGAGCCCCGATCGCGAGAGGCAGGACGACCATGCAGGGCACGCAACCCGTACCCGCCGCCGGCACCGAGCCGGGCCAGCGCCGGCTCAACGGACCACAGACCACCGGCCGGAGGTACGCCAACCTCTCCGAGCCGATCCACCGCATGACCCGCGACGACGACATCGCTGTCCCGATGCGCGACGGAGCCAAGCTCCTGGCAGACGTCCACCGTCCCGACGACGCCGGCCGGTTCCCGGTGCTGGTCGCCGCTTCGCCGTACCCCCGCCAGATCCAGGATCTCGGCGCACCCATGGGGTTCATCGAGGCAGGGGCCAGCGACTTCTTCGTCCCTCGGGGCTACGTGCACGTGATCGCCAACCTGCGCGGCACCGGCGGGTCCGACGGCGAGTTCGGTCTGTTCGACCGCCAGGAGCGAGACGACATGTTCGACCTGGTCGAGTGGGCGGCGACCCAGCCATGGTGCGACGGCAACGTGGGCATGGTCGGCATCAGCTACTTCGCCATGACCCAGCTGGAGGCGGCCGTCGGCAGGCCCCCGCACCTGAAGGCGATCTTCCCCGTGGCGGTGACCTCCGACGTCTTCGAGGCAACCCACCACAACGGGCTCTTCAACGCCGCGTTCATCTCGCCGTTCCTCACCATGGTCGGCATCGCCTCCGCCCGCGGGGACGCCCTTTGGCGAGGGCGGCTGGTGGACATGGCACGCCGCGTGCTCACCCACCCTCGGATCCACCAGCGGTTCGCACACATGAACGGGGAAGCCTCGCTCACCGCGATGAAGGCGGCCCTGCGCCTGCGCTACGACCCCGACCCCTGGGACCACCTGTGGCAGGCCGCCGCCGTCGAGCACCAGGTCCGCGACGCGTGGTGGGACGAGCGCGACCTCACGCCCCTCCTCGAGCAGATCGACATCCCGGTCTACCTCGGCTGCGACTGGCAGAACGTGCCCCTGCACCTGCCGAGCACCTTCACCACCCTCGCCTCGCTCGCCAACAGCCCTGAGGTGCGCGTGGGCATGCTCGGCGAGTTCGGGATGACCTGGCCGTGGGAGAGCCTGCACGTCGAGGCGCTGGCGTGGTTCGACCACTGGCTCAAGGGCGCCGACACCGGGATCCTGGACGGTCCGCCCATCCGCTACTGGCTTCCCGGCGCCGACGAGTGGCGTACCGCCGAGCGGTGGCCACCTGCCGAGGGCCGGCTGATCGAGCTCGCCCTGCGCTCCGACGCCACGCTCGCCGACGAAGAGGGCGAGCCGGGGTCCCGCTCCTACGTGGCGCTCGGCACCGGGCTCCAACGGCGAAGCGCCAGGCCGACCGACCCACCGTCCCTGCTGTCGTGGCAGACGGCTCCGCTCGAGGCAGACCTCGACGTCGTCGGCGACATCGAGCTCTGCCTCGACGCCTCGGCGACCGCGTCCGACACCGGCTGGATCGTCCTGCTCGAGGACGTGGCGCCGGACGGCTCTGCAGAGACGATCACGCAGGGTTGGCTTCGGGCGAGCCTCCGGGAGGTCGATGAAGGGCGCAGCCGGCCCGGTGCGCCCGTGCTCCCTTGCCGGCGCCCCCAGGTGGTGCCCATCGGAGAGGTCGTCGGGTACCGCATCCCCCTCGTCCCCAACGCCAGGCGGTTCCGCCCCCTGCACAGCATCCGCCTCACGGTGTGCAGTGACGACCAACCCGACGAGGTCCCGGTCATCATGGGCTTCCGCCACGCACCGGTGGGGACGAGCAGCGTCAACACGATCCACTCCTCGTCGCGGCTCCTGCTCAGCACGATCTGAAGCACACCCGCGAGGTGCGCGTCTGTGCGCTCGCGTATCCGCCTTCTCGTCGCCGCCCGTCGTTATCGTCGGCAGATGGCCCGCCCCAGGATGCATGTCGAGGATCGCGTGGCGACGGCGTCGCTGTGAGCGTCACCCCCATCCGATCCGCTTCGGGCGATCGGCGCAGGGCTCCCACGTCGACCGCGAACTTCGGGTCGGGGCGACGTGAGAGCCACGACGCCTCGGCGTTCTACGCACGGTTCGGCGCCCCGGACGTCTCCGAGGACGCTGAGGTGAACCGATCCGAGCAACTCGACGTGATCTACAACACCGATGCCCGCTCGATGAAGAAGGTCGCGACCGGCTCGGTCGCCCTGGTGGTGACCTCGCCTCCCTACTTCGCCGGCAAGCAGTACGAGGAGGGCCTGGGGGTCGACGGCGTCCCGGCCACGTACTTGGAGTACCTCGAGCTGCTCCACGACGTGTTCGCCGAGTGCAAGCGCGTGCTGGAGCCGGGCGGCCGCATCGCCGTGAACGTGGCGAACCTCGGTCGTCGGCCCTACCGGTCGCTGTCCGGAGACGTCACGAACATCCTCCAGGACCTCGGCCTGCTGCTGCGCGGCGAGGTGATCTGGTGGAAGGGAAGGGCAGCCGGGGGATCCTGTGCGTGGGGAACCTTCCAGAGCCCCGCCAACCCGGTGCTGCGCGACATCACCGAGAGGGTCGTCATCGCGAGCAAGGGCCGGTTCGACCGCGCCCGCACGCCGGCCGAGCGCGCGCAGGTTGGTCTCCCCTCCACCGTGACCATCTCGCGCGACGAGTTCATGGAGGCGACCACCGACCTGTGGGAGATCTCTCCCGAGAGCGCCACGAGGGTCAACCACCCGGCCCCCTTCCCGGTGGAGCTCCCGAAGCGGCTCATCGAGCTGTACACCTACCAGGGCGACCTCGTCCTCGATCCGTTCATGGGTTCGGGCAGCTCGGCGGTCGCGGCGGTGCGGACCGGACGGCACTACATAGGTTTCGACACCGACGAGGACTACGTCCGGGCCGCCGAGCTGCGCATCGCCGACGAACGCACCCGGATGGCATCGGAGGTGGACGGCGGCGATACCCGGAGCTTCCGGGTGGAGATCCCGGCCGTGGACGACGCCGATCCCGCCGACGACCTCCACGCTCGGGCGATCCGCGAGGGCCGGCAGGCCAAGGACCTCGCCCGGCTCCTGATCGAAGGCTGCGGCTTCACCGACATCCGAGAGAACGTGAAGCCGCGGGGGACCGGCATCACGTTGACCTTCGTCGCCGAGGACCAGGCCGGACGCCAATGGGCCTTCGACGTCTCGGGTTCGTTCACCGCCAACCGCTCGGGACTACGCCGCACCGATGCCCTGTGGCGCTCGCTCGCCACGGCCGGGGTGCTCCACGAGAGCGACGTCGACATGCCTCTCGTGCTTCTCACCACGGAGGCGCCCCCCAAGGGCACTGCCGGGGCCCAAGCTCTCGCGCTGATGCGCAAGGCGGGCGGGCCGGTCTTCGACGTCGTAGAGCTTCTGCGACCGGACGACCACGAGCGCCTGAGCTCCTACGCAGCGGAGGGACCCGCTGGGCGAACCTCCCCTCTGGACGGAGGACGCAGCAAGGGGTGACCGCTGCCTCGGAGTGCGGGAGAATGCCGGCGCTGTTCGATGGACCCCCCACGAGGACCGAAGCCGATGACCGACCCCGAAGACGACCGCCCTGCGCCCAAGCTGCTCTCCGGAGGCAACCCCCAGATCCCCAAGGGCGAGGGTGACGGACCCGTGCAGGACTACATAGCCGCGATGCCGGGCTGGAAGCGGGACCTCGGCGAGCGCCTCGACGAGATCATCTCCACGACGGTGCCAGACGTGCACAAGGCGGTGAAGTGGAACCAGCCGTTCTACGGCTTCGAGGGCGAGGGCTGGTTCGTGGCCTTCCGTTGCTACACGAAGTACGTGCAGCTCCAGTTCTTCAAGGGAACCTCCCTGGATCCCGAGCCCCCGAAGGCCGCTAAGCACGATGAGGTCCGGTACCTCGACGTCTACGAGCACGACGAGCTCGACGAGGCCCAGCTGCGGTCCTGGATCGAACAGGCCAGCGAGCTGCCGGGCGAGATGGTCTAGTGGGCTCGCCCCCCACTTCGGAAGACTCGAGGTGGGAGGCCCCCACGCCCGACGAGCTGGAGGCGCTGGACGAGCTCGGCAAGCAGGGCGACTGGCAGCTGGGCGGGCAGACCCTGCGACTCACCAACCTCGACAAGGTCCTATTCCCGGGCGGGCCCCGGGGTCCCGACGAGCTCACCAAGCGCGACCTCATCCGGTACAACGCGGCGGTGGCCCCGGCGATGCTCCCCTACCTCGCCGACCGCCCGGTGAACATGCACCGCTTCCCCGACGGCATCGACAAGCCGGGGTTCTGGCACAAGGCTGCTCCCGGACACGCTCCCGACTGGCTGACGCGCTGGCGCAACGAGGACGCCGATCCGGGCGAGACCGAGCTGTACTTCGTGCTCGACTCGCCGGCGGCGGTCGCCTGGGCCGCCAACTACGGAGCCGTCGAGATGCACCCATGGACGTCGGCCGCCGAGCACCCCCGCCAGCCCACCTGGGCGATGATCGACATCGACCCGGGCACGAAGGCGACCTTCGACGACGCCCTGGTGCTTGCTCGGCTCTACCGGAGCGCCCTGGAGCACCTCGACGTGCTGGGCGCACCCAAGGTCACCGGCAAGCGCGGCATCCAGATCTGGGTGCCCGTGGCGGCGGGTTACAGCTTCGACGACACCCGCCAGTGGGTGGAGACCGTCTCTCGTGCGGTCGGCCAGACCGTGCCGGAGATGGTCAGCTGGGAGTGGGAGGTCTCCAAGCGCAAGGGCCTCACCAGGCTCGACTACACCCAGAACGCCATCAACAAGACCCTGGTAGCCCCCTTCAGCACGCGGCCCGCACCGGGGGCTCCCGTGTCGGTGCCGATCACGTGGGAGGAGCTCGACGACCCCGACCTGCGGCCCGACCGCTGGAACATCGGGAACGTCCTCGACCACCTCGCTGCCAAAGGAGACCCGCTCCGGCCGCTGGTCGGCCGTCAGCAGGAGCTCCCGAAGCTCTAGGCGCGCTCCCGCCGACGAGCCAGGTCCTCCTCGGAGCGCGATCTGCTTGCGAGGATGTGGTGATGGGAAGACCTAGGAAGCGACCGGCACCTCCGGAAGGGCTACTGCTCTTCCCAGGTGCGGGCACCGGAGCCGACCACCCGAGCCTCGTGGCCATCGAGCGCGACCTCGCGCCCCTCCCCGTGCGCCGGGCCGACTTCCCCTATCGCAAGGAGGGCCGGAAGGCCCCGGATCGGGCGCCGAAGCTGATCGCTGCGGTGAGGGAGGAGGCGACCGAGCTGGCCGACCATCTGGGGATCGCAGCCGAGAGGCTGGCGCTCGGCGGGCGCTCGATGGGCGGGCGCATGTGCTCGATGGCGGTGGCCGAGGGGCTACCTGCCTCGGCCCTCGTGCTCGTCGCCTATCCGCTGCATCCTCCCGGCAAGCCCGACCGTCTGAGGGTCGACCACTTCCCCGCCATCGACGTTCCGTGCCTGTTCGTCTCGGGCACCAGGGACGCGTTCGGCAAGCCCGACGAGCTGGAGCGGGCGACCGCCGCCATCCCATCCGCCGTCACCCACGTCTGGATCGATGGCAAGGGCCACGACCTCAAGGGTGCCGACGAAGAGGTGGCGAGCGCCATCCGCAGCTACCTCTTCTCCTGACGATGCCCAGCGCGGCGCCAGGAAGCTAGACGGCCCGTGCGGGCCGGCCGCACGGCATCGTGCGGAAGGCAGGGCAGCCGCAGAGGTGCTCCGGGGCGGCAGTTGTCAACCCCGGAGCACCGGAAGGGAGGCCGAGCTCAGCTCGACAGGCGCGTGGCCAACATCTGCTTGCCCTGCTCGCCTCCCTTGCGGCTCTCCGCCTGCGCCCGGCGGAAGAAGTCGGCCAGCTCCTGGTCGCCAGAGCGCTCGGCGTCCTTGATGTAGGTGTCGAGCCTCAGAGCGTTGCTGAGGCACGCCTCCGTGAACCACATGATGTTGTAGACCTTGTCATCTGTACCGGTGACGCCACCTGACTCTGTGGCAGCTTGAACATCAGTCATCACCGTCTCCTTAACGTCGTCTTCCCTCGGCTTCCGTGACCTTCCGCGTCTACCCGAGGCCGACTCCCCTAAACGGTCAGGCAGGTCCGGAGCCAGGCCCCCGTCGACGATGGCGGGGCGCCGGCCACGGGTCACGGTCACGGTCACGGGGCGATGGGAGCAGGAACCACCCGCCCCGCGCTGGCCGCTGGCCGCTGGCCGCTGGCCGCGGCGCGCTAGAGGATCTGCGAGAGGAAGCGCCGGGTGCGCTCCTCGCGGGGAGAGGTGAAGAAGTGCTCGGGAGGACCCACCTCCACGATCTCGCCGTCGGACATGAACACGATCCGGTCAGCTACCTCGCGGGCGAACCCCATCTCGTGGGTCACGACGATCATCGTCCGCCCCTCTTCGGCGAGATCGCCTATGACCTCCAGCACCTCGTTGACCATCTCCGGGTCGAGCGCGGAGGTGGCCTCGTCGAACAGCATGACCTTCGGCTTCATTGCCAGCGCCCGTGCGATGGCCACGCGCTGCTGCTGGCCGCCCGACAGTTGCGCGGGGTACTTCGAGGCCTGCTCGGGTATGCGCACGCGCTCGAGCAGCTCCCTCCCCAGCTCCTCGGCCTGCGTCCTGGGCATCTTGCGGACGTGGCGGGGCGCCAGGGTGATGTTGTCGAGGACCGTCATGTGTGGGAAGAGGTTGAACTGCTGGAACACCATCCCGATCTCCTTGCGGACCGAGCCGATGTCGCGGATGTCGTCACCGAGCTCGATGCCGTCGACGACGACGCGGCCGGCGTCGTGCGCCTCCAACCGGTTGATGCAGCGGATCATGGTGGACTTCCCCGAGCCCGAAGGCCCGATCACGACCACCACCTCTTGGCGACCCACCACGAGGTTCACCTTCCGGAGCGCCTGGAAGGCCCCGAACCACTTGTCGACATCCTCCATGACGATCATCGGCTCGCCCTTGGCCGGCCGGGTCGCATCGGCAAGGTCCACCGGACCGGCGGCGCCATCGGGCCTGTCCGAGCCTGCGAGACGACCACCAGGACCTGCCGACATCGCATCGGTCGGTTCGGTCATCGCCGCCCCACTCCAAGCTTCCTCTCGATGCGCTGGCTCTCCCGCGACATCGTGTACGAGCCCAACCAGAACAGCAACCCCACGAACGCGAACACCTCGAAGTAGAGCTGCTGGCCTCGGAAGGCGTCCTGCTGCGTTATCGCCTCACCCACGCTGAGCAGCTCGAACAGGCCCATGGCGTAGCCGGCGAGCGTGGTGTCCTTGAAGAGGCTGATGAGCTGGCCCACCTGAGCCGGGATCACGTTGCGCAACGCCTGGGGCAGCACGACGTGCGAGGTGACCCTCACCGGCGACAGGCCGAGCGCCCGGGCGGCCTCCGACTGACCCGAGGGCACAGACTGGAGTCCACCCCTCACGATCTCGGCCATGTAGGCACCCGTGAACAGCGTGTACACGACGATCGCGCGCACGACGCTTCCGGGCGCCATCTCGGTGGGGACGAAGAAGCCCAGCGCCACGTGCGCCATCAGCAGCAACACGAACAGGGGTGCCCCGCGCAGCAGCTCGATGTAGCCGGTGCACAGCCAGCGGATCAGCGGCAGCGACGAGCGCCTGCCCAGCGCCGCGAGAACTCCCACCGGGAAGCACAGCACCATGGAGGCCAGCGCGATGAAGACGTTGAGCATCAGACCGCCCCAGTCGTCCCACCCTGCCGCCCTGGTGATGAAGGCGACCGCCACGAACGGCGCCAGGAGCACCGCGACCACCAGGGCCCAGTGAGACGAACGGGGCAGCCGAACACCGAGGAAGCGCCCAGCCAGGCAACCGACGAGCACGCCTGCAGCGACGAGCCAGGGCCCGGTCGTCCCCGAGAGCAGCAGCAGCACCCCTGCCCCCAGCACCAGGGGCCAGAACCGCTCGAGGACGTCGAGGGCACGACCGAGCGGGCTCAGGCCGCTGGTCGTCGAGGTGCCCGCCACGACCTGGCGCTGGTGGATCATCCCGGCAAGCGCTCCCGCGAGCGTCGATGCGACCACCACGGTCACCGACACCCTCCAGAGCTGCTCGTCGGGATAGCGGCCCACCAGCAGCAGCTTCAGGTTCACGTCGACGATCTCCCAGCGACCGGTCATGAACACGAAGCGCAGCACCCACAGCACGAGAGCCACCGCCGCAGCCCCCGCCACCACCGTCACCGCAGCGTCGAGGCGGCTCCGGAACAGGTTGGATCGCACCCACCTGCGAACAGCGGACCATGACGCACGGGTAGGAGTCGAGGGAGAAGCCGCGCCCGGAGGGCCGTCGCCGATGGGGGGCGTCGTCAGCGGGGAGGCCCCGGAACCTCGGCGCGGCACGGAAGGGCTCATCGCTCCACGACGGCCAGGCGCCGGTTCACCACGTTTACCGCCCCCGACAGCAGCAGCGAGAGCACCACGAAGATCCCCAGCGTGAGCATGTAGGAGGGGATCGGCGGGGCCCCGTTGGCGACGCTGATGGACGTGACCTGGGCGAGCTCGTAGTAGCTGACCACCGCGCCCAGCGTGCTGTTCTTCAGGAGGTTGAGGTACTGGTTGCCAAGAGGTGGCAACGCCACCCTGAAGGCCTGCGGCAGGATCACGAACCGGAGGCGCTGCACGCTGCTGAGCGCGAGCGCCTCCGCCGCCTCCCGCTGGCCCCGGTCGACCGCCTGGATCGATCCGCGGATGATCTCGGCGATGTGGCTGGAGGTGTAGATGACCAGGGCGAACAGGATGGCGAAGTACTCGGGGCTCATGCGGATCCCGCCCTCGCCCTGCCGACCCGAGACCGCCGGGATGGCGATGTGCGCATCGCTTGCGAACCAACCGATCGCCACGACCGCCAGACCTACCGGAAACGCCCAGAGCACCGTTCGCTGGGGCGTTCCCGTCCGCTCGTTCACGGAGCGGCGCCACCGGGTGACCACCCACACAGCGACCCCGGCGGACATGGCGATGCCGGCGACCAGCAGGGCGCTCACGCCGCTGTACCACGGCACCCACACGCCTCGGTTCGAGACCACGGTCAGCCCGAACGGCGCCCAAGGTTCCTCCCTGGGGAAGGTTCCGAGTGCCAAGCCGATGTAGGAGAAGACGATTATCAGCAGCAGCGGGATGTTCCGCAGCCCCTCCACGTAGACCCGAGCGAGGCTCCGCAACAAGAAGTTGCCCGACAGGCGCGCCACCCCGATCACCGTCCCGAGGATCGTCGCCAGCACGATGCCCGTGATCGAGACGCGCAGCGTGTTCCCCAGGCCGACGACCACGGCATCACGGACGGGCTGGGTCTGGCGGAACTCGGTGTCGGGGATGGGGAACTGGGAGGGGCGGCCCAGGTAGTCGAAGCCGGTGGGGATGCCGAGCCGCTGGCTGTTGACCTGGAGGTTGTTCATGAGCACGAACGCGACGACCACCACCACGACGGCCACTGCTATCTGGAACGCCCAGCGCAGCACCCGGACGTCGCGCCAGGGTGGCCGGTGCTTGCCGGTCGCCCTGGAGGGCCTCGCGATCACGGGGACCCAGGGCCCACTCGCCCGGGCTCGGCTCCGCACGACCTCTCACGAGACGGCTCGAAGCAGCTCCTCGATGGTCCTCGGGTCAGGCGTTCGACCTCAGCGATAGGGCGGAGCGTAGAGGAGCCCGCCTTCGGTCCACAGCGCGTTGGTGCCCCGCGCCAGCCCCAACGGAGCGATCGAGCTCTCGTAGATCTGCTCGTAGTTACCCACCTGGAGGATCACCTGGTAGGCGAAGTCGGTGGGGAGTCCCAGGCCCGGGTCCAGCACCGCCCCGTCGACCTCCACGCCGAGGAACTGGCGCACCGTGGGGTCGTCGCTCGTGGATCTCACCTGCTCCACGTTCTGCGAGCTGAGACCGAGCTCTTCGCCCTGGATGGTGGCGAGCACCGCCCACTCGACCGCCTGAGCCCAGCGGGAGTCGCCGTCCCGCACGGCCGGACCCAGCGGCTCCTTCGAGAAGGTCGTGTCGAGTATCACGAGCGAGTCGGGACCGGCCGGGTAGCTGGCGCGGAGTCCCGTGAGCTGGCTGCGATCCGACGACCACCCGTCGCAACGCCCCGACTCGAAGGCGCTCTGGAGCAGGTCGACGTTGTCGAAGGTGAGCACCTCCGGCACGGCCAGTCCCAGCCGCTCGAACTCGGTGGCGACGTTACCCTCCGTCGTCGTCCCCCCGGCCACGCAGACCACCCGTCCGGCGAGTCCCTCGATCGAGGTGATGCCCGAGTCGGCCGACACCATCATCCCCTGGCCGTCGTAGAAGGTCGTCGCCAAGAAGGTTGCCCCCTCGGAGCCGTCGCGCGTGGCGGTCCAGGTGGTGTTGCGGACCAGGACGTCGATCTCACCCGATTGCAGGGCGGTGAACCGATCGGCGGTGGCCACGTCGACGAACTCCACGGCGTCGGCGTCCCCCAGCACGGCCGCAGCGATCACCCTGCAGAAGTCGGCATCGAAGCCCACGTGGTCGCCTGATGGGTCGAGTGACGCGAACCCGGGGAGGTCATCCCTCGTGCCGCAGCGGAGCGATCCGCGATCCAGCACCCGTTGCATCACCCCCTCCCCCTGGCCGCCGCCGTTGGACCCCGTGTCGTCAGGTGCACTGGAATCGCCGCTGGCGCATGCAGAGCCCACCAGTAGGCAGGCAAGGGCCAGAAACAAGATCGGTCGGTGCTTCCGCATAGGGCGCCCCTCCTTCTCGTCCGTTGTCAGGTGACGGTAGTTGAAGCAACGATCGCCTGCTCGTCCCAGCCACCCCGCCCTTCGGCGCAACCCCCGGTCTCACCGGCGTTCCGGGATCCCGATCTCCCCAGGGTTCCGGGAGTAGCGTTCTGGCGTCGGCGAGGAGGTCGCCATGTCAGTTCCCGAGACGAAGCCTGGTGGTGGCAACGAGGGAGGCGTGGACCTCGACGAGCATGGCGAGATCCGCGTCACCACACCGGTCGCCGTGGTGTCGGCCCTGCTGCGGATCGGCCTCGGGCTCGTGTACCTGTGGGCCTTCGTCGCCCAGGGGTTCGGGATCACCTACAGCAACAAGGGTCCCGTGGTCGAGGGTGCGCCCGTGGACTACGGGTGGCACTTCGAGGTCGATGCCTCGAAGGGATGGATCTCTTCGGGGTTCTCGCACTCCCCGACAGCAGGGTTCGTGGAGAACAGCACCCACGGGCCTCTGGCGTTCATCCCCCAGAACCTCCCGACGGGCGTCGACGACCTGGGTTGGATGGTCGCGATCGGGGGCCTGGGCATCGCGCTCGTCCTCGGCATCGCCATGCGGATCGCAGGGTGGGGAGGGTTCCTGCTCAACATCCTGATCTGGTTCTCGACCTTCCCCCCGTCGAGCAACCCCCTCATCGACGGTGAGCACATGGCGTTCGCGCTCGTTCTGCTGCTCCTGATGTTCCTCCACGCGGGCAACTACTGGGGCCTCGGGCGCTGGTGGAGCTCCCGCACCCCTGCCTTCCTGCACTGATCCTCCGCTGACGTCCTCCTCGACGGCGGGAGGGCCCTCGTCAGATCGCGACCACGACCCCGTGGCCCTCTGGTACCGCCTCGTTGGGCGGCGGCGGCCCGGGCGGGGTGCCGTCGCCGAAGGGCCGGCCACCGAGGGCTTCACGACCGTGGGGATCGGCCCAGCCCGAAAGGTCGGGCCCGACGGGGACCATCCCCGTGGGGTTCAGGTCGGTCTGGACCACGTAGTAGTGGCGCTTGATGTGGTCGAAGTCGACAGTGTCGCCGAAGCCCGGCGTCTGGAATAGGTCTCTGGCGTAGGCCCACAGCACCGGCATCTCGCTGAGCTTCTGTCGGTTGCACTTGAAGTGGCCGTGGTACCCGGCATCGAACCGCACGAGCGTGGTGAACAACCG
>CAZHBH010000021.1:0-31268 GCA_964530525.1 uncultured Rhabdothermincola sp. | reverse complement strand
GAGCATCCACTCGGGCTCGCCCTTCATCTTCGACATCTCCTGGACGATGTCCGTGGAGAGACCCTTGCGGGGCTTGAAGACGTAATCCTCCGCGTCGCTCCAACCCAGCTGGTAGCGACTCAGATCGATGCCGATGTCGGTGGATGTCAAGATGCCTGCTCCCAGGACTAGCCTCAACGCAACGGGCGATAATTTCTCCTATCGCCATAGTAACAAATGGACCTGAAGCTCCCACCTACGCAGGCCGGCACACCTGGCGCCGGGGCAGCTCCCCACTCAGGCCGCCCTCCCCTGGTCCAAGACGGCGCCGAGCGGACCGGCACCGACCCGGTCCGTCGTCCCGGTTGGAGGGGGCTGGGTCAGCCGGCGCTGCTCGTGGGGATCGCCGCCGCCCTGGGTGCCTACGTCTGGGCTCTGGACCCCAACGAGAGCACCATCTTCCCCGCGTGCCCGTTCAACGCCATCACCGGCCTCGACTGCCCGATGTGCGGCTCGACGAGGGCGGTGCACGCCCTGCTCCACGGCGAGCTCGGCACCGCCTTCGACCACAACGTGCTGCTGGTGCTTGCCCTGCCCTTGCTGGCCTACGTCTTCGTGACGTGGGCGGCATCCCGGGCGGGCCGCGAACTTCCCAAGCTGTGGCGGCCCTGGATGAAGTGGGGCGTCGTGGGGTTGGTCGCCGTCTTCTGGTTGACCCGCAACCTGCCGTTCGAGCCCTTCGCGCACCTCGACGCCGCCGCGGGCCCGTAACCTCTATTCATGGCTCCCGAACCACTTCCCCCTCCGCCAGGCCAGCGCCAGGGTGGCGACGGCCGCGGCGGGGCGCGGATGGGGCGAGAGCAGAACTGGCCCCGCTGGACCATCTGGGTCCTGCTCGCCGTGATCGCCGGGGCCCTCCTCCTGGCGATGCTCAACAACACGGGGTCTGCGAACGGCATCGCCTACGGCGAGTTCATCGACCACCTGCGAAACGACGACGTGGCGTCAGCGGAGTTCAACAACGCCAACGGGCACATCTCGGGTGCGTTCGTGCCCGAGGTGAACGAGGGCGCGAGCTTCTCCACCACCGGACCCGCCGACCCCTCCGACAGCGACCTCGACCTCATGGCCCAGAAGGGCGTCACCTTCTACACGCCCGAGGAGAGCATCTGGTCGACGCTCATCATCTTCCTCGTGCCGGTCGGGATACTGATCCTCTTCTTCTTGTGGATGCAGCGCCGGGCCTCCTCCCAGATGGGCGGGATCATGTCGATCGGGAGGTCGAGGGCCAAGACGTACACCACCGAGCGGCCTGCCACGACCTTCGCCGACGTGGCGGGCTACACCGGCGTGAAGCAGGAGATCACCGAGGTCGTCGACTTCCTCAAGAGCCCGGAGCGCTTCGCCGAGATCGGGGCGCGCATCCCCAAGGGGATCCTGCTGGTCGGTCCTCCCGGCACGGGCAAGACGCTCCTGGCCAGGGCGGTGGCGGGCGAAGCCGGTGTGCCGTTCATGTCGGTCACAGGTTCGGACTTCATGGAGATGTTCGTGGGCGTGGGCGCCAGCCGGGTGCGCGACCTCTTCCAGACCGCCCGCAAGATGGGCAAGGCCATCATCTTCGTGGACGAGATCGACTCCATCGGGCGCAAGCGGGGCGCAGGTCTGGGTGGCGGCCACGACGAGCGTGAGCAGACCCTCAACCAGATGCTCTCGGAGATGGACGGCTTCGAGGTCTCCAGCGGGATCGTGATGATGGCGGCGACGAACCGCCCCGACATCTTGGATCCCGCCCTCCTGCGACCCGGCCGCTTCGACCGCCAGGTGGTGGTGCCGCTGCCCGAGCTGGAGGACCGCCGTCGCATCCTCGAGGTGCACGTGCGCAACAAGAAGGTCGCACCCGACGTCGACCTCGACCTGGTCGCCCGCGGAACCCCGGGGATGAGCGGAGCCGACCTGGCCAACCTCGTGAACGAAGCCGCGCTGTTCGCGGTGCGCGCCGGTGAGGACACCATCCACACGCACCACTTCGACATGGCGCGCGACCGCGTCGTCATGGGTCAGCGCAGGGAGTCGATGGCGCTCTCCGACGCCGAGAAGGAGGCCATCGCCTACCACGAGGCCGGCCACGCCGTCTGCGCCGCGGTTCTCCCCACCGCCGACCCCCTGCACAAGGTGACCATCATCCCCTCAGGCATGGCCCTCGGGGTGACGATGCAGCTGCCCGAGGAGGAACGCCACATCTACCGCCAGGACTACATCGAGGAGTCGTTGGTGGTCCGCATGGGTGGTCGCATGGCAGAGAGCCTGGTGTTCGACGTGCTCTCCACGGGTGCCAACAACGACTTGGTGGGCGCCACCGAGATGGCTCGGAAGATGGTGCGCGAGTGGGGGATGAGCCCGCGGGTCGGACCTATGGCGTGGGGGTCGCAGGGGCAGGTCTTCCTTGGAGAGGACCTCATGCACACCCGTGACTACAGCGACGACACCGCCAGGGTCATCGACGAGGAGGTCGAGCAGATCCTGCGCGACGCCGAGGAGCGTTGCCGTCAGATCCTCACCGAGAACCGCAACGGTCTCGACCTCGTGGCGAGGGCGCTGCTGGAGCACGAGACCATCGACGGCGCCGAGGTGACCCGCCTCATCGAGCTGGCCCGCGCTGCTCCCCCGGCTCCACCTCCGCCCGCTCCCCAGCTCGAGGACTCGGCGCCACCCGGGGCCAGCAACTAGCGAACCACCGGTGGCGGCTCGTCCCGAGCCGCACCGCCAGTCGGGTGTGACTCAGCCGGTCCGGGCGTCTGCCACGAGCGACCAGAGCCCTGCCGTGGTCTGCGGACCGAAGGCATGGGCCCGAACCACCCCTTCGGCGTCGGCGACCACCACGAGGGGCACCGCGTCCACGCCGTATCGCTCGTGGAGATCGGGATGGCTCGTCACCTCGACCTCCTGCACGGCGACCTGGTCGCTGGCCAACGGCCCCATCCGCTCGACGACGCTCGCGCACGTGCTGCAGGTCGCCGACGTGAACGCCACGACCAGCCAAGGGCGGTGGGGCTCCACGAAGAGCGCCCGATCGAGATCTGAGGGAACGGCGAAGGTCGGCTCGGAGGTCGGCTGCTGGACTCCCCCGCCTCCGCGGCTCGCCCCTCGGCGGTTGCCGATGGTGACCGCTATCGCCACAGCGGCACCGATCAGCACAGCTGCCAGGAGCATGCGATCCATACCTGCTCCTCCTAGCCCTCCCCCGAGCCCGTCGCCAGCAGGTCGGCCGGGACGAACAGAGCCGACGGCTCAGGGGTGACGATGGTGTCGATGACTGGAGACGCCATCGAGGAGGTGTAGCCGTTGGCGAAGGCGAAGCGGGCCTCGACGACCACCGGTTCGTCGGCGTCGACGACCAGCGATGCCGCGGGGCTGGATCCCTCGGCTCCGAGGGGCAGCGGCATCACGCGGCGCTCTCCGGGGCCGAGGGTGATCTCGTCGATGCGCCGCTCGGACCCCTCCAGCACCAGCGCGATGCGCACGGTCGTCTCCCGGTCGGCCATCGGGTTCACAACCGTGAGGGAGGCAGCGGTGGTGTCCTCGAGCCCCCCGGCGGCAGCCACCCAGCGAGTCGCCGCGGCCGGTGAGCCCATGGCCAGAGACGACCCGCGACCGCTTCCGTCGGCGGATCCCTCCGCCCTCTCGGCCACCACGCTCACGCCGTTGGTGGACCGCACCACGATGGAGTGCCCGACGCCCGAGGGCACGCGACCGTCCGACAGGACGTCCACCACCTCGTAGCGGTGGGGGCCGACCGACACCTCGAACGGCTCGGGGACGCCGTTAGCCCCGGGGTCGTCGAGGAGGGCCTGAACCTCGACCTCGGCGACCTCGCCGTTCGGGTTGTAGAGGACCACGGCCTCCGAGCGGGAAGAGACCCCAGCCCCACCCGGGAAGATCCACGAGCGCTCCCCCAGGACCCCGCCGAGCACCACCGATAGACCGTCGCCCGCCAGCAGCTGGTCGGCAACTATCCGACCGGCACGTACGTGCACGTTCGTGGCCAGCTCCTCGCGCAGGGTCACCACCGCTCCCACGTCTACGGGCAGCACGGTGCCAGCCGGCACCACCAGCCCCTGGAAGTCCTCGGGGCTCCTCGAGCCGTCGTCGGCGTCGAAGGTCACGTCGACCACAGCATCGGTGGGGAACGGGTTGAAGAGGCTGAGCGTGAAGTGCGAACCGGCTCTCGTGGTGCCGGCGGGGAAGTACCAAGAAGCCGCAGGAGCGGACGCGCAAGGGGCGACCGACCGTCCTGCAGGGCCCCTCACCTCGTGCTGCACGGCCACGCCACCGCCGTCGACCTCCACCAGGGCGGCCACGTGGGCGGCGTCGAGGAGCTCGTGGAGCCTGATGTCGCGGCGGGTCCTGGCCTCCAGGTCCACCTCGCGCACGACGGGTTGACCGCCCGCCGGATAGGCCGTGAGCCGAGCCGTGCGAGCTCCGTCGGAGGTGTTGGCCATCACGACGACGTGCTCCTGAGCCGGCGGAGAGCCCGCCGCCGTCGCGGCGCCCCCGGCGCAGAACCAGGTGGCGCCAGGAGCGGTTGTGGCCGCCACCGTGGGCATGGCCAGCTGGGCCAGGCCGGGGGCCTGGTCACCGGACCCCCCGCCTTCGCGGGTCGAGACCACGAGGGCTGCGACCACCAGCAAGGGCAACGCCACGAGCGCCGGCCATCGCCACACCCGGGGGGTTGCGTTCGCCTGCCGACCTCGGGGGGCGCTCACGAGAGGCTCCGTCGCTCGTCACGCACCACTCGCACCCTCAGGAGCACGACGATGACGACCAACCAGGCGATCGCCTGGCCCGCCAGCGCCGCTGGCCGCCCGGGCGAGGTCTCGAAGTCGGGATCGAGCGCCACCGGCTGCCAGGTGTCGTTGCGGTACACCACGGTGCCTGCGGCGGTGACGGGTGAGAGGTCGAGTTGGCCGTCGAGCGCAGCGAGGAGGTCGTCGGGCCGCTGAGCGGGCCGGACGTAGGGCTCGGGGGCTGGGGCGAGCGGAACGACCACGTAGCGCACCCCCGCTGGCGCCAGCGCCGCACCCAGCCTGCTGGTGCCCCCCTCCACCGTGGTGCGGAGGAGCTCACCGAGCTGCTCGGTCTCGGGCGATGGCTGGCCGGGCAGGACCTCAGCGAGGGTCGGGGTCCCGTCGGTGGACGTGGCGTAGGCCAGCGCGGGCTCGTCCTGGCTCGTGGGCGGATCGACCCACCAGCCCTGGATAGGCAACGTGGAGGACTCCCCCACCCAGAGCACCCTGAAGTCCTCTTCGGCCCCCTCGTGGTTCATGAAGTTCAAGGTGCCGTCGAAGTCGCCACGGGGCTGGCCCCAGGCCCCGCCGGCCACAGCACCCAGCACCGGGACGGTGGCCATCACGAGGGCGGCCGCCGCCAGCACGGAAGCGATCTGGCGAAGACCGAAGTGGTAGTCGCGCAGGTCGACCTCGAAGGCAGCCATGCCCATGGCGGTGGCCAGGGCGAGTCCGGCCGCCGACGGCACGAGCAGCAGCTCCGGGGCGATGCGCGAGCCTGGGATCCAGCCCTGGGACTGGACCCAGACCGCAGCCATCCCTGCGAGCGCCAGCACCCAGCCGCGCACCGCCCAGCCGAGACGCCAGTCCCTGCCGATGAGCAAGGCGAGCGCGGCGGCCACCAGGAAGAGGAAGCAGAGGGGCCCGGCGCCCAGGGGGCCGGTCTGGAAGCGCAGGATGGAGCCGACGTCGAGGTCGGTGCCGCTCGCAGGCGCACCCACGAGGCTCGTCCAGGGACCCGATGCCAGGGCCACCGTCCAAGGGAGCTGGAGGACGGCGGCGACGACGGCGCCGCCCACCCCCGTCGCCAGCATCGGCCACGTTCCGCGGGCCTGGCCCGCCAGCAGGCCACCCAGCACGACGACGACCGCCAGGATCGGCCCGATGAGCAAGCCCGCTGGCACGATCATGGCCACGAGAGCCGAGATCACGCCGACCACCAGCACCCGCTGCACGAGCGGTCTGTCGCCGACGGCGGGCCCTGCGATGCCCCCCACAGGCCCGAAGGGCGCTATGCCCGAAGCCCTTGCCAGCTGGCCGAGCACCCACGGGGTCGCGGCGTACACCGCCAGCGCCGACCACGACCCGCCGGCGAGGGCGTTGTAGGGCACCGGGATGGCGGCGTAGACGACGAGGGCGACGATGCTCGAGCGGCGGGAACCGATGGGCCTGCAGAAGCGCCACACGCCGGCGAGGCCCAGGGGGAGCAGGCCCAGGACGGCCACCTTGCGCAGCAGCTCCAGCGCCCCGACCAGGACCACACCGAGGCTCCCGACGAGACCGAGGATCGTCGGCGCGGCCGCCACCGCCCCCAGCCCCACCCACCGGTACCCACTCGTCCAGGCCTCGAAGAGACCGGTGGCCGAGCTCCCGAACGAGAGCAGCTCCCCGACCGCCGACAGGCGCCCGAAGATCAGGTCACGACTCCCCACCACGAGGGCGAGCATCAGCAGCGTCCAGGCGAGCAGGGTGGTGCGGGCCTTGGAGGTCCGGAGTCGCTGGTCACGCCCCACCTGGGCCCCGGCGACGTCTGGGAGGCGGTCCTCCCGGGAGCCGATCTGGCCCCTCAAGAACGCGGCGAAGCGGACGCTCCCCCGCACCTGCTGGCGCCGCACGTCGCGGTCGGAGGCGGCGCGCACGGCGTTGAGGGCGCGCCGACGCCTGCGGATCTCCGAGCCGTGCCGGACGTTCCACCACCAAGCGCCCCAGACGTCGCGTGCTTGGCGGAACCTGCCCAGGACGATGCAGTAGACGATCTCGGCCAGGGCGAGGACCCCGGCCTGGACCAGGACACGGAACCTGGTGGGCCAGCGATAGGAGACGCGCATCGCCCGCAGTCGGTGGCGCATCTGCAGCCGCCTGCGATCGTCGACGCGCCTGCGGATCCCCAACGCCTCCAGGTGGCCCACGCGTGCAGTTGGCGCCACGACGACCCGGGCGCCGACCACCCTTGCCCGCCAGCACAGGTCGAGGTCGTCTGCGTGGTAGTCGATCCCCGGGTCGTAGCCCCCCAGGGTGGCGAACAGGTCGGCCCGGACGAGGGTCGCCCCTCCGGGCACGTAGAACACGTCGCGCACGCCGTCGCGCTGCGACTGGTCGAGCTCGCCCCTCTCGGCGAGGGGCGACGGGTAGCCGGTCTTGTCTGCCCCCATTCCGACGGACAGGAGCCGGTCGGGCCGATCCCATTCGACCAGCTTGGGCCCCACGATGCCGGCGTTCGACCGGAAGGCCTCCTCCACCATCACCTGTACGGCGTCGGGTGCGAGGCGCACGTCGTCGTGCGCCAGCAAGAGGAAGGCCGCTCCCTGGACCGCGGAGAGCACCTCGTTGGCCGCCGCCCCGAACGGGGTTCCGCGCTGGACCTGTCGGAGGTGGGCGGCCGGGAGCACCTCCGCCACCCGGGCAGGCAGGGCAGGGTCGGTCGCCGTGTCGATCACCAGCACGGAGAGGTTCTCGTAGGTCTGCTCGGCGACGCTGCGGAGCGTCTCGGCGAACCACTCCCCAGGCTCGTGCGCCACGATCACCGCCACGACGGCCGGTTTCGCGGTCTCCCCTGGTGGCGGCTCCACGGCCGTCGCGGCGTCCGCTGCTCCGCCTGCCGGCTCCGCTAGCCCACCGAGGGGCTCCGAGGGGTTCGGCACCTCGGCGTCAGAGGGGACTTCGGGGGAGCTCACGATTGGTCGAGGGTACTAGCGGCCGTGCTCCGGACCGTTCACCACCGTGTCCACGTAGCCGAACACCCGCTGCGAGAAGCGCTCCATCGAGAAGTGCTGAGCCCGGCGGGTGGCGGCCCGCGCCATCTCCTCGAGCCGCGCCGGCTCGGCGACGAGCAACCTCGTCGACTCCACGAGGCGATCGAGGCTGTGGAAGTGGAAGCCCTCCACGCCGTCGTCGAAGGCCTCCAGCGGGCCCGCCTCGCCGTAGGCCACCGGGACCACCCCCGCAGACATGGCCTCGACGGTCGTGATCCCGAAGTGCTCCATGCGATCGGGGTGCACGTCGACGTCCTCGGCGTAGCCGGCGGCGTGCCAGTAGATCGACGCCCTCTCGTAGAGCGATGCGACATCCTCGCCGCTGGCGTCCACGTGGATGCTCACGGGCAGGCCCTGCGCAGCGCTCCTGACAGCCCGCAGGTAGGGCTCGTCGGCAGGCGCGCAACCGCCCACCAGGTGCAGCTCCCATCCTCCAGCTCCCCCCGAGCGCACCAGGCGCCCGAAGGCCTCGACCAGCTCCAGCTGCTTCTTGCTGTGGCCCCGCTCGGGTGGGAAGAAGCGCCCGATCGACAACACGATCGGTTCCTTCGATCGGTCGGCCGCCCGCATCGTCACCGGCGGGTGGAGGACCTCGCTGCTCGCGCCCCAGTACGAGCCCACCCAGCGCCTGGTGAACTCGGAGTTCGACAGGACCAGGTCGTACGAGTCGACGAAGTCGGCCGAGGGCGCCCGGGTACGAAGCACCGACGCGTACGCCCGCAGCCAGCCGAGCGGCGAGCCCCCGACCGCCACACCCATGAGGGGCACACCCAGCTCACGTGGGTCGTCGGCGAGCGAAGAGCGATGCACGTCGCTGCGCACCTTCAGCCTCACCGGCGACCCGTCGCTCTTCCCCACCACCTCGAAGGAGGCGACGCTGGGAGCGAGCCGCGAGCGGATCGAGCCGGGGCTCCCCACGACCACCGAGGCCATCCCCTGGCCCTCAACCTCGATCGTGGCCCGGGCGTCCGCACCAGGCGGCATGAGGTTGGCGAAGAGCAGGTGCAGCCGCCTCGGGCGTCCGGCGGGGACCCTCACCGCCAGCTCGCCGTCGCCATCGGTCCACCAGATCTGCGAAGCCCTCAGCGGATCGGGCCTGTGCAAGCCCGCACCCGGCTCCCAGACGGGCTCGGCCTGCCCCAGGCGAGGCCCTAGGGCCCGTACCAGTCGTCGCTGCTTGGGGGCCAGAGAGGTCCAGGGATCTTGAGGGAAGTGAACCACGTAGATGCCCGAGCGAGCGCCGTTGCGGTCCCAGCTCTCGAACGAGGCGTTGACCAACAGGTCGTAGCGCGCCGAGGCCTCGGTGACGCGGCCGGCGAGACCGATGCGCTCCACCGGGATCCCTGCCAGGTCGAGAGAGAGCCGCTCGCCCAGCTGGTCCAGATCGAGCGGGTCGTGAGCCAGCAGGGTCACGTCGTGGCTCTCCCTCAGGACTTGCGCCAGAGCTCCGGCGAACTTCTCGCCACCACCGGCCGTGGGCCAGTGCCTGTCGTACACGGCGATCCTCAAGCCAGCTCCCGCTCCACGAGCATGCCGGTGAGCTGCTCGTCGGGCACGACCTGACGGGCCCTCAGCGCCCGTCTCTCCGCGAGCATCGCAGGGGTCAACCGAAGGAAGCCGAGGAAAGCCTTCACGCGCCCCACAGTGGTCGACCACCGGGGCCGACGGGCACGGGTGAGGGGTGAGAAGACGTCACGACGGGCGTACGAGGCGGTCACCAGCAGGTAGCGCAGCACCTGCGTGGCCGCCATGCGCCACGGGGCGTTCTTCAAGAGCACCAGGAGCCGGTTGCGCTCCACGTGGTACTGGAACAGCGCCGAGCCCTCCACGCTGGTGGCTGCGTGGACGTGGCGCATGACCGCGGTGGGCTCGTACCGGTAGCTCCAACCCTGGGCCCTTCCTCGCCACGACCAGTCGGTGTCCTCGTAGTACAGGAAGAAGCGCTCGTCGAACATCCCGGTGGAGCGCACGTAGGAGGGGCGCATGAGCACGCTGCCACCGCACCAGGCGAAGATCTGGCAGGGATCGTCGAACTGGCCGTCGTCTCGCTCTCCGAAGCCCCGGTCCGCACCGCTGCCGTCGTCGAACACCATCGATCCGGCGTTCTGCACGATGTCGTACGGCTCTCCGCGCCCAGCGGCGTCGACGACCAAGGAGCACCAACGTGGGCAGCTGTCGACCACGAAGCCCTCCGACCTCGCACCGTGGCCCAGGGTCACCTCCTTGCGCGCCTCCGCCGACAACTCGAGCTCCACCACCAGCGGAAAGGCGCCGGAGAGGTCGTCGTCGAGCGGGATGTGGAGCTGAGCGAGAGCGGAGGTCCAGCGGTGGATCCCCCGAGGGCTCCGTTCGGGCCCCCAGACCCCGGTGCCGAACTGGACGTCGGTCCAGCGGTCGACCCCACCGACGCGGGCCCCGCTCACCCGCACACCCAGCTCGCGCGGGTCGCCTCGACCGGGCACGAAGGTCGGGGCCTGCAACGTGAGCTCGACGAAGCGAGGTGCGAAGAGCATCTTCGCACCCACCGCTCCGACATCCGCGTGCGCGTCCAGGACGCCCGCCAGCGCTCTCAGCCAACCAGGTTCCACGAAGCCGTCGTTGTTCACCAGACCGACGTAGTCGACGCCTTCCAGGTCCTCCAGACCGAGGTTGTTGGCGGGGAAGCCCGTGTTGCGCTCGTTGCGGATGACGCGGACCCCTGGGTGCGCCTCCAGCACGGCCTCGACGCTGCCGTCCGTGGATGCGTTGTCGACGAGCACGAGCTCGAGGTGATCGGAGGGCCAGTCGAGCTCGCTCAGCGCGTCGAAGCAACGCCGCAGGTGGAGACCGCCGTTGTGGTTGAGCACCACCAGGCGCGCGCTATCCCCGCACTCAGCTGGCATGATCCAAGGCTACCCGGGGGTCGCAGGAGGATCGGTAGGTGGAAGTCGCAGAGATGGGAGAGGTGCGAGCCGCCGACGAGCGCATCGTCCCGGTCCCGAAGGGGTCGTGGCGCACCCCCCTCGCCATCTACGTGGCCCTCGCAGCGGTCCTCGCACTCGTGGTCTGGGTCGGGGCCCTCAACGAGGTGCCCGACCTGGTCGCCGGCAACCCGACCGACTACTGGGGCTGGGGCGCGCTCAGGGGCTGGGTCCGCTACGACGCCAACTGGTACACGGGCATCGTCACCGACGGGTACTCCTACTTCGGGCCCACGGTGCAGTCGGCTGTCGCCTTCTTCCCCGGTTATCCGCTGGCGATCTGGGCCGTCCACTCGATCACCCAGCTGCCGCTCCAGCTCGCCGGGATCCTCATCACCTTCGCCTCGGGTGCGGGCATAGCGGTGCTCTTCCACAGGTGGTGCCTCCGACGCATGGCTCCGGGAGCTGCCCTGACGGCGCTGGTGGTGCTGCTGGTCTACCCGTACGCGTGGTTCCTCTTCGGCGCTATATACGGCGACGCCCTTTTCATCCTGGCGATCCTGGCCGCCTTCATGCTCCTCGAGCACGACCACCCGATCTGGGCAGGCGTGGCGGGCGCGCTGGCCACCGGGACCCGACCCGTGGGCGTGGCGCTCGTCGTGGGGCTCGTGGCCGTGGTGGCCTTCAAGCGGCAGGTCGTGGCGCGCGAGGACGGCCGGCTGCAGCTGCACCTGGAGCGGTTCCGCCGCTCGGACGCAGGGGTGCTGCTCTCGGTGACCGGGCTGATCGGCTGGATGGCCTACCTGTGGGTCCGCTTCGGCGAGCCCCTGGCGTTCCAGCAGGTGCAGCAGGCGCCCGGGTGGGACCAGGGGGGCGGTCCTCGCACCTGGTTCAAGCTCACGTTCCTCGGGCGGCTCCGGCGGGTTCCGGAGTACGTGGGCAACTACTTCGACCTGGGAACCGACAGCGCCTGGCGCGACCTGCTCTACACCTGCGGGATCATCCTGCAGGCCGTGCTCATCGTGGGGGCGGTGCTGCTGCTGTGGGTGGTCTGGAAGCGCTTCGGCTGGGGCTACGCCATCTACGCGGCGTGCGTGCTGGCGATCCCGCTGCTCGGCACCAAGGACTTCCAGGGAACCGGTCGGTACGTGCTTGCCGCGTTCCCGTGCTTCGCCGCCTTCGGCCTCCTCCTCTACGACAGACCGAGGCTCAGGGCCGCTTGGCTGGTGGCGAGCGCGGCCCTGCTCATGACCCTGGCTTTCCTGTTCGGCCGCGGGTACTACGTGGGCTGAGCACCCTGGCGGTCGCGACGGGTGAGCGACCGCCACCTCCGCGACAGCGCAGTCCTCACGGCCTCGCGCGCCCCGGGGACCGAGACCCGCAGAGGGGGCGCCAGGAGGCCCGCGTCGGGCGAACGCTCGACGCGGGCGCACAGCTCCACCAACGGCTCGAGCACGCGGGACCACCTCAGCCCCTCGGCAGCGGCAGCTACGTTGCGCCGGCTCCGCTCGAGCGCCTCCGGCGATGAGAGCAGGCCGTGGAGCGCCTCGACCAGCCCTTCCACGTCGCCTGGCGCAGCGGTCGCCCCCATGCCCCGCTCCACCACCATCTCTGCCAGCGTGTCACCGCTCGTGCACACCACAGGCGCCCCCACCCAGAGGTAGTCGAGCACCCTGGTGCGGAACGAGAGCTGGGTCTCGACGTGGTCGAGGTGGGTCGAGACCCCGACGTCCGCGTCGAGGAGGAAGTCCTGCCTGCGGTCGTAGGGGATCCATCCGTCGTTGAAGAACACGTGGACACCCTCCAGCCCGAGCTCGCGGGCCAGGAGGCGGGCCTCTGTGGCGGCCCGCATGGCCGGGACGAAGGGGTCGGGGTGGGCGCCACCCATGAAGTAGAGGCGGACGTCGGGGATGCGCCGCCTCAACAGGTCGACCGCCCGGATGAGGGTCGCCGGGTCGAACCAGTTGTAGATCCCACCACCCCAGACGAGGAGTGGGTCGCGGTCGCCTATCCCGGGCACGCCAGCTCGCACGCCTGGCCCGGTGCGCACCGGGGGCTCGTCAGGGATCCCGAAGGGGACCACCTCCAGCAGGTCGCGCAGGGTCTCGTCGCGGTCGTAGGCCATCGGGTTCACACGCTGCATGGCCGCCATCTGGCCCAACCAGAAGTCGCGTTGGCGCTCGCTCGCGCACAAGAACGCGTCACCACGCCGGATTTGGTCGTTGAGCACCTGCACGTTCCAGGCGACTTGGCGCATCCGCTCGTCCATCGGCAGGTCGCGCGACATCTCCAACTGCTCGAGGTGGAACGGGTCGTAGAGGTCGACCACCATGGGCTTCGGGCTCTCGGCCAACCAGCCGACGGACTCGAGCAGGAAGCCCTGGAACACGATCAAGTCGCACCAGGCCTCGAGGTCGACCCAGTCCTGCGCAGCGACCCCACCCCGGCACTCGAAGGAGGGGTGGGAGAGCTCGCAGGCCGCAGTCGTCACCAGCTTGACCTCGTGGTGAGCGCTGAGGGCCTCGGCAACGTGCCACGCACGGATCGCCGGCCCGGCCATGCGCTCGGCCAGCGTGTTCGACGTGGAGACCACGATCCTCCGCCGGAGGTTCACGGCCGCCTCGGCTCCTCGGGGATCGACCGACGTCCCCGCACGCTCGGCCGCGCTCGCGCAGGGCTCATCGGAACAGGTCCTCCGCTGGATCCCGCACGATCTGGTCCCGGACGTTCCCCTCGCCGAGCCACGACGGGTCCACCCCTCGCACCACCGCCGCGGGGATCCCCGAGGCCTTGCCCATCACGAGCTCGGCGGCGCCGGCGATCTCGTCCACGACGGCCACCTCTGTCACCTGGAGCTCCCTGCCCGTCGCATCGGCGGTCCCCCTGAGGTCGACCAGGGCGCTCACGCCGGCGCAGCCTATGGCCACGTCGGTCAAGCCCCTCCGCCATGCACGTCCGAAGGTGTCGGACACGACCACCGCCACCTCCACCCCGGCTCGCCCCCTCAGCGCGTCACGGATCCGACGGGCCGACCGATCGGGATCGACCGGCAGCAGGGCTGCCACGCCCTCGTCCAGGTTCGAGCGGTCTATGCCGGCGTTGGCGCACACGAAGCCGTGCGAGGTCTCGGATATCACCAGCTCACCACGTCGACGCAGCACTCGCACCGACTCCTGCTCCACCAGCGCGGCGTGACCCTCGGGCCCCACGGCCACCAGCCGCCCCTCCGCCTTCGACACGACCTTCTGCGTCACCACGACCACGTCGCCTCCAGCCAGGGGGGTCCCCTGGTCCGATGCAGCCCTGTGGATGATCCCTGCCAGGTCGTCACCGGGCCGGACCTCGCCGATCCCCTCCACGCCGAAGACCTCGAGCCTGTTCACCCCGATCCCTCCGGCACGCCCACCACCACGCGTGCGAGCTCGGCCGCCTCCGCCGGTCCCGTCATGATCGTGGGGGCCACCACGCACGCCACGCCCTCGGCCTCCACCGCGTCGGCCAGCTCGGCATCGGCGTCGTCGACGACCAGGACGGACGCGAACGGCGCGTAGATCCGCGCCACCCCCACGACCGACGACTCGTGGCCCAGCTCGGCCAGGAGCCGATCGGCGGGACCCTTCAAGGCTGCGCCCGCGACTATCGGAGATATGGCCACCACCCGGTCACGAGCCCCTACCAGAGCCTCGAGCACCCCGGGTACGGCCAGCGCTGGAGCGATCGACACGATGGGGTTCGACGGCGCCACGACGACCCGACCCGCGCCCTCGATCGCCTCGATCACCCCGGGGGCCGGCTTGGCGGCGTCAGCGCCCTCGAACCGCACCCCAGCGACAGCGACGGCGTGGCGGAGCTTCACGAAGTACTCCTGGAAGGAGATCTCTCCTTGCGCCGCGGATGGGGTGGAGTCGGCGAGGGTCACCATGGTGCGCAGGCGGTCGTCGGTCACCGGGAGCAGCCGGGCCTCGATCCCCCATGCCGCGGCGATCTCTTCAGTCACGGTGCTGAGGGCAGCGCCTTCCCGCAACCGCCTCGTGCGGTAGAGGTGGGTGCCGAGGTCGCGGTCGCCGAGGTTGAACCAGGTGCCCGAAGGGTCGTACCGGCGCAGCGCCTCCAGGGCGGCCCAGGTCTCGTCGACCAGCCCCCACCCGCGCGCCGGATCGATGGCACCGGCCAGCGTGTACGTGACGGTGTCGAGGTCGGGGCTCACGTGCAGGCCGTGGAGCTCCACGTCGTCGCCCACGTTCACCACGGCCACCACCTCCGAGGGAGGTACGACCCGAACGAGGCCGGCGAGGAAGCGGGCGGCGCCGACGCCCCCGGACAGGACCGCGACCGTCATGGGTGCACTTCGGCGTTGGCGCTGGCCATGGCGGGCCTCCGTGGTTGCGTAGCTACGAGCCTTCGACGATGTGCAGCGCCCTACGAGTCAGCCTCGAGAGCTGCGACGTCGGCGTCGACCATCATCGCCACCAGCTCGGCGAAGGTCGTACGGGGCTTCCACCCCAGCGTGATCCTCGCCTTGGAGGCGTCGCCCACCAGCAGGTCGACCTCGGCGGGACGGTAGAAGCGCTCGTCGATCACCACGTGGTCGCGGTAGTCGAGGCCCACACGGGCGAACGCGTGCTCGCAGAACTCGCGCACCGAGTGGGTCTCACCCGTGGCGATGACGTAGTCGTCGGGAGTGTCCTGCTGCAGCATCTGCCACATCGCCTCTACGTAGTCGCCCGCGTAGCCCCAGTCGCGCTGGGCTTCGAGGTTCCCGAGGCGCAGCTCCACCTCGAGGCCAGCAGCGATGCGCGCGACGCCGTGGCTGATCTTGCGGGTGACGAACTCGAGACCCCGTCGAGGTCCCTCGTGGTTGAACAAGATCCCGCTGGTCGCGTGCAAGCCGTAGCTCTCGCGGTAGTTGAGCGTGATCCAGTGCCCGTAGAGCTTCGCGACCCCGTACGGGCTGCGAGGGTGGAACGGTGTGGTCTCGTCTTGGGGGACGGCGGCGACCTTGCCGAACATCTCCGAGGAGCTCGCCTGGTAGAACCGGATCTCGGGGTTCACGATGCGGATCGCGTCGAGCAGCCGGGTGACCCCCATGGCGGTGGTCTCCCCCGTCAGCACCGGCTGCGTGAACGAGGTCTGCACGAACGACTGCGCGGCCAGGTTGTAGATCTCGTGAGGCTGGTGCTCGTCGAGCAGGCGGATCATCGAGACCTCATCGAGCAGGTCTCCCGGTGCAAGCGTCAGACGGTCCTGGATGTGGCTGATGCGCTCGAAGTTCACGGTGCTCGATCGGCGCACCATGCCGACGACCTCGTAGCCCTTGTCGAGCAGAAGGTCGGCCAGGTGCGAGCCGTCCTGGCCCGTTATGCCCGTGATCAGCGCTCTCTTCGTCATGGTCGCCCTTTCTGCGAGCGCACATCGTCGTCGCTGCGCACCTTGTCCCGCCATTCCGCCAGCACATCTGCGAGGGTGCGCGACAGCGGTATGGAGGGCTCCCACCCGGTGGCCTCTGACAGCTTCGAGGGATCGCCCAGCAGCACTGGAACCTCGACGGGCCTCGTGAGCTCTGGGTCGGGCTCGAGCTTCATCGGCCTCGAGGCCAGCGACATCAGCTCGTCTGCCAGCTCCCCCACGCTGAGCGCCCTGCCGCTGCACACGTTGTACGCCTCGCCGGCCTGGCCGTCGGTGACCAGCGAGCGGTAGGCGCGAACGACGTCACGCACGTCGGTGATGTCCCTGCGTGGCTGCGTCGCCCCCACCCGCACCACTTCACCGCCGTCGAGCTCGTTTCGGGCGATCCGGGCGGCGAGGGCAGGGCCCACGAACTGCTCACCCTGACCCGGGCCGAGGTGGTTGAAGGCCCGCACCCGGATGGTCTCCGTCCCGTGACCCAGCCAGGCCTGGAGAGCCAGCTGGTCGGCTGCCACCTTGCTGGCGGCGTAGGGGGTGACGGGACAGAACGGCGAGTCCTCACGCAGAGGGAGGTCGTCGTCCGACACCTTCCCGTACACGTCCGCGCTCGATACCACGAGCACCCGTGCACCGGTGCCACGGGCGGCGTCGAGCACGTTGAGGGTGCCCTCGCCGTTCACCCGCAGCGTCTCCAGGGGGGCGTTCCAAGAGGCGCCGACGTCGCTCCAGCCGCCCAGGTGGTAGATCGCCTCCGGGCGCGAGCTGCGGACGAGATCGACCCAACCCTCGGGATCGAGCAGGTCTGGGCCGCTGTCGCGGTCGACCCCCACGACCTCGTCCCCCTCCGCCTGCAGGTGGGCGCACAGGTGAGAGCCCACGAAACCCGCCGCACCGGTCACCAAGGCCTTCACCGGCGGGAGTGTAGGTGGCCTGCAAGCCCCTGGTAGAGGCCAGCCAGGCCGTCGGCGGTGTCGTCCCACGAGAAGCGCTCCACACGGCGCTCCCCCGCCTGCACCAGGGCGGAGGCCAGCTCCTCGTCGGCGAGGACCCTCCCGAGAGCGTCTGCCAGCGCCGTCGCATCGCCGGGCTCCACCTTCAAGGCGGCTTCCCCCACCGTCTCGGGCAGCGCCCCGGCGGTGGTGGTGACCACCGGGGTCCCTGCGCTCATCGCCTCCAGAGGAGGGATCCCGAAGCCCTCGTACAGCGACGGGTAGGCCAGGACCGCCGCACCCCGCAAGAGGCCCGCCCGCTGGACTTCGTCGACCCATCCGAGGCGGACCACCCGATCGCGGTGCCTGGCCGAGGCGATCGCCTCCGAGAGCTGGGCGGCCCCCCAGCCGTCGGGCCCGGCGATCACCAGCCGCAGCTCGCCGTCGGCGCCCGCCAGCTCGTCGAAGGCTGCCACCAGGCTCGGGAGGTCCTTGCGAGGTTCTACCGTGCCGAGAGCCAGCACGTACCTGTCGCAGCCGGCCAACTCCCTGCCGACCGAGGCCGGGACGTCGGGCACGGGCAGCACGCCGTTGGGGACCACAGACGTTCGGTCCTCGGGTATCCCGAGCACCTCGTGCAGCTCGTGGGCAACGAACTGCGACACCGCGTGGACGTGGGCGCCCCGGCTCACCGCACTGCGGACCAGCGCAGGGAAGGCCGACGTGGCGGAGCTGGCCAGCTGCGGGAACCTCACCATCGTGAGGTCGTGGACGGTCACCAGCTGAGCCGCCGATCGGGCCGGGGGCACGACGTAGTTGGGTCCGTGGACGACGTCGACCTTCCCGGTCCACAGCTCCATCGGCGGGAACGCCCACCTGGCCCACATCCGGTGGAGCGGTCGCGCTGCCATGGGCCCGCGCGCCGGAGCGACACCGGCGGGGAGCACCGACCGTGCACGGCGCGTGCCGCGCATGGTCACCGCGTAGCCGGTCATCGAGAGGTCTCGACGTCGGGCGAGGCGCACCAGCGACTCGTAGGTGAAGGTGGCCACCCCGGTGCGCACCCCGATCAGCGGGGTCACGTCCATGGCCACCCGCAGGTGCCGGCTGGGTGCCGTCACGGGCCGCCTATCTCGTGTCGGGGCGGATCATGCGACGAACCTGCTCCTCGGCCTCACGCCGGCGCACCTGGATCCTCTGGAACGTGAGGACGCCGAAGCCCACGGTGATGTACACCGACTCCCTCACCAGGTCCACGACCTCGTCGCGCATCCCAGGAACGCTAGCCCGACCCGTACTACCGAGAGCCGTGCGGCTACCGGCGCGAACCGAACCAGGCCAGGACCCTGGCGGTGCCCTCCGCGAGCTCCACCCGGGGGCGCCAGTCGAGGACCTTGCCGGCCAGGGTGGGGTCGAGCGCGGAGCGCGCCAGCTCCCCGGCGCGAGGTGCAGCATGGGCGGCCGGAGTGCTCACGCCTGCCGCTGCGGCCATCGCCGAGTAGAGGTCGTTGACCGACGTCTCGACGCCGGTGCCGATGTTGAGGAGCGAGCCGCTCTCCCCTCCTCTGCCTCCCGCTGAGCCGGGTGAGCCGGCGCGCACGAACGCTTCCACCACGTCGTCGACGTAGACGAAGTCGCGCGTCTGGGCGCCGTCGCCGAAGATCGTGCAGGGCTCGCCCGCGAGCAGCTTGCCCGCGAATATCGCCACCACCCCCGCCTCGCCGAAAGGGTCCTGACGAGGGCCGTAGACGTTGGCGAGCGCGAGCGCGCAGTAGTCGAGGCCGTGCAGGGCCCGATAGCTGTGGAGGTAGTCGTCGACCACCTTCTTGGCCACCCCGTAGGGCGACACCGGGTGCTGGGGGTGATCCTCGCCCACGGGCAGGGCCTCGGGGGCGGGCTCGCCGTAGATGGTCCCCCCGCTGGAGGCGACCACCACCTTGCGAGTCCCTGCCCGGCGGGCGCCCTCCATCACCCGGAGGCTGCCGAGCACGTTCACCTCGGCGTCGAACACCGGGTCTGCCACCGACACGCGCACGTCGGCCTGGGCGGCCAGGTGGAAGACGACCTCGGGCGAGAGCTGCTCGATCAGGTCGACCACCGCCGGGTCGCGCAGGTCCACCTCGTGGACTGCGAGTCGCCCCCCTTGGGCAGAGACAGCCCCAGCGAGGTTGTCGAGGCTCCCGGTGGAGAGGTTGTCGATGACGTCCACCCGGTGGTCCTCGGCGAGGAGGCGGTCGACGAGTGTGCTGCCGATGAACCCCGCACCGCCGGTCACGAGCACCCGGGGACCCGGCGGGCTCACGCCACCACCGTGCCGGCTGCCAGCTCGGCGCCTGCGGGCACCACAGCACCGGGGCCCACGATCGAGCCCTCCACCACCGCGCCCTCGCCGATGCGTGCCCCAGGGAGCAGGGCGCTGTCGCGGACCCGCGCACCTGCCTCCACGATCGCCCCTGCCATCACCACCGAGTGCTCCACCTCGGCGGACCGATCGATCTGCGAACCCTTCGCCACGGCGAGCTCCTCCCTCCCACGCAGGCCGTCGACGATGTCGAGCTGAGCCCTCAGGTAGGTGGCAGGGGTGCCGGCGTCGATCCAGTAGGCGTCAGAGGCAAGTGCGAAGAGCGACTGGTCGGCGACCATGGCCGGGAACGTCTCGCGCTCGATGGACACCTTGCGACCGGGTGGGATCCGATCGATCACCGAGGGCTCGAGCACGTAGGTGCCCGCGTTGATCCAGTTGCTGGGCGCCTCGTCGGCGGGAGGCTTCTCGATGAACGCCTCCACGCGGCCGTCGGCACCGGTGGGCACCACGCCGAAGCGCGAGGGGTCGTCCACCGGCGTGAGGGCGATGGTCCCCTCGGCGTTGCGCTCCTGGTGGAGCTTCCACAGCTCACCCACGTCGAGGTCTGTGAGCACATCGCCGTTGACGACCACGAAGGTGCTGTCCATGCCCCCTTCCAGGGCTGCGAAGCGCACAGCTCCGGCCGTGTCGAGGGGCTCCGGCTCCACGGCGTAGTGCAGCGAAACACCGGCGCAGCGGTTGTCGGGGTAGCGCTCGATGAAGGCATCGGGCCTGTAGCCGAGCGACAGCACGGCGTCGGTCACCCCGTGGCCGGCGAGCGTGGCCAGGACCCGCTCGATCATCGGCCGGTCCACGATCGGGAGCATCTGCTTGGGCGTGGACTCGGTGAGGGGACGCAGGCGCGTCCCGAACCCACCGACCAGGACCACGGCTCTCATCGGATGTCGGCCCCCTGGCTCGCGGCCGTCACTCGGACGGAGGCGAGCCGCCGCCCTGCTGCTGTTGGAGCTGTTCTTGGACCTGCTGGTCGATCTGCTCCTGCAGCTGCTGGTCTATCTGCTGCTGGACCTGGCTGTTGCCCTGACCGCTCGGTGGCTGCGAGGCACCGCCGCTCTGGCCGCCCTCGATGAGCTCGTCGAGGGGCTTGGTCGTGTCGTCCGTGGTGGGATCGAGGTTCTCGAGGACCGGGGTGGTCTCGGGCCTCGGCACGACGGTGCCCTCGGGCACCACGGCGAAGGTGAACAGGGCGTTGTTCTTGTCGAGCCTGATGTCGCCGAACCCGCTCGTGTAGACCGTGGGCTCGGTGCCCTCGTCGGCGTTGGCCCACTCGTAGACCGACAGCGTGGCCGGCGCGCCACCGCAGCTGTAGCCGTTCTCGTAGGTGGTGCCGTTGGGGAGGGTGAACGACTGGTCACCGAACTCGATGCCCACCACCTCGCCCCACTTGGCGAGCGTGGCGTTCTTGCCGGCCGCGCTGCCCAGGAACGGGTGGATGTGGATCACGCCGTCGCCGTGGGTGTGGAGGCCGGTGGTGTCGGCCTTGGCGTCCTCCAGCGGCTCCAGGAAGCGGTCGCACACGTAGAAGCCGTATGCCGCGTGCCAGTGGTCCTGGTTGGCGATCGGCGGCTCCGACGCGGCGGCTCCGAACACGCTGCTGCGGGCGAACCAGAGCAGGGCGAAGCCTGCCACGACGATGAGTGCGATCAGCGCCGGGAACGCCAACCGACGCCTGTTTGCTGTGGAAGATCCCCCTGCGCGAGCGGCGCGCGCGACCTTCTTGGATGAAGATGCCCTTCCCATAGACCGGTAGATGCTAGCCGCCGGGCGAACCCCTCCCTCCGCGCCCACCGGCTCGAAGCGCCTCGAAGAGGTCCTCGTACGCGGCGGCCACCGCGGCCGGGGAAGCCCACCGCTCCACCCACCGCCTCCCGGCCGCTCCCATCTCCCGCGCCGTCGTGGGATCGACGATCAGCTCCCGGATGGCCGACGTGAACGCCACGGGGTCCTCGGGAGCCACCGCCAAGCCGGCTCCGGCCGCCTCCACCGTCCGTGCAACCTCGGTGCCGACGTCGACGCTGGCCACCACAGGCCGTGCGGCGGCCAACACGGAGTAGAGCTTGCTGGGCACGCTCGACCTGGCCAGTCCCCTCTTGAGGGGCACGAGGTGGATGTCGGCCGCCGCCAGGACCTCGGGCAGCCTCTCGCGGGGCTGCATGCCCACGAAGACGACGTTCCCCAGACCCTCCGCACGCCGCCGGAGATCGCTCAGCGCCACGCCCCCGCCGTTGACGACGAAGACCACCTCTGGCCTCTCGGCCAGGTCCTCCGCCGCATGCAAGATGAGGTCGAACGACTGGGAGAGCCCGACGTTGCCGGCGTACATGACCACCGTTCGCCCGCTCAGGCCGTGCTCGGCCCGGTACGCGTTCTCGTTCGGCGCCGGCCGGATGGCCTCGGTGTCCACGAAGTTGGGGATGGTCTCAACCCGGACGTCGTTGCGAACCTTCGCCAGGACGTTGTCGGCCAGGTCGTCGGACAGGACCGTGACGGCGTCGGCTCGCCGGTACGCGAAGCGCTCCAGCGCCCGGGCCGCTTCGATCACCCTGGGGTTGCGGAGCACGCCGAGCTCTATGGCGACGTCAGGGAACACGTCCTGGATGTTGAAGACGAAGGGCACCCGGTAGCGGCGGGCGACCATCCACCCCGCAACCCCCAAGGTGAGGGGTGGCGACATCGCCAGCACCACGTCGGGTCGGGGCCGGGCCATCCCGACGAGGCCGGCCAGGGCGGTGAAGCCCCCGAAGGCCAGGGCGCGCGCCAGCACGGCCGCCTTGTCCACCGGGAACGGGTGCACCCTGGTGATCCGTCCCCAGGGCGTGGCCTCGCTGCGGACCAGCTGGCCCTCCCATCCCGGGACTATGGCGTGGTCCTCGTACCACGGAAGCGAGGTCACGACGTCGAGCCGGTGGCCCCGGGCGGCGAGCTCGAGCGCTATGCGCGTCATCACCTCGCCCGTGGGGGCGACGTCGGGGCGGAAGTGGGGGCAGAGCACCAGGACGTTCAACGCTCGCCTCCCCGCTCGGCGCGCATCCAGGCGACCGTGGCACCCACCCCCTGGCGCATGGTGAACGGGAGGGGGCCGACCAGCTCGTCCAGCTCTGGGGTGTCGAAGCTCGATCCGGTCAGCATGTTCTCCAGGCGGAAGGTGGTGAGTGGCGGGCTCGCCAGGATGCGAGACCGCTGCAGAAGGTCGCCCACCGCGGCACCCGCACGCAAGACCGTGACGGGGACCGTGAGCGGTCGCGGGACGCCCCAGGCACGGGCCACCTCTCGAGCCCAGTCGCCCACCGTGTGAGGGGGGTTGTCGCACAGGTAGGTGGTGGCCCCCGCAAGCACCCCTGCATCGTCGTCGAGGATGGCCTGGAGCTGGGCGACCGTGTTCCCCACGTAGCCGAGGGCCTTCACGACCTCCCCGCGACCGGGGTGGACGTAGCGGCGGCGGCGGACGGCCTCGAAGAAGTCGCGGTAGGGCTCGCCGAACCAAGGGCCCCATATCGAAGCCGGCCGCACGATGGTCCAGGGCGCATGGGGCGCCCCGTGAACCCCGCTCCTGCCGGCTGCGCCGGCGGGTCGCTCGGGCCCTGGTGGCCAGGCCCTCACCAGCTGCTCCATCTGCTGCTTGCTGCGGCCGTACGCCGTGTTGGGGCAGTAGTCGGCGTCGGAGCTGGGCACGTAGCCGTTTCGGCACACGAGCATCGAGGAGGCGAACACGACCCTCACGAGCTGGCTCTGGTGCTCGAGGGCCTCCATCAGCGAGGCGGTCCCGTCGGTGTTGGCCTCGTAGTCGCTCGCGGTGCTGCCGCGCAGGTCGGTGCGCGCAGCGAGGTGCACCACGTGGGTAGGTGCCACCTGGGCCACCAGCTCGGCGGTTGCGGCCCGGTCGAGCAGGTCCACCCGGCGCCACCAGGGCCGCTGGGCTGGGTTCCGCGGCTCGGCCACGTCGAGGTTGACCACCTCGTCACCCCGGGCCAGGCAGGCCTCCACCAAGTTCGTGCCGATGAAGCCCGATCCTCCGGTCACCAGGACACGGCGGCTCACGAGGGCTGCCCCCCGCCTCGGGGTCGCCCTGCGCGCGGGTGTCGCGCGGCGCGCACCTCGTAGGCCTCCAGGAGCGCCGCCGCCGTTCCCTGGGCGCTCGCCCTCCACGAGAAGCGCTCCACGTTGCGCAATCCCCTCTCCACCAGGTCGGCCCGAAGGCCTTCGTCGGCCAACAGGCGCTCCATGGCGTCGACGAGCTCGTCTGGACGGTCGTGGTCGAAGAAGAGGGCCCCGTCTCCCGCCACCTCGAGGAGGGCTCCTCCCCTCGACGAGATGAGGGGCACCCCGAGAGCCTGCGCCTCTAGGGCGGGCAGACCGAAGCCCTCGTAGCGAGACGGGTGCACCACAGCCACCGCCCCCCTGTAGAAGCCCGCCAGGGCAGCGTCGTCGACCCCCTCCGTGGCCACCACCACCGCATCGGATGCTCGGTGGCGTGCGATCGCGTCGGCGAGGAGCCCATAGGGGTCCTCGCCGACCACGCACAGCAGAGCGGCGTGGTCCCGCCGGCGCAGCTCCACAGCTGCCCGCACCACGGCGTCGACGTTCTTGTTGGCGGTGACCGACGCCACCACCAGGAAGTACGGCTCGTCGATGTCGGGGGGGTTGGGGCTCAGGCCGGCGAGGTCGGTGCGTGCTGCCGAGTGGACCACCCGGACGCGACCCATCGCTCGCGGTGCCACCTCGGCCACGTCGTCGGCCGTGGTGCCCGCCAACACCACCACGCGCTCGCAGCGCCTGATGGAGGCGGGGATGAACGTGCGGTAGTACCAGCGGCGCACACCCGGGATCGCCTCGGGAACCCGGTGGTAGTACAGGTCGTGCACCACCACGACCCTGGCGAAGCGCCCGAGCAACGGCGACACGTACCCGGTGCTGAGCAGGACGTCGATGCCGGCTCGGCGGGCCCTCCCGGGCAGCGCCAGCTGCTCCCAGGCGACCCGGGTCACGACCGACCGGAACCCCGACGGGCACGCGACCACCTCGATGTCGGAGTCGCGGAGCCGCTCCGGCAGCCAACCTGACTGGGCGAACAGGACCAACTCCAGGCGCGGGTCCCTGGCCAGCTCGTCGAGCAGCGACCACGTGTAGGTGGCGGTGCCGCTCACCCTTCCGGGCTCCAGGAACACGGCGTTGACACCCACCCTGATGCGTCGGTCCCGCAGCTCCTCCGACCCCGTCACGCGGCCACCTCCCGGTAGGCGTCCATGGTCGAGCGCGCCGTCGACTCCCACGTGAAAGCAGCTGACCGCTCACGCCCACGCCTTCCCAGCTCGGTGGCGGCCTTCGGATCCGCGAGCAGGGATGCGATGGCATCCCGGATCTCCGAGGGCTCCAGCGGATCGACCAGCAGCGCCGCATCGCCCGCGACCTCGGCGCACGCCGTGCCCGCAGACGTGACCACCGGGGTGCCCTGCACCATGGCCTCGAGGACGGGGAGACCGAAGCCCTCGAACAGGCTCGGGTAGCAGAGCACCGCAGCTCCTGCGTAGAGGGCTCGCAAGGTGGCGACGTCGACGAAGCCCACCCTCATGGCCCTGGCGCCCAGCTCCCTCATAGCGGGATCGATGTGCTCGTTCCATCCAGCTGGGCCCGCCACGACCAGCGGGACGTCTTCGACGCCTTCGAGTGCCGCATAGGCCTCCAGGAGCCTCGGGAGGTTCTTGCGAGGCTCGACCGTCCCCACGAACAGGCAGAAGCGCTCCGGGAGCCCGAGGCGTGATCGCACCTCCGCGACCTCGTCTTCGCCGACGACGACGCTCGGCGCGCCCAGGGGCACCACCCGGATCCGGTCTTCGCCTATCCCGGCCGACCTGCAGTCGGCCGCGGTGGCCTGCGACGAGCACAGCACCAGATCCGCGTGGCGCACGATGAGCTCCAGGGCCCGGCGGAAGAACCGGTGGCCGTGGCGCGTCGCGTGCTCGGGATAGCGCAGGAAGGCCAAGTCGTGGATCGTCACCACCAGGGGGGCCCGACATCCGGGCACGGCGAAGCCAGTGGCGTGCACCACGTCCACCCGCCCTGTCGCCAGCTCCACCCGAGGCAGTCGCAGCGCGTGCCACGTCTCGTAGAGCGCGAGGCGCCCGAGGGGCAGCTTCCGGACCGGAACCGGAGGCTTCCACGGGTCCTCCGGCGGCCTGCGGTGCCAGGCGCTCACACCAGTGACGGCGACGTCGCCTCGGGCCGCCAGGGCGCGCGCCAGCTCCACCGCAGCTGTCGCGGTACCTCCCGGTACCCGGTGCCAGCACTGCTCCAGGGTCATCGCAACGTCGAGCCGCCGAGCCATATGGGGCCAGAGTCTCGCATCACCTCACTAGGCTTCCGCTGATGAGCGACTTCTACCGATCGCGCCGGGTCCTGGTGACCGGCGGTCGGGGGTTCCTCGGCCAGGCGGTCGTCGACCGGCTGCAAGCCGAGGGGGCCTCCGAGGTGCTCACGCCCACCAGCGCCGACTACGACCTGCGCGACCGTGGCCGGGCGGCGACCATGTTCGACGACCTCACACCCGACTTGGTCATCCACCTGGCAGCGAGGGTCGGTGGCATCGGCGCCAACATGGCCCGGCCGGCCGACCTCTACCTCGACAACCTCCTCATGGGAACCCACGTCATCGAGGAAGCCCGGCTGCACGGCACCTCCAAGACCGTCGTGGTGGGAACGATCTGCTCCTACCCCAAGCACACGCCGGTGCCGTTCAAGGAGAGCTCGCTGTGGGAGGGCTACCCCGAGGAGACGAACGCCCCCTACGGCATCGCCAAGCTGGCGCAGCTCGTGCAGGTGCAGTCGAACAGGGCGCAGTACGGCCAGAACGCCGTCTACCTGATGCCCACCAACCTCTACGGCCCGCGCGACAAGTTCCACCCGGCCGTGTCGCACGTGATCCCCGCGCTCATCCGCAAGACGGTCGAGGCCAAGGAATCTGGGGCTGACCACATCGAGGTCTGGGGCACCGGATCGGCCAGCCGCGAGTTCCTGTACGTCGACGACGCTGCCGAGGGCATCGTGGCCGCAGCGGAGCGCTACGACGACGGCGACCCGGTGAACCTCGGCGCCGACCAGGAGCTTCCCATCCGCGACCTCGTGGGTCTCATCTGCGACGCCGTGGGATTCGAGGGTGAGATCCGCTGGGACACCTCCAAGCCCGACGGCCAGCCCCGCCGCGGCGTCGACGGAAGCCGCGCCGCGGAGCGCTTCGGCTTCAAGGCCAGCACCTCGTTCGACGAGGGGCTCCGCCGAACCGTCGAGTGGTACCTGGCCAACCGGGAGGAAGCGGAAGCCCGGGACCACTGACAGCTGCGGTTGCAGCGTCGGCGTGCCTGCCGAGCTCTCGGCTCACAGCTCAGTCTGCTGCCAAGACCTTCCTGAAGTGATCCGCCGTGAGCGCCAGGCCCTCCGACAGCGGGACCTCTGGTTCCCAGCGAAGCCGCTCCCGAGCAAGGGAGATGTCGGGGCGGCGCTGTCGGGGGTCGTCCACAGGCAACGGCTCGAAGACCAGCTCCGAGTTGGACCCCGTTACCTCGAGCACCCGTTCGGCCAGCTCCAGGAGGGTGAGCTCGTCGGGGTTGCCGACGTTCACCGGACCGGTGACCTCGCCGTCGAGCAGCGCGAGCAGCCCCCTCACCTCGTCGCTCACGTAGCAGAAGCTGCGGGTCTGCCGTCCGTCGCCGTAGACGGTGAGGGGCTCGCCCCGCAGGGCCTGGACGAGGAAGTTCGAGACCACGCGGCCGTCGTGGGTGCGCATGCGCGGCCCGTAGGTGTTGAAGATCCTGGCGATCCGCACCTCCACGCCGTGGGTGCGGTGGTACGCCATCACCATCGCCTCT
Source organism: uncultured Rhabdothermincola sp. (assembly GCA_964530525.1). Taxonomy (GTDB): domain Bacteria; phylum Actinomycetota; class Acidimicrobiia; order Acidimicrobiales; family Acidimicrobilacustridaceae; genus CAYNQN01. Next base: position 4,014 of record CAZHBH010000021.1, on the reverse strand, counting down.
GCGTAGCGCTTGGCCTCGTCGTACACGCCGCGGGGGCCCACCGGGTTCACGTTGCCCCAGTAGGCCTCGGGTTGGGGGTGCACGTCGGGATCGCCGTAGACCTCGCTCGTGGAGGCCAGCAGCACCCTTGCGCCCTTGGCACGGGCGAGGCCCATCACGTTGTGCGTTCCCAACCCCCCCACCTTGAGCGTCTGGATGGGAAGCGCCAGGTAGTCGCGCGGCGAAGCGGGGCTGGCGAAGTGCAAGATCGCATCGACCGGCCCGGGCACCTCGAAGTGCTCGCTGACGTCGAGGCGAAGGAGGGTGAAGCCCTCGTCGTCCGAGACGTGCGCAACGTTCCCCAGGTCCCCCGTCACCAGGTTGTCCACGACGACCACCTCGTCGCCGCGCTCGAGCAGGGCATCGCACAGGTGCGAGCCGAGGAACCCGCAACCGCCGGTGACCACCACCCTGGCCATCAGCGGCCCGCCCGCGGGCGGGGGGCGGCGCAGGCGTTCGGCGCTTGCCGGTCCCCGCGGCACATCAGGTCTTGCCGACCCCCTCGTAGGTGAACCCTCGGTGCAGCAGGGCCGCCCGGTCCAGCAGGTTGCGCCCGTCGACCACTCGCCGCTCGGCCATCGCCTCGGCGACCTTGTCGAAGTCGAGCCACCGCAGCTCGTCCCATTCCGTGAGCACCACCAGCACGTGCGCGCCCGTGCACGCTGCGTAGGGATCCTCCGTCGCGACTATCTCCGGACGGCCGGGGACCTCTCCTCGAACCGTGGGGTCGTATGCGTGGACGGTCGCCCCGCGCCCGATGAGCCGGTCCACCACCTCCAGCGCTGGGGATTCACGCAGGTCGTCGGTGCCGGCCTTGAACGTGAGGCCCCATGCGGCCACCGTGAGCCCCGACAGGTCCTGCGGGGGTCGGCCCACCGCACGGGCCACCTTCGTGACCATGCGGTCGAACTGCTCGTCGTTGACCTCGATGACCCCCTCCAGGAGGCTGAAGTCGTACCCGGCCTCCCTGGCGATGTGCAGAAGTGCACGGGAGTCCTTGGGGAAGCAGCTACCGCCCCAGCCCGGTCCCGGCTTGAGGAACTCGTGGCCGATCCGGCTGTCGTATCCCATGCCGAGAACCACGTCGTCGACGTCGGCACCGACCGCCTCGCACACGGCGGCGATCGCGTTCACGAACGAGAGCTTGGTGGCGAGGAAGGCGTTGCTCGCGTACTTGATGGTCTCGGCAGATGCGGGGTCGGTGACCATGAACGGTGCCGGAACGCCGAGGTAGAGGGACGCGACCCGGATGGCCGCGCTCTGGTCGTCGGCACCGATGACGATGCGATCGGGGTGGAGGAAGTCGTTCACGGCCGAGCCTTCCCGAAGGAACTCCGGGTTCGACACGACGGGCACGTCCGGTCGGCCCAGCGCACGCTCCACGAACCGGGTGGACCCCACCGGGACCGTCGACTTGTTGATCACTATCGAGTCGGCCTTCAGGGTCGCTGCGATCTGGTGGCAGGCGGCCTCGATGTAGCCGAGGTCAGCTCCCCCGTCGGCGCGCTGGGGGGTCGGGACGCACAGGTACACGAACTCCGCGGCACCGGCCGCGGTTGCGGGATCGGTCACGAAGCGGAGGCGGCCGGAGTCGAGCTCCTGGCGGACGATCTCAGGTAGACCGGCCTCGAGGATGGGCACCTCGCCGCGAGAGAGCTGCGCGACCCTGCCCTCGTCGATGTCGGCGCAGACCACGTGGTGGCCCCGGTGGGCGAAGCAGGCGGCGGTGGTGAGGCCTACGTAGCCGGCCCCGATGACGGCGACGTCAGCCACAGCTCTGGCCCTCGGGGGTCTGCGGCACGAATCGCAGGGCCGGGTTCACGGTGGTCGTGGTGGTCGACTCGAACGAGCCCTCCCCCGGCACCACCTGGGAGGTGGTGGTCGTGGGCAGCTGGCTCCTGACGGGGCCCATGTCGTCGGCCGACCGGGGCTCGGTGCGGATCCCGCGAAAGTCAGAGCCCGTCACGAGCACCACCGAGACGTCGGGCGGGAGCTCGGAGTCCTCCACCACGACGGGGGTCACCTCCAGGTACCGCGCGAGCTCTATCACGTCGTCCTCCGCGCCGGGTGCGTACCGGATCTCGGTTCGGGTCACCTGGAAGCTGCGTGCGTCGGTCGCCCTCGGGACCACGAAGCCGTGACCTGCCAGCTCGTCGCGCACCTGCGCGCCCTCGCCGCTGCGCCCCGAGCCGTTGCGAACTTCCACGCGCACGCCGGCGGCGGCGTCGTCGGACCCTTCCACTCCTCGGAAGATGTCGAAGATGGGCTGGGCCTCGCGCTCGTTGAGGTGCTGCACCGATGCGTCGCCGACCATGCCACCGGTGGTCGGGGCAACGAACATCTGGAGGTCGTCGGGGTTGAAGTCTCGGAAGTGCGATCCCAGGTCGAGGATGTCCTGCGTGGTCAGGAGGTCGTCGAGGGTGACGTTCTGCTGGGCTACGCCCACCAGACCGCTGAGCACGAAGGGGTTCCTGGCTCCCTGAGCGATCGCACGCTTCATGGCGGCTTGCACGAAGACCTGCTGGCGACGGGCTCGGTTGATGTCGTGGTAGGGATCGCGGATCCAGCCGTCGCCCTCGTTGATCTCGAAGTAGCGGGACCGTGCGAAGGCGAGCGCCTGGTCCTTGTCGAGCGTGAGGCAGCCGGTCTCCTCGTTGTACCAGCCGGTGTGGTCGTCGCGGGACTGCCAGGGGAAGTAGATCTCCACCCCACCGGCTTCCTCCACGAGGCCCTTGAAGCCGGCGAAGTTCACCTGCACGTAGTGGTGGACCGGGATCCCGAAGTTCTCCTGGATCGTCGCTATCAGGCGCTCCGGACCGCCGAGGGCCAGGGCGCTGTTGATCTTCCCCATGCGGTTCGACCCGGCGATGGGGACCCACAGGTCTCGGGGCAGCGACAGCAGCGCAGCGCTGCCAGTGGTGGGATCGACCCTGAGGATCATGATCGTGTCGGTGTTGAGGCTGGTGCTCCTGCCCTTGAGTATCGGGTCGTCGTTCTCGAGGCCCCGCCCGTCGTCGACGCCCACCAGCATCACGTTCTGGGGCTCGGTGGACGTCTGCTTCTCGTCGAGGACCTCCCCAACGGCCAGGCGCGGGACGTCGCTCACCTGTCGCTGGACGAACAGCAGACCCCCGGCAGCCACGAGGCAGAAGACCACGACGCAGCAGTTGAAGGCGATGAGCAGGCGCTGGGGCCAGCTCCTCCGGCGGGAGCTCACGGCACGCAAAGCTAGTGGACCTCACGCTCCCCTCCCCACATAGGCTCGGGTCGTGAAGCCACGTGTGGCGGCGCTGGGAGCCAGCCGGGTCCGGCGTCGGACGAACTCGATCCATCGGCACCCGTGAAGCGGGGTCTCGCGGTGCTCGGTGACCGCATGGCCACCGGCGTGCTCGACGTCACATCCGACCTGACCGCCCTCGACGGCGGCAGAGGTTTCTGGTCGGTCGTGCTCCCCTTCGAGGGCCCACCCACGTGCGCCCGCTTCGCCCGGGTGGCGCCGGCGCGGCCCTGGCCTGGTCCCGCATGGCGGGGTCCATCCAGGACCGAATGGTCGAGCAGCCTCGATCGATCCCAGTTCCGGGCGGCGGTGGCTGCGGTGCGGGAACGGATCGCCGCGGGCAGCGTCTACCAGGTCAACCTCACCCGTCGCCTCTCCGCCCCCCTGCCCACCGGATCCGACGTCTCGGCGCTCGGCGCCGCCCTCGCGCTGGGAAACCCTGCCCCGTTCTCGGCGGTGGTCTCGCTGCCAACGGTGGGCGTGGAGATCGCGTCGGCTTCCCCCGAGCGCTTCCTCTCCAGGCGTGGACGGCAGGTCTGGTCGTCTCCCATCAAGGGGACGGCGACCACCTCGGAGGGCTTCCTGGCCAAGGATCGGGCCGAGAACGTGATGATCGTCGACCTCGTCCGCAACGACCTCGGGCGGGTGTGCGAGTACGGCTCGATTCGGGTGCCCTCCCTCCTGGCCACCGAAGAGCA
>CAZHBH010000020.1:0-32315 GCA_964530525.1 uncultured Rhabdothermincola sp. | reverse complement strand
CCACATGCAAGAGGCCGGGGCGACCGCCACCCAAGAGCTGGCCTTCACCATCGCCGACGGGCTGGAGTACGTGCGCGCCGCCCTCGCTCGGGGTCTGGACGTCGACGCGTTCGCCGGGCGACTGAGCTTCTTCTTCGCAATCGGGATGAACTTCTTCATGGAGGTGGCCAAGCTCCGAGCTGCCCGCCTCCTCTGGCACCGGGTGATGAGCCAGTTCGAGCCCTCGAAGCCCCAGTCGCTCATGCTGCGCACCCACTGCCAGACGTCCGGCGTGTCGCTCACCGAGCAGGACCCGTACAACAACGTGGTGCGCACCGCCTTCGAGGCCATGGCCGCCGTGCTCGGGGGCACCCAGAGCCTGCACACGAACAGCTTCGACGAGGCCCTGGGTCTGCCCACCGACTTCAGCGCCAGGATCGCCCGGAACACCCAGCTCATCCTCGCCGAGGAGACCGGGGTCACCAAGGTGGTCGACCCGCTCGGCGGCAGCTACTACGTGGAGGCGCTGACGGACGCCCTCGCGGACGCTGCCTGGGAGCTCATAGAGGAGGTCGAGGAGCTCGGCGGGATGACGAAGGCCGTCGCGAGCGGGATGCCCAAGCTGCGCATCGAGGAGAGCACCGCCCTGCGCCAGGCGAGGATCGACAGGGGCGAAGAGGTGATCGTGGGCGTCAACCGCTACGCACCCGAGGACCCCGAGATGGTGGACGTGCTGTCGATCGACAACACGGCGGTCCGCGAGGCCCAGATCGCGCGCCTCGAGCGGGTGCGGGCCGAGCGCGACGAGGAGGCCTGCCGGGAGGCCCTGGCCCGGCTCACGGAGGGTGCGCGGGGCGACGGCAACCTGCTGGCCCTGGCGGTGGACGCCGCCCGAGCGCGAGCCACCCTGGGCGAGATCTCCGGCGCCATGGAGGAGGTGTTCGGCCGTCACCGTGCCGAGATCCGTAGCATCTCTGGCGTGTACGGATCGGCATACGAGGGCGACGAGTCCTTCGAGCAGATCCGCGAGGACGTCGAAGCCTTCGCCAGGGCCGAAGGGCGCCGCCCCCGGATGCTCGTGGCCAAGATGGGCCAGGACGGCCACGACAGGGGAGCCAAGGTGATCGCCACCGCCTTCGCCGACCTGGGGTTCGACGTCGACGTGGGGGCCCTCTTCCAGACACCCGAGGAAGCCGCCCGCGACGCCGTGGAGCACGACGTGCACGTGGTCGGGGTCTCCAGCCAGGCCGCAGGGCACCGCACCCTCGTGCCACAGCTGGTGGATGCGCTGCGATCTCAGGGCGCCGACGACGTGGTGGTCGTGGTGGGTGGCGTCGTGCCACCCCAGGACCACCACGAGCTCTACCAAGCCGGGGTGGCGGCCATCTTCGGGCCCGGCACGAACATCCCGTCCGCCGCCCGGCAGGTGCTCGACCTCCTGGCCAAGGGCAGCGACCGCTCCGCTTGAGCGCCCCGATGGCCGCCGCGAGCCCACCGCCCCTCACGCCCGAGGGCTTGCGGGACCGCCGGACCCTCGCCAGGGCCATCACGCTGGTCGAATCGACGCGCGACGATCACCGGGCCGCCGCCGAGGCCCTCGTCGACGAGGTGCTCCCGGGTTCGGGATCGTCGGTGCGCATCGGCGTGACCGGCCCCCCAGGCGCCGGGAAGTCGACCTTCATAGAGGCCTTCGGCCTGCACGTCGCCCAGCAAGCCCGCCGCCTGGCCGTGCTCGCGGTGGATCCCTCCAGCTCCGTGTCGGGGGGTTCGATCCTCGGCGACAAGACCCGCATGGGCGACCTGGCACGGCATCCCGACGTGTTCATCCGGCCCTCCCCCGGAGCGGGGCAGCTGGGAGGCGTGGCGCGGCGGACCAGGGAGAGCATCCTGCTGTGCGAGGCAGCCGGCTACGACGTGGTCCTCGTCGAGACCATCGGCGTCGGCCAGTCGGAGGTGGCCGTCGCCGACATGGTGGACGCCTTCGTCTTGCTCACGAGCCCCGGCGCAGGCGACGAGCTCCAGGGGATCAAGCGGGGGATCATGGAGATGGTCGACGTGGTGGTGGTGAACAAGGCTGACGGCGAGATGGCTGCGGCCGCGAAGCGGGCGGTGGGCGACTACCGCAGCGCCCTGGCTCTGCTCGCGCCCCGGCGCAGGAGCTGGAGGCCCGAGGTGATCGCCTGCTCGGCACTGGAACGCACCGGCATCGACGAGGTCTGGGACGCCGTCGTGCGCTTCGGCGAGGCGATGGGATCGAGCGGTGAGCTGGCTGAGACCCGCGCCGAGCAGGCCAAAGCTTGGATGTGGTCGGAGGTGCACGACACCCTGCTGGAGCGGTTCACGTCCGACCCCGAGGTTGCGGAGTTGGTACGGGTGTTGGAGCAGACCGTGGCGGCTGGTGAGGTGGCACCTCCTGCGGCTGCCCGAAAGCTCCTGGAGCTTCGCTGACCCTTCCCGGCCGAACCGAGCCGTCGGCCGGAGGGGCCAAGGGCCCGCTGCCGGGTGCCGTCCGCTAGATGCGGTCCTCGTCTATGGCCTTCGCGATCCAGGGGATGACCTCGTCGAGCATCTCGTCGAGCGTGGTGGTCGCCTCGTAGCCCAGCACCCTCTTCGCCTTCGACACGTCGGGGACGCGCTTCTGCACGTCGTAGGTGAAGGGCTCGTCGCTCACGTAGCGGAACTCCTCGCCCTCTCCCTTGATCTTGTGCCAGATCAACTCCGCCAGCTCCAGCACGGTCGTGGACTCGGCCGTGGGGATGTTGAAGTCGTCGTTGAGCGCATCGGGGTGCTCCATCGCCACCACGATGCCCTTGGCCAGGTCCCCCCCGTAGGTGTAGTGGCGCACCTGGCTTCCCGAGCCGAGGATGTGGAGGGGGTCCTGGCCCTTGAGGATCTTCTGGACGAGGTCGGGCACGACGTGGCTCATCGCGAGCTCCACGTTGCCCGACAGCACCACGGCCTCGCCCAGGGCCTTGCCCTCGCCCACACCCACGCAGTTGAACGGTCGAACGATGGTGTACGGCAGCTGGTACTGCTCGTAGGCGGCTTTGGCGTAGTACTCCACGGCCAGCTTCTGGAAGCCGTAGGAGGAAAGAGGAGGCGGGATCTCGAGCTGCTGGCCCTCGTAGCTGGGCCACGAGGTTGCCGACTCGAAGACCATCGACGACGACAGGTAGGTGACCTTGCCCAGCCTTCCCTGCCGGTGAGCGCGGATCGCTGCGTCGCAGGTTGCCGCCATGATCCGCTCGTTGGTGGCGAGGAGGTCGTATGCGTACTCGTGGAAGTACGAGATGCCGCCGATCATCGCCGCACCGGCGATGAGGTGGTCGACGTCCGACGCCAGCTCGGCCATGAGGTCGGCATCTCGCGCATCCCCCTCCACCAGCGTGTACGAGGGGTGGCTGTCGTAGCTCTTCGCCACCCTCCCGTACTTGGAGAAGTTGTCGAGGCCCACCACCTCGTATCCCCGGCCCAGCAGCTCCTCGACGACGTAGCCGCCGATGAAGCCGGACGAACCGGTGATGAGGACCTTCTTGCTTTCGGCGTCCATGGTCGAAGGGGCTCCTTGGGGTGGTGAGAGTGGTCCGAGACAGCGCCGGTCAGCCGTGGGCGGCCGGCGGTGAGGTCGCCGGGACGGGTGCACCGAAGGCGTACCAGTACCAGTGCAGGTAGCGCGGGAGCCAGGCCCGCAGCTTGAAGTTCGAGGCACCGAACGACCTGTCGAGCCAGATGGTCGGCAGCTCGGCCACCGGCAGGCGCGCACGCCGGGCCTTGGCGACGAGCTCGATGCCGATCTCGAAGCCTTGGTCGCTCTCGATGCCGACGCTCCGCACGAAGTCGGCCGAGTAGGCCTTGAACGAGTTCGTGGCGTCGTGCGTGCCGACCCGGGCGAGGTAGTAGAGGCTCTTGCCGGCCATGCGGGACAGGAAGCCCTTGAACCAGGGGCCACCCACCTGCTGACCGCCTCGCATGTAGCGGGATGCGGCAGCCACCACCACGCCTCGCTCCACGAGCCTCGTGAGCGAGTCGATCTGCATGGGGTCGTCGCAACCGTCGGCCATCGTCACCACCACCACGGGCGCGGTCGCACGCTCGATTCCGAACCGGATCGCCTGTGCGGGGCCGCGGCCTGCCGTGTTGAGGACGGGCTTGAGCCGCGCATCGCGCTCGGCGTAGGCCTCGAGCACCGGGCGCGTCGTGTCATCTGGCGTGTCGAACACGACCAACAGCTCGCACGGCAGCATCACCGACTCGAAGATGCGATCGAGGATCGGCACCACTTCGGGGCCCTCGTTGTACACGGGGATGACCACCGACACGCGAGGCGTGGCAGCGTCCCTCGCCATTGGCGCTGGAGCGGGCCCAGCCGTGGTGGACGGAGACGGGAGCGTGGTCCCGACGTCCGCGCCGGAGGCGGCCTGGCTCACACGCGCACGCCCTGTTGCAGGAGGTTCCAGACGTCCACGACGGGCACGTCGGCCGAAAGGCCCCTGTACCGCTCGTGTGGAGCGGCTATGACCAAGAGGTCGCTCCGCTCGAGCACCTCCTCCAGTGCGAGGAGGTCGGGGTCGACCTTCACGTAGGGGTCGGTGCAGATCACGTCGGCTGCCTTCACCCGCAGGATCTTCCGCAGCTTGTAGGCGAGGCTCGATCGGATGTCGTCGCTCTCCCCCTTGAACGCCATGCCCAAGATGCCCACCGTCATAGCCGTGAGGTCGTAGCGCTCCTCCAGCCGGGCCACCAGGTACAGGGGCAGGCCCTCGTTCACGAGCATCGAGGCGTTGCCCAGCGGGAAGTTGTTGGTGCTGAACGCCGCCAGCTGAGCGGTGTCCTTGAAGAGGCAGGGCCCTGCAGCGAAGCCCGCCCCCGGCAGATCCTTGGCGCGGGGGTAATCGAGGGTGATGGCCGAGCGAACCTTCTCGTAGTCCACACCGTGGTCGTTGGCGATCATGTAGAACTGGTTGGCGGCTGCGAACTTGATGTAGCGCCAGGTGTTGGTGAAGAGCTTCGCCAGCTCGGCCTCCTCGGGCTCCACCTCCACGATCTGGCTCGTGAGCGACTTGAAGAGCTTCCCGGCGCGGTCCACCGCCGACGGGGTGCAGCCGGAGACGATCGGGGGGAGCTGGTAGCGCGCCACGAAGGCCTTGCCCTCGGCGATGCGCTCGGGGCAGAAGGCGACGTCGAGGTCGCGGCCCAGCTCGTGGAGGAACCGCTCGACGAGTCGGGTCACCCCTGGGTACACCGTGCTCCTCAGCACCAGGAGCTGGCCGTCGCGAAGGTGCTCTGCGATGTCCGAGACCGCCAGGCGCACAGCGGCCGGGTCGGGGTTCTGGTGCTCGTCCACCGGTGTGCCGATGACCACGACGACGGTCTCGGCAGAAGCGGTGACCGATGCGTCCGTGGTGGCCGAGAACCTGCCGGAACCAAGGCAGCGCCGGAGCATCTCTGGCCCTCCGGGCTCTTGGAACGGCATCTCGCCGGCCATCACCCGCTCCACCACCGGAGCGGCGAGGTCGTACGACGCCACCGCGAGACCACGATCGGCCAGCGCCAGGGCCAGTGGAAGGCCGACGTGGCCGCAGCCACCGACGATCACCACGTCGCGCTCGAACTTGTCTTCCCGACCTGTTTGACCCTGCATCAGCGGGCGAGCTTACTGGCTGGACGCCCCAAGCCAGCCGTCGGGCGGCGCCCGGCCGGGGTGGGTGCAGAACCGCAGGGGATCAGGTCAGATCCTCGCACGGCACCGAGGCGTGCCAGCCCGGTGGGATGGCCAGCACCGGCACCTGCGTCGGGTCGATGTCGCACGCCTCCAGTGCCGGTCCCACGACGTCGGGCCACGTCGGGTGATCGGACCGGTCGTTGTCGAGCCTGAAGGAAGGCACCACCGAGATCGCCAGCCAGAGCGCAGCTACCACCACCACGCCAACCCAGGGCAGGCCGGCGGTCACCTGCTGCCACCAGCCGCCGCCGGATGCCGAGGTCGACTGCGCGGCCCGGGTGGTCCCGGATGGCGTCGGCTCGTCCATCGGCCTCACCCCCACACCATCGGGCACCTCCGGCGGGACCAGCAACGCCATGACCAGCAAGAGGGCGGGCAGCACCATCCACCTGACGCCCCCGAGCAGGTAGACGGCATCGGGCAACGTCCCGACGATGTGGTTCTGCCTGGGAAGGAGCTGGACGACGAACAGCACGACGCTCGCCCCGATGAGACCGGCGATCCACCACCGTGCCCTGCGGCCCGCCCGCATGAGCTTCACGGCGAGGAGGAGGGCCATGATCGCCGACGAGATCACGACGAGTCCCCATCCCAGCGTCGGCCACAGGCGCTCGGTCACCCGCACCCCGAAGACGAGGTCGTTGACCACCCTTGCGGAGTAGATCTTCACCAGGTCCGGCACCAGCGCGCTCGAGGTGCTCTCGGCCGGAATCCGAGTGGCGGTCAGGTAGACGAGGACCTGGACCGATGACGACAGCAGGTACAGCATCGGCACCACGAGGGTCCGCGTGGGTGCTCGACGGCGCAGGCCCGCGACGAGCTGCCAGGCGGCCACCGGGGCGAGCAACGCGGCCAACGGGGCGGTGATGGGCCCGATCACCGCGATGACCGCGCGCACCACCACGGGCCCGACCCTGTACACGGGGAACAACACCGCGAGCAGGCAGGGAAGGGCGAAGAACCACTGCACGTTGCAGATCGCGCCGATCACCTCGAAGGGAAGGATCGGGAGCAGCACAGTGGCACAAGCGAGGATCCCCCGGCGCAAGGGAGCCCGGAGCAGCGGCTCGCTGGCGTAGTAGACGAAGAGCGCCAGCAGGGCCGCTACGAGCGCGGACGTGAAGGCCACCCAGGGCGCGTACCACCACACCTTGAGCTCCACGCCGATCGCCGCCAGCAACCGCGGCAGGAAGTGGGCATACCCCGCGTAGGGCATGAGGACGGTCTCGTGGAACGGGTGGGCCACGGCGTCGAGGTAGAAGACGTTCACGTCCTCGGACCACACGGTCTTCCAAGACGGGGATCCACCCTGGCGCACGAGCAACAGGCCCGTGGCGACGACGACGAAGGCCAAGCCGCAGATCGCCTTGCACGCCTTCGCGCGCCTGGCCGAGCGGACCGCCTTCACTCGCGGGTTCTCCGAGCTCACAGCCACGTCGTCAGGTCACCACGGCGCCCACGTAAAGCACCGCCGGAGCGACGAGGATCGACGACGAAACGACGCGGAACAGCCGGGCCCTGCTGGCTACGACGACCGCACCCATCAGGGGTGCCACCAGCGCCAGCCCGTACCGGGACGGGATGGCCTGGTAGTTGGCCAGCGCCAGGTAGTTGAGCAGCACGAGGGTGGGCCCCGAGACGGCGAGCACCAGCGCCACCGACACCAACACGTCGCGGTAGCGGCCCTCCACCCGGCCCCGCAGACCCATGAGGGGCAGGATCACCACGGCGAGCTGCAGGGCGGTGGCGAGCCTCACGACCAGGTCGAGGCCAGAGGTGGCGACGGAGCGCGACAGGTAGGTGGGCTGCAGGGGCGGCAGCACCGCGAAGTACTGCTCGAAGAAGTACCGGGCCTCGAGCCCGTTGACGTGGTAGTGGCGGAACATGGGGATCTGTTCGATGGGGATCAGCTCGCGCGCTGTCATCACCCACTTCCAACCGGCCGCGGCCACCAGGCACCCCATAAGCCCCCCGGCGGCGACCACCAGGGCGGAGCGAACCGTGGAGGCGTCGGGCATGGCATCTCCTGCAGCCCTCAGCCATCCGGGGGCCTTCGCCAGCAGGCCCCGCGCCACCGGCAGCAGCAGCGCCACGGCCACGAAGAGCACGCCGAGGTAGGCCGAGGCCTTCACGAGCGTGGCGAGCGCAGCCACCACCACGAACCCGTAGAGCACCGGGTCGCGCCAGGGCGCCGGCTGGGTGTCGCGCCTCAACCAGAGGACGGTCAGCATCAGGAAGGCGCAGCCCGCTGCGAACAGTCCCACGTCGTTGTTGGTGGTGGAAGCCGCGTACAGGGTGCCAGGGGCGAGCGAGGCGGCCAACGAGAGCACCGCCGCCTGGGCGCGTCCCGCCCTCATGAGCCGGAGCGCGGCGTAGAGCAGCACCGCCCCTGCAGCCAGCCACAGCGCGCCGGTGGCCCTCATCGCGCTCAACCCGTCGCTGTCGTCGAAGGGAGAGAACAGGTGGCGTGCGGCCGCCGTGACCCAGAAGTAGAGCGGCGAGTGCCCCAACGAGGTGTTGAACCCGGCTTCCGGGTAGACGTCGACCGGGGCGTCGGAGCCGCACTCGGGCACCGGCACGTCGAGGTCGAGGCCGCGGCACGACAGGATCCTCCGTGCCTCCTCTCCGACACGATCGCCCTGCCTGGGCACGTTCCCCTCGGCCACCTCGAGGACGTAGTCGGCTTGCTGGAACTCGTCGAGCGGTGACAGGCGGGGCTGGTTCCGCACGTGGAAGGCTACCCCGGCCACGCAGCAGGCGACCACCAGGACTGCCACGAGCACGTCCCACATGAACGGCCTGGAGCCCAGCTTGGTCACGGCGGGCGAGGGTAGCCGCGCTGCTAGCCTCCCCTGCGTGCAACCAGGCCACGAGCCCCTCGTGTCGGTCGTGCTGGTCAACTTCCGCTCCGCGCCCGACACCCTCGAAGCCATCGACGGCATCGCCGCGCTCGACTGGCCGCCCGACCGCCTGCAGACCGTCGTGGTCGACAACGACTCTGGCGACGGTAGCGCCGACACGATCCGGACCTCAGCCCCCCACGTGAAGCTGGTGGAGGCCGAACGGAACCTGGGCTTCGCCGCCGGCTGCAACCTGGGGGTCGAGCGCAGCGACGGCGAGTACGTGGCGTTCCTCAACAACGACGCCCGTCCAGAGCCGGGGTGGATCCGTGCCGCCGTCGAGGCCTTCGACGCGCAACCGGGCTTGGGCTGCGTAGCCAGCAAGGTGCTCGACTGGGATGGGAGCGCCATCGACTTCGCCGCGGCGGGGATGAGCTTCGATGGCCAGGGCTACAAGCTTCACGTCGGGGCGCCCGACCAGCCGGCCTTCGACGAGCCCGACGACGTGCTGTTCGCCACGGGGGCGGCGATGGTCGTGCCCCGGTGGCTCTTCGAGAAGCTGGGCGGCTTCGACGAGCGCTACTTCATGTTCTTCGAGGACGTCGACTTCGGATGGCGGACCTGGCTCTCGGGATACCGGGTCCGCTACGTGCCCACCTCCGTGGTCCGCCACCGGCACCATGCCACGATGAGCCGCTACGGCTCGTGGTACGAGGCCTACCTCCTCAACCGCAACGCCCTGTTCACCATCTACAAGAACTACGAGGCCGACACGCTCGAGCGCGTGCTCCCGGCAGCCCTCCTGCTCACCTTGCGGCGCGGCATCGCCCTCGGCGGAGCCGATGCCCATTCGCTCGACCTGGAGCGGGCCGACGTGGTGGATGGCGACGACCAGGCCACCGTCTCCAAGCAGCTGCTCGCCGCGACGTACGCCGTCGACTCGTTCACGGAGTCGCTCCCGCAGCTCGAAGAGGCTCGCCAGAAGGTTCAGGACGGGCGCATGCGGTCCGATCGCGAGCTCGTGCGCCTCTTCCGCAAGCCCTTCCAGGCCAACATCGCTGAGCAGTCGTACGTGGAGGCCTTCGAATCGCTCAGCGAGATCTTCGAGGTGGCCGAGTCCTTCGGCGAGCGACGCCGCATCGTCGTGGCGACGAGCGACACCCTCACGCCGCGCATGGCCGGCCCCGCCATCCGTTCCTGGCACATGGCCAAGCTGCTCTCACGGGAGCACGAAGTGCGCCTGGTGACGCGGGCTCGCTGCGAGGTCTCGCACCCCGACTTCGACGCCCGTGGAGGAGTGGGCCTCGACGAGTGGCGCGAGCTGGAGCAGTGGTGCGACGTCATAGTGCTTCAGGGCTTCCTGCTGCACGACGTCCCGTTCCTCGCCCAGTCCCGCAAGGTGATCGTCGTCGACCTCTACGACCCGTTCCACCTCGAGCAGCTCGAGCTGTTCCGCTTCGAGCCGCTGGAGTGGCGCACGAACGTGATCGCCGACTCGGTACGGGTCCTCAACGAGCAGATCCTGCGGGGCGACTACTTCATGTGCGCCAGCGAGAAGCAAAGAGACTTCTGGCTCGGCCAGCTCGCCGCCATGCAGAGGGTCAACCCCCTCGTCTACGAGCGGGACGAGAGCCTCTCGAAGTTCCTCTCGGTGGTGCCCTTCGGCGTGGCCGACGAGCCCCCGGTGCGCACAGGTCCTGGCATCCGGGGTGTCGTCGACGGCATCGGGCCCGACGACAAGGTCATCATCTGGGGCGGGGGCATCTACAACTGGTTCGACCCCCTCACGCTCATCCGGGCGGTCGACCGCCTGCGCCACCGCATCCCAGAGGTGCGGCTCTACTTCATGGGCACCAAGCACCCCAACCCCGACGTGGCCGAGATGCGGGTGTCGTGGGAAGCCCGCCAGCTAGCCGAGGAGCTCGGCCTGATGGGTTCGCACGTGTTCTTCAACGACGGATGGGTGCCCTACGACGAGCGCCAGAACCACCTGCTCGACGCCGACATCGGCGTCACCAACCACTTCGACCACATCGAGACCGAGTTCTCGTTCCGCACCCGAGTCCTCGACTACTTCTGGACCTCGTTGCCCGTGGTGAGCACGGCGGGCGACACGCTCGCCGACCTCATCGAGCAGAGGCGCCTGGGGCTGACGGTCGAGGCAGAGGACGTCGAGGGCCTCGAGGCGGCACTTCACACGTTGCTCACCGATGACGAGCTGGCCGCCGAGTGCCGGCGGAACGTGACCGAGATCGCAGCCGAGCTGCGCTGGTCCCAGGTGATGAAGCCCCTCGTGGAGTTCTGCAGGCGCGCCGAGCGGGCCCCCGACGCCCTCCAGGCACAGCCTGTCGTGAAGCAGCCTCACGCCGCCATCGTCAGCAGGGAGCTGGTCGCCCGGGTGAAGGGCAAGCTGCGCGCTGCCCGCAACCACTGGCTCGAGGGTGGCCCAGCTCAGATGATCAGCAGCGGCCTGCGCTGGCTCGCTCGCCGCCTCGGCATCTGAGCCGACCGCCCGCTACGCAGTGCCCCCTCGTCATCGGATGGTGACGCAGGCACGCCGGTGGGGAAGGCAGGGACGCCCGCGTCAGGCCTCGTCGGCGACCGGTGGCAGCCAGCGCCCGTTGAGGTCGACGAGCCCGTACACGGCTTCCTTGCCGGGCTGGACCCGCAGAGTCGCCGGGGGCGAATCGAGGCGGTCGAGCATCGTCATCGCCTTCACGTCGCGCACCGCCACCTTCAGTGAGTACTCGCCCGGAGCGAGCAGCAGGCGGTCGATCGCGTAGTCGATGTACCCCTCCCCCACGTACGAGGGCATCTGCTCCTTGGGGGCGCGCATGCCCGGCACGGCGAGGTTGACCCCCCCCTCGCTCTCCACGGTGAACGCGAAGCGGGGCCACTCCACGACCTCGTTGGCCCGGAAGTGCACGCGCACCACCAGTGGCTCGAACGTGGTGGCGACCGGCGTCACGTTCCCGGCTGAGTCGAGCAGCTCCACCCGCTCGAGCGAGACCACCGATCCGAAGTTGCTGGCTCCCTCGACCCCTTCGGCCACCTCTTGGGTCATCCGGTCGATCTCGGCCTGGTTGACCCGACTGATGTACTGGTTGACGACCTCGTTTGCCTCGCCCTGTGCCTGGATGACGCCGTGGTCGAGCCACGTGGCCTCGTCGCACATGGACTGCACGACGCTCAGGCCGTGGGTGACGAGGACGATGGTCACGCCCTTGCGCCGCAGCTTGTTGAGGTGGTCCATGCACCGCCGCTGGAACTCCTCGTCGCCCACGGCGATGACCTCGTCTACCAGGAGGATCTCGGGATCGACGTGCACGGCGACCGAGAAGCCGAGTCGCACGTACATGCCGCTCGAGTAGTACTTCACCTGGGTGTCGATGAACTCCGACAACCCGGAGAACTCGACGATCTGCCCGTAGAGGCTGTCGGTCTCCTTCTTGGAGAGCCCCAGGATGGCAGCGTTGAGGTAGATGTTCTCGCGGCCGGTGAGGTCGGGGTGGAAGCCCGCTCCCAGCTCGAGGAGGGCCGAGATGCGGCCCGTCGTCTTGACCGCGCCCGTCGTCGGCCGGTGGATCCCCGCCATGATCCTGAGGAGGCTCGACTTGCCCGATCCGTTGTGGCCGACGAGGGCGTACATCGATCCCTTCGGCACCGAGACCGATACGTCCCTGAGGGCCCAGAACTCCTCGTGGGAGCTGCGGCGCCTGGAGGTCAGGCGCTCCTTGAGGCTGTCGATCCGCTCCTTGTGGATCCGGAAGCGCTTGGAGACGCCGTCCACGACGATGGCGGAGGGCACCCTCGAGGTGGCCGCACGAGTCGTGGCGCCCTCCTTGCTGATCGAGCTCACAGCTCCTCCGCTATGTCACGAGCCTTGCGGCGGAACACCGCCCAGCCCACCCACAGGGTGAGGGTTGAGACCAGCACCACACCCACCACCGAGATCGGGCTGGGAAGGGTGAGGTCGTAGAAGGCGTCTCGCATCCACTCCACGTACTGGGTGAGCGGGTTGAGGCTCACGATGCGGGTGGCGGTCTCCTCGAAGCTGCGACCTTCGAAGATGGTGAGCGGCCACACGATCGGGGTCGCGTAGAAGAGGAGCTGCATGCCGATGCCGACCAGGTAGCCCACGTCGCGGTAGTAGACGTTGAAGACGCTGAGGAACAACCCGAGGCCGAGGGCGAACATGGCCACGAACAGCAGCACGAAGGGGAAGAGCAGGTAGGTCCAGCTGACGTTGTTGAAGGCGATCATCACCACGGCGAGGATCGCCGTCTCGATGACCGCCTGGAGCGCGACCGTGAGCATGTTCGCGATGGCGGGGATCTCGGGCGGGAAGTACACCTTGTTCAGCAGGCCCCCCGATCCCTGCAGCGCTGCTATGGCGCCGTTCACCGTGCCGCTGAAGAAGTTCCAGACCACGAGGCCCGCGAAGAGGTACAGGGCGAAGATCTCCTGGCCGTTGCCGGCCGGGGGAGGCGTGACCCGAAGGAACAGGCCGAACACGACGCTGTAGATGAGCAGCATCGAGGCGGGGTTGATCAGCGACCAGACCCAGCCGAGGAGGCTCTTCTTGTAGCGCGCCCTCAGCTCTCGCTGGGCGAAGTTGTAGACCAGGTTCCGATAGGTCCAGAGCTCGGTGGCGGCTTTCAATGGGCAGAGCAGTCCTGTGGGAGGTGGTCGCGCAAGCCCCGGCACGCTACCAGCGAGGCCGGTGCTGGCCTAGCATCGGGTCGCGATGAGCACTGAGTTGCTTGCTCTGGCGTGCGTACTGGCCCTCGCAGCTGCGCTGCGCTCCACCTGGTCGCCCTGCGGGCTCTCGATGCTGTCCTCGATGACGCCGCTGAGCGAGCGGGCGAGGGGCCATCGGTACGCCGCCACGGCCGCCTGGTTCATCCTCGGAGCCGTAGTGGGGGCCCTGACCCTGGGCGTGGCGACCGCAGCGGGGGCCTGGGTCGTCGGCCGGGTGGAGCTGTCGTCGTCGACCACGCTCGCCCTGGGAGCCGTCGTGGTCCTCGCCTGCGCCGCGATGGACGCGGGCATCGCCGGACCGCCGCTCCCCCACCACCGGCGCCAGGTGAACGAGCTGTGGTTCGGGCGCTACCGCCGCTGGGTCTACGCATCCGGGTTCGGGTGGCAGATCGGGACGGGACTCGCCACCTACATCATGACCGCGGCCGTCTACGCGACGGTCGCCTTCGCATCGCTGAGCGCAGACCCCTTCGTCGCGGTGGCCGTGTGCCTGGTCTTCGGAGCCGCCAGGGGCCTCGCCGTCCTGGCCGGCCTCCGCATCACCACACCAGCCCGCCTCACGGCCTTCCACCGACGCTTCGACGCCCTGGCCCAGCCGGTTCGATGGTCGGTGGTTGTGGTGCAGGCGGCGGTCGGGGCGGCAGCGGCCGGCCTCGCTCTGGGCGCCTGGGCGGCCGGCGTCGTGATCGTGGTCGCAGCTGCCCTGCTCGCCGCCAAGTGGCACGCTTCGCTGCGCAGCTCTCCAGAGCGGACGGCCGAGCTCGTCAGCTCACCCAGGTAGCGGTCGGGCCTCCGCCTCAGCTCGCCAGCTCGGCGATCTTCACCGAGCTGAGCGCTGCGTTCACCTCCCGCACCAGCAGCTCGCGGGTTCGGTAGCTGCCGATCGCCACGTACAGGCAGAACGCTCGAGACGCCACCGAGAAGAACCGCTGGCATCCCGCCTGGCCGGGGATGGGTCGCTGCATCTGCTGAGGGTGGAAGTCGGAGGGCACGAGCGGCCACGGCGTCCCCCTGGCGGCGAAGAGCTCCATCGCGGCCTCCGCCGGGTCGTGCTCGAGCAGGGAGATGAATATCCCGCCGCTGCCCATGAGCTCCACGGCCCCTCCCCCGTAGTCGCCTCTGTCGGCGGGGAGCGCGAAGTTGGCCATGTGGACTATGGGCACCGGCGGCGATGGAGCCGCCAGGCTCGCGATGGTCGCACCTTCGGGCGCGCGCCGGTAGATCTCGCCCTCCCAGCCCGAAGGGGGTTGCACCGACAGGCCGTAGGCCACGAGCCCGCTCACGGGCCGTCACCCCCGACGCGACGCCCGGGGGGCTCCGACCACTCCGATCCGGGCGGCGGGTCTGCGGATGCGGCCGGATACAGGCTCGGGTGCCCCGGCGCTATCCCCGCACGCCGGAGCTCGGCGTCCACCCTCGCCTCGCGGTCCTCACCCCGCGGGCCTGAGTCGGCCAGGGCCTGTCCCAAGAGGTCCCGCACCTGCGACCAGGTAGTGGCGGCACCCTCGCCGACCACCTTCCCGCTGGGGCCGTCGACCATTATGAAGTAGGGGCTCATGGGCACCTCGTAGGCCTCGAACGCCGCCGTCGACATGAGCGTGGGCGGACCCTTGGGCGCCAGGCCCTGCACCACCGCGGGGCTCTCCGCCTCCGTCCCCCTGGTGACCACCACGAGACGCACTCCGTTGTCGTAGAGCTCATCGCCAGCTCCGTCGCGGAAGGCATCCCAGAAGCCCGCGCACGTACCGCAGCCGCTCGACAAGAACGCGAGGAGCGTCGAGTGCGGAACCCCCATCACGCTCACCGAGCGAGCTGCTCCCCGTGGTGTCGTCCCCACCAGGTCGACGGCAGCGGTCGCACCTGGCCTGGGAGTGGCCACCCCTGGGCGCGTGCGCAGCTCGACGGAGCCGTTCGTCCCCGCGGGGGCGCCGGATGCCCGGGCTCCGTCCGCGGCCTCGTCGTAGACGCCCGCCCCCAGCTCGTGCAGCCGTCGGAGGATCTCCGCGTGGCTCCTCAGCAAGCCCACGACCAGCACCAGCAAGAGCGCCAGCACGACACCTTGCACGATCACCAACACGATCACGGCCGGCCCTCCGGTGAAGGGTCCACCCGAGCGGTGAGGAGCGCCGTCGGAGGTCGGGTTCTCACGTCGCCAGCTCCCAGAACCTGTTGAGGAAGGTGGCCGTCGCCTGGCGCGTCACGGGCAGGCCGGGCCTGAACGTCCCGTCCTCGAAGCCGTTCGCCACCTCGGACGCGGCGAGCCAGCCGATCTCCGAAGCGAACCGGTGATCGGGGGGTACGTCGGAGAAGGCTCCGGTGCCGGGGGGATCGGGCTGGCCACCCATGATCGAGTAGAGCCTCGACAGGAAGGCCGCCATCGCCTGGCGGCTCACCGGGGCCGTTGGCTGGAAGGTCCCGTCGTCGAATCCCGTGGAGATGCCAGAGCTCGCCATCCACCTGATCTCGGCCGCGAACGGGTGGCCTGCGGGGACGTCGGCGAAGCCCCCTGACCCAGGAGACGGGCTCCCACCGGCTCTGGCGTACAACCGCCACAGGAAGGCAGCGGCCGCCTGGCGCGTGACCGTCGCCGATGGACGGAAGGTTCCGTCGTCGAATCCGTTCGCGATCCCGGAACCTGCAAGCCACCCGATCTCGTCGGCGAACGGGTGGTCGACCGGCACGTCCAGGAACCCTCCCGATCCGGTGACGGTGACGTGCCTGCAACCCAAGAGGGGGTTGGTCGAGCCGTAGCCGGAGTTGATGCCGTACACGCACACCTCGTAGGTGGCCCCCGCGGCCAGCGGGACCACGACGTCGAAGCCGTGGGCGTCTCCCCACCCGGGGTATGCCGCCGCGACGTCCGGCCGGGGGCGGTCGGCGACCGACTGGGCCCTCAGCTGGCCGTCGACGTACACGTGCACCCCCACGGGTTCCGTGCCGTCGAAGTCGAGCGCCCAGCCGCCGATCCGGGCGCCGACCTGCAGCTCGCCGGCGAAGTCGATGTGGCCCGCAACGGCGTGAAGGCAAGCCCGGTCGTGCCCGGCCGTGGCGTTGTCGACCCTCACGGTCCCGGTGCAGCTGGGATCGAGGGCCCAGGGCGGCACGCAGGTGACGACCCGGCAGACGATGGGTCCTAGGCACGCCACGTGCTGGTTGCACTGGCCGTAGCGGAACAGCGTGCAGCCGGCCTTGCGGTTGTCACAGGACCCACCGGCGCACCCGCAGCCGGTGCCCGAGCACTCGCCGCCGCATATCCCGCTCCCCCCGCAGCCACACCCGTTGCAGGGTGCGTTGCAGTCCATGTAGTAGCGGGGGCCGCCGCAGAACTCGGTTCCGTCCACCTTCCACCAGCCGCCCAGCAGGGTGCCCGGTGGGCAGCTGTTGGACCCGGTGGTCGTGCAGCAGAACTCGGTGTAGCCGTCGCAGCAGAGCGAGCCGCAATCGCAGCTGGACCCTGCGCAGCTGCACACCGCCGCGTAGGCGCTCTTGGGCTCCAGTACGTACCCCAGCGGGTTCACGGCCAGGGCGCTTCCGACCACCGCGCTGCGGGCGAAGAAGCCGCGCCGGCCGAAGCGCGGGGCCAGCAAGCCCGCTGCCTGGTCCGCCAGCGCCGAAGTGGCTCTCACGCCCGCCCGCGGCCCCGCCGACGATCGCCGGCCCGGGCTTCCACCAGGTGGAACATGGGTCCCGAGGGCGGCCCGCCCCGACCCGCGGCATCCAGGGCGTCGGGAAGGACGGTCACCACCGCCACGAGCGCCCACGCACCCAGGGCCACCAGCGGCACGAAGACCGCTCCCAGCACTCCTCCCAGCTCTCGGACGGCTCCGAGGATCCCCGGTGTCGCGGTGAGCGCTGCCGCAAGGGCCACGGCCGCAGCGAGGGCGTCGGTCACCACGTGCACCGCGGTGGGGCGCGTGGAGAGGGTTCCGAAGCAACCGCACGACGAGGCCGCCGGGCCCATGGCCACCAGGCGGGCCATCACCACCGCGAACACGGCGAACAGGCCCGCCAGCACGTAGGCGGCGGGCCCGCCCACGAGCGCCGCCCACATGCCCACGAGCACCTCCACGAATCCCACGCCGCGAGCCAGAGCGCCGCTTCTGGCAGAAGCGAGTCGTGGTGAGAGGGCACTCAGCATGGCTGCGGTGGGGCCCGGGTCGACCAGCTTGAACAACCCCCCCGCTGCGAGGGTGAGGGCAACGACCGCCAGAGGACCGGCGAGCTCGATCACGCCAACACTGTAGGGCCGCCGCCCACCGCAGCGGGCGGCGCTCGGTCGTCCCGTCCTGGCGGTCGAGGTGCCGCCAGCACCAGTGGCGGCGGCGTCGCACCGACCCGCCCTGGGAGCCTCGCCGGTACCGCCCTAGCTCGTGAGCTGGGCCACCAGCCTGGCGAGGGGCTCGCGGAAGTCGGCGGTCGTCGCAAGCCCCGAGAGGCGCCACGCAGCGTTGTCGAGGACCGAGTTGGCCGGGCGAGGCGCCGGGCGGGGCGGTTGGAGCTCGGCGGTGGACACCGGCTTGACGCGATCAGGGTCGAGGCCTGCCGCCTCCAGCACCGCCTGTGCGAACTCGTACCAGCTCACGGCACCCTGGTTGGTCAGGTGGAAGACACCTGGACGCCGCTCCACCACCAGCAGGTGGATGGCGGCCGCCAGGTCGTCGGCGAAGGTGGGGTGGCCACGCTGGTCGTCGACGAAGCTGAGCGTGTCGTGCTCCCCGGCCAACCGCAGGATGGTCTTCACCATGTTCGCCCCGTGGGCGCCGCACACCCAGCTGGTTCGCACCACGGTGGAGCCGGGCGATCCGGCGAGCACCTCTCTCTCGCCCGCCAACTTGGTCGCTCCGTACACCGAACGCGGGCTCGGCTCGTCCCACTCCACGTAGGGAGCGGCCTTGGTGCCGTCGAACACGTAGTCGGTGGAGAGGTGCACCAGGTGCGCACCGACCAGTCGTGCCCCCTCCGCGACGTGCCTGGGCCCTAGGGCGTTCACCCTCCACGCCCTCTCGGGATCACCCTCGCATGCATCCACAGCCGTCCACGCGGCGGGGTGGACGATCGCGTCCGGCCTCACCGAACCGATGGCCCCGAGCACGCTGGCCCGGTCGCCCACGTCAAGAGACGAGTGGTCGAAGCCCACCACCTCGTGGCGGCCGTCGGCCTCGAAGCGGGCCACCAGCTCGGTGCCCACCTGGCCGCGTGCCCCCGTCACCAGGACGCGCACGGCTCAGCCCGCCTTGAGGGGCTTCCACCAACCGGCGTTCGCCCGGTACCAGTCGACGGTCGCCGCCAGGGCCTCGTCGAGCTCACGGGCAGGCTTCCAGCCGAGTGCCCGGATCTTGGTGCAGTCGATCGAGTAGCGCCGGTCGTGGCCGAGCCGGTCGGCCACGCGCTCGACCATCTCCTCCCCGGCCCCGCACAGCCGCAGGATGCGCTCGGTCAGCTCCCTGTTGGTGATCTCGTTGCCCCCGCCGAGGTTGTAGATCTCCCCCAGCTCGCCGGAGCGCAGCACCATGTCGACCCCTGCGCAGTTGTCCTCCACGTACAGCCAGTCGCGCACGTTGAGCCCGTCACCGTAGAGGGGGACCTTGCGGCCCTCCATGAGGTTGGTCACGAACAGGGGTATGACCTTCTCGGGGAACTGGTAGGGCCCGAAGTTGTTGGAGCTGCGGGTGACGATCACCGGGAGCCCGTAGGTCTCTCGGTAGGACAGCGCGATGAGGTTGGAGCCCGCCTTGGAGGCGCTGTAGGGCGAGCGGGGCCCGAGCGGGTCGGTCTCGAGGAACGACCCCTCCTCGATGGAGCCGTAGACCTCGTCGGTGGAGATGTGCAGGAAGCGCTCCACCTCCAGCTGCCTCGCCACGTCGCACATCACGTTCGTGCCGTCGCAGTTGGTCGACACGAACTCGTCGGGGCTCACGATCGAGCGGTCCACGTGGCTCTCGGCCGCGAAGTGGACCACGGCGTCGTGGCCGGCCATGGCCTCGGCGACCGCTGCCCGGTCGCGTATGTCGCCCCTGACGAAGCGGTACCTGGGGTTCTGCTCCAGATCCGCGAGGGTCGCCAGGTTGCCGGCGTAGGTGAGGGCGTCGAAGACGGTCACCTCGTCGTCGGTGCTGGCAAGGACGTGCCGTACGTAGTTCGACCCGATGAAACCGGCCCCACCGGTCACGAAGAGCTTCATGTCGTCATCCTGGCAGGCCCGGGGGTCAAGTGCGAAGGCTCGAGTGAGGGCGCCACTGCGGCTCGATCTCGGCCCTCGCCGGGTTCGCCTGGTCCCTGGCGGAGAGGACGGGGCTCTCCAAGCCCCAGTCGGCGCCGATCTCCGGGTCGTCCCAGGCCACTCCCAGCTCGTCGGCGGGGTTGTAGTAGCCGTCCACCAGGTAGGTGATGGTCATGTCGGTGAGCGCTGCGAACCCGTGGGCGACGCCGGGCGGGATGAACACGCCCCGGTGCGAGTGCGATCCGTCGGGCTGACGACCGAGGTCCAGCGTGAGGGTGGCGCCGTCGGTGGGCGAGCCCACCCTCAGGTCGTGCAGCACCACCCGGGCCGTCCCGAACGGGACGTACCAGTAGTCGGCCTGGTGGAGGTGGTAGTGCAGGCCCACGATGGCGCCTGCCTTGCGGTCGCCCCGGTTCCCCTGCACCATCTCCCGTCCCCCGTCGGGGAACCACTGGCGTCGGTAGGTCTCCACGAAGTAGCCCCGCTCGTCGCCGTGGACGTCGGGCTCCACCACGAAGACGCCGCGGATGGTCTCGGACTCTGTCACTGTGGCCATGGGGCACGCAGCCTAGGGCCCGAGAGGCCCGCCGGCGTAGCCGACGGGAGGGAGCTTCTGGTCAGGTGGCCAGGCGGTAGGTGAAGGCCGCCATCGCCTGTCGCGTGAGGTTGGCGCCTGGATGGAACCCGCCGTCTTCGTAGCCGGCGGTCACCCCCTCCTCGAGCATCCAGGCGATCTCCCCGCAGAACGGGTGGCCGACCGGCACGTCCCACATGGGCGCCACCACGCAACCGGGATCGGCTCCGTAGACCGCACCCTGCTGGCGGTACAGGAACGCAGCCATGGCCTGGCGCGTCACGGTGCCCGAGGGGCCGAAGCTACCGTCGTCGAATCCGGTGGAGGCACCCGTCGCCAGCATCCAGGCGATCTCCCCGCAGAACGGGTGGCCGACCGGCACGTCCCACGTCGGGGGGCTGGAGCAGCCGGGGTCGGCCCCGTCCGGCGAGCCCGCCTGGCGGTACAGGAACGCAGCCATGGCCTGGCGCGTGAGGGTTCCACCCGCTCGGAACGTCCCGTCGTCGAAGCCCGTGGTGAGGCCCTCGTCGGCGAACCATCCGATCTCCCAGGCGAACGGGTGGGTCACCGGGATGTCCCAGAACGCCGAGCCCAGGTCCACCGGACCGGTGGAGCGGGCGGCGCCATGGTTGCCCGCGGGGTCGGTCATCTCCACCTCGATCGTGTAGGTGCCGGGGCCCAACAGGTCCCCCGCCGAATCGCGGCCGTCCCAGAAGAACGAGTTGAGCCCCTCGACCACATCGAGTCCCGAGGCGACGAGCGCCCGCCCCGCCGCTCCGTGCCTGCGAACGTAGACGTCGGCGATGGTCCCCGGCTCCCAGGCTCGGTCCTCGAACACCACCTCGAAGCTGTTGCCGCCGCTGTCGTTGCGCGCCAGGCGCACCCCTCCCAGCCGCCACGTCCGCCCGCCGACGTCCTCGTGGGGCTCGAAGCGAAGAGCGTTCACGATCTCCCTGCCCGGGACGCCCCAGCCCAGCTTCTCCCCCGAGGCGCTCGACTCGTCCTCTATCGCGGAGCGGGGGTCGGTGTGGAAGTCCACCGTCGTGGTGCGCCCGCCGGGAGGCACCACGATGTCCTGGCTGTCGTGCCAGTAGGCGGCAGGACCAGGGTTGGCGGTCCTCCATATGAGGCGGGTCATCGTTCCGCCGCCTGCCTCGAAGCCCAGGTCGAAGGGGCCGTCGTAGTCGTAGTCGTACGAGACCCTGTGCCAGATGCTCGCGTCGATCGGAACCGGCATGGCCAGCTCGATCCCGACGTCGCCTGCGTTCTGGCCGGGCCCGCACTCGAACCCCACGTCGTTTCCGTGCAGCACCCCTCCCATGAAGCTGACCTGCGAGCAGGTCACGCTCTGGACGTCGGTGGGCTGGTCCATGTCCCACGCGTCGCCTCGCACCACCGTGGCCCAGTCCTCTCCTCCTGCCTCGTCGGGCGAGTGGACCACGGGCGCCGGCCGGGCGTCGATCACGAGCGGTTCGGAGAGCTCGGAAGGCACGCCCTGGGCATCCAGCGTGTAGAGGCGGTAGGTGCCAGGCGGCAGCGCTGCCACGTCCGCCTCGACCGCCCCCGGGCCCGTCCAGGCCACCGGGAGCCGGCCTGCCCCCCTCGCCGGTCCGTTCGGACCCAGGTTGTTGCCGAGGTCGTCGTCGGCGGCCCACCACAGCTCAACCGCGTCCTCGGCCACCTCCACCGGGAGCTCGACCTGGGTGGGCGCGTAGGCGCGGACCCAGTCGACGCTCACGTCGAAGGGCCGAAGGCTCGTCGACCACTCGGGCTGGATCCGGAGCCTCATGATCGGGTTTCCAACCCAGGGCTGCGGGTGGTTGGCGTCGTCGGTGGCGGGGGCGAGGTCGATGGTCTGCCACCCGGGAAGGATCTGGATCACCTGCGTGCCCGCCGCGGGCGGCAGGCCGCTGGGGTCGTTGAACCACCACACCCTCCCGGTCACCACACCCTCGGCGCCCGACCAGATGCGCATGGAGAGGCGGCGATACGTGGAGCCGTCGATGGGAGTGCGCTCCCCGTCGCGCCCGTAGGGCAGGCCGCCGAGGGCGACCTGCGGGAAGAAGCTCCCCTCGTCGCCGGTGGTGAACCTGAGCAGGCCGTCGGCGATCTCCACGTCGGCGACGCCCTGGTAGCCCACGCCCTCCACCAGCACGAGGTCGTCGGCCGACGAGAAGTCCCAGGGGTCGGCCCACGCCTCGGTGGCGAAGTCGCGGGCTTCGACGATCCGGTGCGTCGACAGCAACGGGGCATGGGAGCCTCCCTCGGCCCCGGCCGCTACGGGGACGACCACCGCCGACAGCAGCACGACCACCGCCGCCAAGGCGCTCCTGAGACGCCGCGAGGACACGGTCGGCTCCCTACTCGACGTCGATGGTGGAGTGGTCCCCCAGCATGAGCCGTGTCGCCTTGGGCCGGGTGCCCGATCGCTGCGCCTCGACGTGGCGTCCCACCAGCGAGTCGTGGATGCGCGACAGTCCACGGATGGCGCTGTGCTCCAGCACCACGGAGTGCTCGATCTCCGTGTCGATCAGCTCGCAGTCGGATGCGATCGAGGTGTAGGGCCCGACGTAGGCGTCCCTCAGCACGGTGCGCGCCCCGATGACCGCGGGACCCCTGACGATGGAGTTGACGAGCGAGGCCCCCTCCTCGACGACCACCCGTCCCGTGATGCGCGAGGCCTCGTCGACCGAGCCCAGCACCCTGGGCTCGATGGTGTCGAGCACCAGGCGGTTGCAGTCCAGGAGCGGGTCCTTCTTGCCGGTGTCGATCCACCAGCCCTGGAGCACGTCGTGGCGCACCCGGTGGCCCTGGTCGATGAGCCACTGGATGGCATCGGTGATCTCCAGCTCGCCACGGGGCGAGGGCTCGATGGCCCGTACGGCGTCGTGTATGCGAGCGTCGAACAGGTAGACGCCCACCAGCGCGAGGTTCGAAGGAGGGTCCTGGGGCTTCTCCACCAGCCGCACCACCTCCGAGCTCCCGTTCAGCTCGGCTATGCCGAAGCGGGTGGGGTCGTCGACCTCCGCCAGGAGGATCTGCGCCGTCGTGGAGTCCCGCTCCTGGACGAATCGCTCGATGAACTCCTCGAGGCCCTGCTCGAGCATGTTGTCGCCCAGGTACATGACGACGTCGTCGTCTCCCAGGAAGTCGCGGGCGATGAGCATGCAGTGGGCGAGGCCGAGCGGCTCGGACTGCACGATGTAGGTGACCTCCACGCCGAACTGCGAGCCGTCACCCACCGCCGAGCGGATCTCGTCGCTCGATGGGCTGACGATGATGCCGATCTCGCGGATGCCGGCAGCCGCCATGTCCTCTATCCCGTAGAAGAGGATGGGCTTGTTGGCGATGGGCACCAGCTGCTTTGCGCTCGTGTGGGTGATGGGTCGAAGTCGAGTGCCGGCGCCGCCGGCGAGGATCAGGCCCTTCACGCCGGCCTGTCTATCAGGTTGGCGGGCAGGTGCAGGCAGGCGGAGGGCTCCGCCAGGCGTCTCACGACGCCGGTCCCGCCAGCTCGAAGAACCGCTGGAGGTAGGCGGCGACGGCCTGACGGGTGACGGGCTCGTCGGGACGGAAGGTTCCGTCACCGAAGCCCTGGGCGATGCCCGAGGTCGCCAACCAGCCGATCTCGGTGGCGAAGGGGTGGCCCGGGGGGACGTCGTCGAACGAGCCCGTACCCTGCAGGGTTCCACCCACCAGGACGTGGAGGCGGGCGAGGAAGGCGGCGACGGCCTGACGGGTGACGGGCTCGTCGGGACGGAAGGTTCCGTCACCGAAGCCCTGGGCGATGCCCGAGGTCGCCAACCAGCCGATCTCGGTGGCGAAGGGGTGGCCCGGGGGGACGTCGTCGAAGCCTGGGGCGCCGCCTCCCGGCGCGAACCCCAGCAACGAGTGGAGCCTGTACGAGAACGCGGCGACGGCTTGGCGTGTGACCAGGCCGGTGGGCCTGAACCTGCCGTCGTCGTACCCCTCGGCGATCCCCTCCTCGGCCACCCAGGAGATCTCCGAGCCGAACGGGTGGCCAGGCGGAACGTCCCAGAACCCCGCAGGGCCGTCAGGGACGTTCACGTTGCGGCAGCCGAGGAGCGGGTTCACCTCGCCCACGCCCACGTTGATGGCGTACACGCAAACGTCCCTCGAGCCCTGCGTGACGCCGTTGATGGTCACGTCGAAGCCGTGGTCGGGCCCGAACCCGGGGAAGGCCGCCCCCACGTCAGGGCGCGAGCCCGCCGCCAGGTACTGCCCCGAGAAGCGCCCGTGCACGTACACGTGGACGAATATCGGACCCGCGACGTTCGGGTCGATCGCCCATCCCCGCAGCGTCACCGAAGCGGGGCCGGCGACGACCTCGTCGAGGTGGCCGTAGGGGGTGCCGCAAGTCCCGCGCTGGGTGGTCTCGTCGCAGAGGGCGTCGGACCAAGACCAGTCGAGCGAGCGCCGGGCATCCGACGTGATCGGCTTGCTCGCCGTGATGGTCGCGCCGTATCCGGTGTCCTCGGCGAGCCAGAAGCGGTGCTCCCTGCCGCCGTGGGAGATCACGTAGAAGGGGGCGGTGATGGGGGCTGTCGCCGAGCCGCCGTAGCCGGGGCTGGCCCAGTAGTTGTAGCCCTCGGCCCGGGCGGGGTCCACGAAGTAGCAGGTCACCTGCACGTTCGAGAGCTTGCACGAGCGCGGCTCCATCCCTCCGTAGCGGGTTACGTCCGCGTGGGTGGTGATGCGATTCGCACGTATGGCGTTGCCGTCGAAGATGTCGTTGAAGGCCGTCAGGCAGCGGTTCTCCCCGCTCGAGAGCGGCCAGCACGCCACCCACGGGCCCCAGCCCGCCTTCACCTTCTCGATGGGGTCGGTGGCAAGGCTCGCGCAGTAGCGCTGGGCGATGATCTTCGAGGCCTCCTGGGCGGCCGTCCAGGTGTCTATGGCTCCCGCGGCTGTGAGCGGATATCCGCCGGCAGAGTCGAACTGCCACATCCCTATTCCGGCGTGGAAGTAGGCACGCTGGTAGGGCGTCGACGGGTCAGAGAAGGCGTAGAGCCGGGCGTTGTCGGAGCGCACCGCCAACGTGTCCCAGCGCCCCAGCGTCATGGGTGAGGGTGCCTTGCCCGCCGAGTACCCCGCCTCGTAGTAGACGATGGCGAGCATCGCAGCTGCCAGCCGGTCCCGCGTCAGACCGCACCCGTACTCCGAGGCGCGCTGCTCCGCCCAGTGCAGGACGTTCGCGTAGGGCTCGGCACCTATCGGCCACGTGGCCGGCACCGCGGTGGGCCCGCCGGGCTCCTGGGCCTCGACAGGACGAGGAAGGATGGGGATGAAGATCGCCATCACCAAGACGGCAGCCGCAACGACCAGCAGGGGACGTTGCGGGTTGCGGGGGGTGGTTCTCATGGGGTGTCGACCTCGGGCGCGCGAACTCAGCTGGTTCCGCCCGCAAGACGACAGATGCTACCCCCGACATCCCCTCAGCAGGCGGCAGGACCGAGGCCCCACCCCTCGCGCCTGATCAAGCAGGAGCGGGGGCGGGCGCCGCCACGTGCGGCGAGCAGTACTGGTCGTACTCCGCGATGACGATCTGGTCGGGCGGGAGCGAGCACGCCGGGCACTGCGGATCGCGGTGGAGCTTGTAGTTGCGGAACGTCTGCTCGAGGGCGTCGTAGGTGAGCAGGCGGCCCGAGAGCGACTCGCCCAGGTCGAGGATGGTCTTGATGGCCTCGAGCGCCTGGATGGACCCGATGATCCCGGGGAGCACGCCCAGCACGCCGGCCTCGGAGCACGAAGGGGCCAGCTCGGGCGGAGGCGGTTCTGGGAGGAAGCAGCGGTAGCAGGGTCCGTCGTAGGGCTTGAACACGGTGATCTGACCCTCGAAGCGGAAGATCGAACCGTGGATCACCGGCGTGCCCGTCACGAGCGAGGCGTCGTTGAGCAGGTACCTGCTCGGGAAGTTGTCGAAGCCGTCGACCACCAGGTCGTACTGGCCGATGATGTCGACGACGTTGTCGGCACCGAGGCGCGTGTCGTGCGCCACCACGGCTACGTCGGGGTTCAGCGCCGTGATCGCCTTCTTCGCGGAGTCCACCTTGCGCTCACCGACGCTGTCGGTGTTGTGGAGGATCTGGCGCTGGAGGTTCGACTCGTCCACGACGTCCATGTCGATGATGCCGATGGTGCCCACGCCGGCGGCCGCCAGGTAGAGCGCTGCGGGCGAGCCCAGGCCCCCTGCTCCGAGGAGGAGGACCTTGCTGTCGAGGAGCTTCAGCTGACCCTCCTCGCCCACCTCGGGCAGGAGAAGGTGGCGCTGGTACCGGTTCCGCTGCTGGGGGTTGAGGACCCTGGGGAGCTTCCAGGGCCTGTCCTCGTCCTTCCAGCGGTTGAACCCGCCGTCCACCGACACGACGTCGGTGTAGCCGAGCTCGGCGAGCGTCTTCGCGGCGAAGGCCGAGCGGGTTCCGCCGGCGCAGTAGACCACCAGCGGCCGATCGTGGTCGGGGACGCGGTTCTCGATCTGGCTCTCCAGCTGGCCCCTGGGGATGAACACCGAACCCGGCACGGTGCCCTGCTCGTGCTCGTCGGGCTCGCGCACGTCCAAGGGGGTGGCACCGGCGGAGATCATCTCTTGGGCCTCGGCGGTGCTCACCTCTCTGATCTCGTCCTTCGTCCGGCGGAGGAGGTCTCGGAAGCTCGCCATGCCCTAAACCCTACCAAACAGGTCACCTATTCGCTCCCGACCGAGCGCCGGGCGGACCCATGGGGCAGACTGGTCGTGGTGCCCGGCTGACGGACGCCGCTGTGGCCGGGCCACCGGAACCACTGCGAGCGGGCAGCCGGCAGCGGGCGAAACGACCGGAGGCGAGGCAGGGATGGTCGCGACAGCTGAGCAGATGGCAGCCGACGGGCTGATCATGGAGACCCTGATCACGCCCGAGGGCCGGGCCGATCCCTACCCCCGCTACCGGCAGCTGCGCGAGACGGCACCCGTGCACAAGAGCTCGCTGGGGCCCGTCTGGTTCCTCACGCGCTACGAGGACACCAACTTCTTGCTGCGCGACAACCGCTTCGGCAAGGGCGACCCAGCCGACGAACGGCGGATGGTCTTCAACCCCAGCGTGCGGCCGAGGCCCCCGTCGGTGCTGGCCACCTCCATGCTCTTCGTCAACCCGCCCGACCACACCCGGCTGAGGGGCCTGGTCGTGCGGGGCTTCACCCCTCGCCGGGTCCAGGGACTGCGCGACAGCATCGAGGAGCTGGCCGGAGCGATCATGGACAGGCTCGCCGCGGAGCGAGAGGTGGACGCGATCGATGCGCTCGCGTTCCGGCTCCCCGTGGACGTCATAGGAGAGCTCATCGGGGTACCTCCCGCCGACCGCGAGCAGTTCCGGCCGATCGTGTGGGAGCTGGCGGCCTCGCTCGAGTTCGGCGTCACCGACGAGCAGCTCGACAGGACCGAGGCGGCCATGGCGGTGATCGAGGGCTACTTCCGGGAGCTGGTCTCCAAGCGGCGGGCGGAGCCTCTCGACGACCTCACATCCGCGCTCATCGCTGCGCGAGACGGCGACGACGCGCTGACCGAGGACGAGATGGTGGCTTCTCTCATGCTCATCTTCGCGGCGGGCTTCGAGACCACCACCAACCTCATCGGCAACGGCCTGCTCACCCTCATCCGCCATCCCGACCAGATGGCCCGGGTCTGGGCCGACCCGGAGCTCATCCCGTCGGCCGTAGAGGAGATCCTCCGCTTCGAGGCCCCAGTGCAAGCCGACGCCCGGGTGGCCTTCGAACCCGTGGAGATAGACGGCCACCTCGTGGAGAAGGACGACTTCGTCATCACCTTCCTGGGAGCAGCGAACCGGGACCCGGCGGTCTTCGACGATCCCGACAGCTTCGACGTGAGCCGCGAGCCCAACTACCCGCTCAGCTTCGCCGCCGGGATACACCACTGCCTGGGCGCCAACCTCGCCCGGCTGGAGGTGCGGGTCGTGCTGGAGCAGCTGGCGCGCAGGTTCTCGTCGATCGAGCTGCTCGACGACGAGCCGGCGTGGCGGAACCGCCTGATCCTGCGGGGCCTCGAGACGCTCCCTGTTCGCTTCACCCCGTAGCGTCGTCCGCCGAGCCCCACGGCGGAAGGTAGGGCTGAGCTAGTGCAACAGCGTGATCGAGCGGATGCGGCGCTCCACGTGGTGCTCCAACGAGCGCGTCGCCAGCTGGTCGACCTCGTAGGTCGCATGCGAGACCTCTTCGTTGAGCGCTGAGCCGAGCTGGCCGCCCAGCACGCGCTGCAGCAGGTCGAGGCCCTCGGGCGAGACGGCCTGCCCGTAGCGGCACCCGGCACATCGCATCCCGCCGCCCTCGACGTCGAACGAGACCAGCGGACCCGGCGAACCGCAGTTGACGCAGCGGTCCACCACCGGGTGGAAGCCTTCGAGCGAGAGCAGCTTCAAGAAGAACGCCGCCACCACCAGCGGCGGATCGTTGCGAGCCAGGGCCCCCAGCGCTCCCACCAGCATGAGGTATAGGCGGGGGTTGTGCTCACGCTCGGGCGAGACCACCTCCACGGCCTCGAGCATCGCCGAGGCCCTGGCTATCCGATCGAGGTGATCACGGATCTCTCGGAAGTTCTCCACCGTCTCGGCCTGGGTGACCACGTCCAGCTCACGTCCCGCGTACAGCTGCAGCGCCACGTGGCTCGTGGGCTCCAGGCGTGCCCCGAACCGAGAGCTGGTCTTGCGCACCCCCTTCGCGACGGCCCTCACCTTGCCGTGGTTCCGGGTGAAGATCACCACGATGCGGTCGGCCTCTCCCAGCTTGTGGGTGCGCAGCACCACCCCCGTGTCGCGGTAGAGGTGGCTCACCGCCTAGCCCTCGTGGACGCCGCCGAAGCGGCGGTCGCGCGACTGGAACTCCTCCACCGCCGAGAAGAGATCGGAACGTCGGAAGTCGGGCCACAGGACCTCGGTGAACACCAGCTCGCTGTAGGCGATCTCCCACAGAAGGTAGTTCGAGATGCGGTACTCGCCCGACGTGCGCACCATCAGGTCGGGATCAGGCATCTCGGGGTCGTAGAGGTGCCTGGCGATGGCACGCTCGTCGATCTTGTCGGCGGGAGTGCCCTCGGAGACGAGCCGGCGGACGGCGTCGACGATCTCGGCTCGGCCGCCGTAGTTGAACGCGATCGTGAGGGTCATCGTGCGGTTCCGCCGGGTCAGCTCGATCGACTCGTCCATGCGCCGCAGCAGCCGCTTGGGCACCCGCCAGTCGCGCCGTCCCAGGAAGCGCATCCTCACGCCACGGTCGTTCAGCTCGTCGCGCCTGCGCACCAGAAGCGACTCGTTGAACCCCATGAGGTAGCGCACCTCGTCGGGAGGCCGGCGCCAGTTCTCGGTGGAGAAGGCGTAGACGGTCAACCACTCGATGCCCAGCTCCAGCGCACCCTCCACGGTGTCGAACAGGGCCTCTTCGCCCGCCGCGTGACCTTCGGTGCGCGGGAGGCCCCTGCGCTGGGCCCAGCGCCCGTTCCCGTCCATGACGATCGCGACGTGGCGGGGTACGCGGTCGAGGTCTATGCCAGGGGGCGCCACGCTCGGCACGTTACTGCCCGTGCCCATCCCTTCCCGCGACCCGAACCGGCGCACCTGCGTCACCGGATCGATGACGAGCGCACGCTGGTCGGCTCCCAGGTGACGTCGGTGCTCAGTAGCCGAGCTGCTCCAACGAGCCCAGCCGCCTCGCCCAATCGGGGTCGACCTTCACGAACAGCTCCAGGTAGGCGCCCTTGGGCAGCTGCTTGCGCACGTTGGTGCCGACCTCCTTGAGGACCGACCCACCGCGCCCGATGACCATCCCCTTCTGCGACGACCGCTCCACCAGGATCTCCACGCGGATGCGGGGCCACTCCCACTCGGTCACCCGCGTGGCGATGGAGTGCGGGAGCTCGTCGCGGGCCACGGCCAGCAGCTGCTCGCGCACCAGCTCGGCGACCCAGAAGGCCTCGGGCACGTCCGACACGGTCCCCGGCGGGTAGTAGGCGGGCCCCTCGGGCATCAGCGAGACCAGGTGGTCGACGAGCTGGGGCACCCCCTTTTGGGTGCGTGCCGACACGGGGAAGTACTCGGACTTGTCCAACTGCTCGGATGCCCGAGCGAGCTGGGCGAACACCTGGGCCTCGTCGACGAGGTCGATCTTGTTCAGCACCACCACGGTGCCCTCGGGGACACGCTGAGCCACGAAGCGGTCGCCCGGCCCCACCAGCTGGGTGGCGTCGAGCACCAGGCACACGGCATCCACCCCGTCGATGGCCTCGGTGGCGGTTGCGTTGAGGCGTTCACCGAAGGAGCGCCGAGGCTTGTGCATTCCCGGCGTGTCGACGAACACCACCTGGGCGTCGGGACGCTCGAGGATCCCCCGCACCTGGGTCCGCGTGGTGCCGGGGCGTTCCGATGTTATGGAGACCTTCGTGCCCAACATGGCGTTGAGCAGGGTCGACTTGCCCACGTTGGGCCGTCCCGCCAGGGCCACGAACCCCGACCTCACGCCGACTCCGGCTCGGGTTGGGGTTGGGGCACCCGCTCTATGCGGACGCGACCGATGCGCCGGCCCTGGACGCGCTCGGCGCGCAGCCGGTGCCCCTCGACCGTCGCCGTCTCGCCCTCGGAGGGGATCCGGCCGAGCAGGTGGAACACCAGCCCGCCGATGGTGTCCCAGTCGCCCTGGGGAAGCTCCACGTGGGCCAGATCGTTCACCTCGTCCACCGACATGCGGGCGTTCACGCGCACCGCCCCACCTGTCAGCGGCTCGATCATCGGCTCCTCGCTGTCGAACTCGTCGACGATCTCGCCGACCAGCTCCTCTATGAGGTCCTCGAGCGTCACCAGGCCGGCGGTGCCCCCGTACTCGTCGACCACCAGGGCCATGTGGTACTGCTCCGACTGCATCTCGGCCAGGAGCTCGGGGATTCGCTTGTTCTCGGGCACGAAGTGGGCCTCTCGCACCAGGCTCCCCACGGTGCGGTCGGCCTGGCCGTCGCGCTCCGCGCGCATGAGGTCCTTCGCATAGACCAGGCCCACCACGTCGTCCATCCCCTCCCGGTAGACCGGCAGGCGGCTGAACCCGTTCAGCAGCACCACCTCCATCACGTCCTCCACCCTCAGGTCGGCAGGCACGGCGACCATGTCGGGACGAGGCACCATCACCTCTCGCACAACCGTGTCGCCGAACTCGATGATCTGGCCGATGAGCCTTCCCTCGCCCTGGTCGAGCACCTTGTCCTCCACCGCCGCTTCCACCAGGGCCAAGAGCTCGTCCTCGGAGACGAACCGCCCCTTGCCGAACCCACCACCGCCGACGAGCCGCCCGCCGAAGCGGCCCGGGATCGTGCGGCCCGCGAGGATCATCCGGTTGAGCACCACGAGCAGCGCAGCCACCAGCGCCAGCACGACGATCAGCACGATCATCACGATCTCGCCCACCTCAGGGCCCCCAGGGGTCGGCTGCGAGCGGCCCGTGCAGCAAGTCGAGCAGGGCCCGCTCGCGCTGTTGCATCTCGGCCCTCTCGATGGGCTCCTCGTGGTCCATGCCACAGACGTGCAGCACCCCGTGCACCAGCAGAAGCGCCACCTCGTCGTCGTACGAGCCCGCGTGGCCCGGTGCGTTGCGAGCAGCGACCGCGGGGCACAGGACGACGTCTCCTACCAGCCTGGGGGCGGGTGGCTCCCCGACCAGGCCGGGAGCTGCTTCGTCGTCGTCGTCGAACGGGTCGATGGGGAACGAGAGCACGTCGGTGGGGCCCGCCACCTCCATGAAGCGCTCGTTGAGCTCTGCCATCACGTCCTCGTCCACGAAGCGCACCGACATCTCCCCTGCGCCCCCCACGCCCATGTCCGCCAGGACGCCCTCCACCAGCCGCTCCCAGCGGGAGGCCTCGACGGGGTGAGCTGGGGGCGGCGACTGCTCGTCGACGACGAGCACCTCGATCACCTGCGCTTCGACGCCGGGCTGGAACCAGCGGCGTAGGCGTCGACGATGTCGGCGACTATCCGGTGCCGGACGACGTCGCGCCCCGTCAGGTGCACGAACGCCAACTCGTCTATCCCTCCCAAGAGCTCCTCCAACCCCTCCAAGCCGCTGCGCCCCCCGGCCACGTCGACCTGGGTCGTGTCACCGGTGATCACCGCCTTCGAACCGAAGCCGATTCGGGTAAGGAACATCTTCATCTGCTCGGGCGTGGTGTTCTGC
>CAZHBH010000019.1:0-34780 GCA_964530525.1 uncultured Rhabdothermincola sp. | reverse complement strand
GGCCGTGTCTCAGTCCCAGTGTGGCTGATCGTCCTCTCAGACCAGCTACCCGTCGTTGCCTTGGTAGGCCGTTACCCCACCAACAAGCTGATAGGCCGCGAGACCCTCTCGAAGCGAAGTTCTTTCTTCCACCGGTCATGCGGCCGGTGGAAGGTATTCGGCATTAGCCCGAGTTTCCCCGGGTTATTCCGAACTTCGAGGTAGGTTTCTCACGTGTTACTCACCCGTTCGCCGCTAGGTCTTCAACGGTGTTGCCACCGAATGGACCTCGCTCGACTTGCATGTGTTAAGCACACCGCCAGCGTTCGTCCTGAGCCAGGATCAAACTCTCCGTCGAGATCTAGACCTGCCGAAGCAGGCCTTCGATCGGAAAGTCACGCCGAGGTACCACCCCCGGCGTCACCTGGCATCTCTGTTTGGGAGATGCTCAATATCTATGACGGACACGCTCACCGTGGTCCGACCCCCCGTGCCCGAGGGCACTGGTGCGGAGGCCGGCGGCGGGCGTGCCGCTCGCACTGGCTTCTATTCGTCCTCTGTTCCGTTTTCAAGGAGCGCCAGATCGAGAGGTGAGCTGGGCCTCTAGGACGCTTCGCTCACCAGAACTCGACGCTCGCCCGGGGCGTGCCCCGAGCGGGTTGACACCCTACCAGTTGATCGTGGGGAGTCAAACTCGCCTCGATGAAGATCTGGATACCGGGTGCGAGACGTTCAACCGCGGCGACCCACAAGTCATTCCCGGAGCTCCGCGACGCCTCCGAACCTGCCCGCAGCGGGAGACACCGGTCGCTTCCTGCGAGCTCAGCTCAGGTCACTGGGGGTGGAGCACGGCAGCATCCCGTTGATGCGGGCAAAGCGGTCGATCGGAGTGGTCAGCTGGCTGCCCTCCCTGGTCGACACGTAGAAGCGGGAGCTCTCGTCGATCCGCAGCCGATCGGCGTAGTCAGCGCGATCGGAGACGTAGGTGCGCCAATCACCTATCCACTCGTGGATCATCCCGGAGTCCCTGCCGCTGGTGGGCGCGGCAGCCGCTAGCTTGTCGAGCATCGCTATGTAGATGTCGTTGCTGCGCTCCACCGTCTCGGCCCGCTCTGCTGCGGTGGTGGCCTCGAACGCAGGGGGCAGGGCTTCCACCTGCGCAGTGGCGGCCTCGCAGATCGCCGAGGCCGTCGCTCCGTACGACTGGTCGTCGAGCTTTCCCAATGGATCACTCGTCCCGGCTGCGAACGCCCAGATCCATATGGCGACGATGGCCGCGCCAGCTACCACCGCGAGCACGGCTGCGATCGGTACGCGCCGGCGGCGTCCCTCCGTCTGCGGGGCTGACTTCACATTCCCACTGTGCCGGTCCGGGGAACGACTAGCCAAATGGACCAGGCTCCCGCAACGAGACAAGAGTGTCGCATGGGCAAGGAAGCGTCCCGCTCCAGCGGTGCCATCCTCGACGAGCTGGATGCCCGGGGCCTCATCCACGACAGCACCGACCTGGTCCGGCTACGGGCGAGGCTCGACGAGGGCCCGGTGACCCTGTACGGGGGCTTCGACCCGACGGCCGACAGCTTGCACGTGGGACACCTCGTGCCGCTGCTCCTCCTTCGCCGCTTCCAGCTCCACGGCCACAGGCCGATCGTCCTCGCCGGCGGCGCCACCGGGATGATCGGCGACCCCAGCGGCCGCTCCGCAGAGCGCAACCTCCTCGACGAGGAGACCATCGACCACAACGTCGCCGCCATCGGAAGGCAGCTCGCCGCACTGGTCGATCTCGGCGGCGACGACCCGTCAGCGGGTCTGCTGGTCGACAACCGAGAATGGACCTCTCCCCTTTCGGCCATCGAGTTCCTGAGGGACGTGGGCAAGCACGTGACGGTCGGGGTGATGCTCGGCAAGGAGTCGGTGAAGGCCCGCATCTCCAGTGCCGAGGGCCTCTCGTTCACCGAGTTCAGCTACATGCTCTTGCAGGCGAACGACTTCCGATGGCTTCACGAGCACGAGGGATGCGAGCTCCAGGTGGGCGGCTCCGACCAGTGGGGGAACATCACCGCCGGAATCGACCTGGTCCGCCGAACGTCGGGGTCACAGGTCCACGGCCTCACCGTCCCCCTGATCACCCGAGCTGACGGTGCGAAGTTCGGCAAGACCGCAGAGGGCACGATCTGGCTCGACCCTGAGCGCACCTCGCCCTACCACCTGTACCAGTACTTCGTTCAGATCCCCGACGCCGATGTGCACCGCCTCCTGCTGCAGCTCACCTTCCTCTCTGTAGAGGAGGTGGACGATCTCGTCGGGGCGCACGGGAGGGCCCCCCAGAGCAGGGAGGCGCAACGTCGTCTGGCGTTCGAGGTCACGTCCATGGTCCACGGCGACCAGGCGGCCACCGAGGCCCAGGCGGCTTCGGTGGGCTTCTCTGACGCCAGCGCCGGCCTGAGCCGGCAGGAGCTCGAGTCGCTGGTGGACGAGATCCCCACCACGAGGGTCTCCGAGGCAGTCCTGGAGGCTGGATGGGCTCTGGTCGACCTCCTCGTCGAGGTGGACGCTGCCAGCTCGAAGAGCGAGGCGAGGCGCCTGATCGCCGGCGGTGGGATCACCGTCAACGACTCTCGGGAGGTCTCGGAGCGCCTGCTCACGAGCAACGACCTCCTGCACGACCGGTTTCTCGTGATCCGACGGGGGAAGAGGGCCCGGTACCTCGTGGCCGTCGAAGACGCCTGAGGAGCCTGCCCAACTGGGGCCCTACGGCCGAGAGACGTTGGGTTCGCCCGGCACGTACCACCGCCACGGCTGGGTCTGGTCCTCTTTCAGACCGATCCGCACGGAGGTCACCGGGTGCTCCGGGGGCGGCGTGCCGTCGTCGAGCACCCAGATCTCACGGTCTCCGCGCACCACGTCGGCGCCGTCCAGCGAGCGATCGATCCCGAACGCCTGGGCGAGCTTCGCCGGCCCGCTGCACAGGTCGATGTCGCGCCGCGCCCGCGGCCTCGACGCCCTCATCTCGTCGAGGCCCTCGAGGGGCGCCAGCGCCCTGAGGAGGACCCCGGTGCCCTCGCCCACCTCGCCGCACACCACGTTCGAGCACCAGTGCATCCCATATGTGAAGTAGACGTAGAGGTGACCCGCGGGACCGAACATGGTCCGGTTGCGACGAGTCTCACCCCGGAAGGCGTGGCTGCCGGGATCCTCCGACCCTGCGTACGCCTCCACCTCCACGATCCTCCCCACCCTCGTGCCGCGCACGAGCAACTTGTTGAGCAGCTCAGGCGCGACGACCCGGCTGTCACGCCTGAGGAACGAACGTGGGATCCTCCTGCGGCGAGCGGGGCTCACGGGCCCAGCAGGGAGCGCTCCGCCGCCAGCTTGGCGCGGAAGGCGTCGATCTGCGCCGGGAGCACCGAGGGTCCGCCGCCACCTGGCGTGGTGCGCCTCTGGACCGCGACACCCTCACCGAGGACGTGCAGCGCATCGGGGCCGAGGTCGTCGTGGGCGGCGACGAGATCAGCCAGCTCCACGTCGCCCGCGAGGGACTCCCTCACGAGTCCACCCACCGTGGCATGGGCCTCGCGGAACGGAACGCCCCTGCCCACCAACCACTCGGCCAGGTCCGTCGCCGATGCCGCTGCGACGTCGGCTGCAGACGTCATGGCCGCGGTGTCGAACCGAGCGCTCGCCATCAGTCCCTTCATGGCACGCAGCGCGCCCGACACCTGGTCGATCGCGTCGAACAGTGGCTCCTTGTCCTCTTGGAGGTCGCGGTTGTAGGCGAGGGGCAAGCCCTTGAGGGTGGCGAGGAAGCCCGCCACGTGGCCGATGAGCCTCCCCGACTTCCCCCTCGTGAGCTCGGCGATGTCGGGGTTCTTCTTCTGGGGCAGCATCGAGCTGCCGGTGGCGTACGCGTCATCGAGCTCCATGAAGCCGAACTCGGCCGACGACCACAAGATCACCTCCTCGGCCAGGCGCGAGAGGTGCACGCCCAGCAGACCGAGGCAGAAGAGGGACTCGGCAACGAAGTCACGGTCGCTCACGGCGTCCAAGGAGTTGGAGAAGAGCGAAGCGAACCCGAGATCACGTGCCACCCCCTCGGGATCGAGGGGCAGAGAGGATCCCGCGAGGGCTCCGGCACCGAGCGGTGATACGTCGGCCCTGTCCCTGGCCTGGAGCAATCTCTCCACGTCACGCGCCAGGGCCCAGCCGTGCGCGAGCAGGTGGTGTGCGAGCAGCACGGGCTGGGCGCGCTGGAGGTGGGTGTAGCCGGGCAGGTAGGCACCGCCCGCCTGCTCGGCCCGATCGAGCAACGTGACCTGAAGGTCGAGGACCGCTGCCGCGACGTCCGCGAGGGCGCGCTTCACGTAGAGGCGCAGATCGGTCGCGACCTGGTCGTTGCGACTCCGGCCCGTGTGCAGCTTGCCGCCCACGGCGCCGATCAGCTCTGTGACCCGGCGCTCGACGGCGGTGTGGATGTCTTCGTCGCTGGGGACGACCTCGAACCTTCCCTCGTCGATCTCTGCGCCTACCTCGTCGAGCGCAGTCAGGATCGAGTCAGCTTCTTCCGCCGAGAGGAGATGTGCCCGTGCGAGTCCCCGCACGTGGGCGCGCGAGCAATCCAGGTCGTCGGCTGCCAACCGGCGGTCGAACGGCAGGCTCGCCGTGAAGGCGAGGAGCTCGTCGGCCGGTCCCGACTCGAACCTCCCGTGCCAGAGCGTGCTCACCGCTCCTCGACCCTCTCCGCCACGCCTGTGCCCTGGCGAGCGGCCCAGGTCTCGATGCCGAGGCCCCAGAGTCGGACGAACCCTGCGGCGTCGGCGTGCTCGAAGCTGTCGGCCTCGTCGTAGGTGGCCAGGCCGTAGTCGTAGAGGCTGTGCTCGCTGCGGCGGCCCACCACGAAGCAGCGCCCCGGCTCGAGTCGCAGTCGCACCTCGCCGGACACGAAGCGCTGGCTCGCATCCACGAAGGCGTCGAGGGACTCCTTGAGCGGGGAGTACCACATCCCGTCGTACACGAGGTCGGCGTAGCGCGGCTCGAGGCGCTGCTTCTCGTGCATCAGGTCGCGCTCGAGGCAGATCGTCTCCAGATCGCCGTGGGCCATGATGAGGGCCAACGCGCCGGGCGCCTCATAGGTCTCGCGGCTCTTGATCCCCACCCGCCTGTTCTCGACCATGTCCAGGCGTCCCCAGCCGTAGGCGCCCACGATGTCGTTCATCTCCACCACCAGCTCGTGGAGGGGCATCGCGACGCCGTCGATCGATGCAGGGATCCCCTGCTGGAAGCCCAACACGATCTCACGGGCCTCTGAGGCGCGGGCCGTCGTCATGGACCACACCCCCTCAGGTGGCCGGGTCCAAGGGTCTTCCATCTCGCCGCACTCGATGGCACGACCCCACAGGTTGTCGTCGATGGAGTAGAGCTTCTCCCTGGTCGCGAGCACGGGGATGTCGTG
The DNA here is from genome assembly GCA_964530525.1 of uncultured Rhabdothermincola sp. Lineage (GTDB taxonomy): Bacteria > Actinomycetota > Acidimicrobiia > Acidimicrobiales > Acidimicrobilacustridaceae > CAYNQN01. The sequence goes on along the minus strand of CAZHBH010000019.1, from coordinate 29,352 downwards.
GCGCTCCGCGTAGGCGATGCTCTGCTCCCTGCTCATGCCCCAGTTGCGCACCGGGGCGAGGATCTCCAGGTCGGGCGCCAGTGCTCGCGTCGACACCTCGAAGCGCACCTGGTCGTTGCCCTTCCCGGTGCAACCGTGGGCGACGGCGTCGGCTCCGTGGTACCGCGCCGCCGCCACGAGGTGGCGCACGATCACCGGCCGGGACAGCGCTGATACCAGCGGATACCGGCCCTCGTAGAGGGCGTTGGCCTTAATCGCCGGGGCGAGGAAGTCGCGGGCGAACTCCTCGCGGCAGTCCACGACGATCGCTTCGCTCGCGCCCGCGGCGAAGGCCTTTGCCTGCAGGCCCTCCCAGTCGCCCTCCTGCCCGAGGTTGCACGCGACCGTGATCACCTCCACGCCGAGGTTCTCGATCATCCACCGCACCGCGACGGACGTGTCGAGCCCTCCGCTGTACGCCAGAACAACTCTCTTGGCCATCATGCTCCTTTGCTTGCCACGCTGGGCGGGCCACCAGGCCCGCTCGCCACCTCTCGTCCTGTCTCGCTCGTCGCCCTCGCGTCCCCGTCCTAGAGACCCGCCAGGGAGCGGAGTCGATCAGCCACCGCGTCACCGGTGGTGTCGGCGGCGACCACGACCATGAGCGTGTCGTCGCCGGCCACGGTCCCGATGATCTCCGGCAGGTCGGCGCGATCGAGCGCGGATCCCACGACGTGGGCAGAGCCCGGCGGCGTGCGCAGCACCACGAGGTTGCCCGAGCAAGCCACCTCGACCACCCAGTCCCCGAAGACCCGGCGGAGGTGGTCTTCGGGCGCGCGCTGATCGCGAGGAAGCGCCGGGATCGCGTAGGCGGGTTCACCACTTGCTGTCCGCACCTTGATCGCCCCGAGGTCGTCGAGGTCGCGCGAGACGGTTGCCTGCGTGGCGGCCACGCCCTGGCCCGCCAGCAGCTCGACCAGGTGGCCCTGGTTGCTCACCGTCTCCTGCTCGATGAGCTTGGCGATCAGGTGCTGTCGCTGGACCTTCCCGAGACGTGCGAGCTTGCCTGTCGGGCTCACCTGGCACCCCCTCCGCCTTCGTGTCCGAGCAGCCAGGCGAGCGCGCCACGGGCGGCGTGCATGCGGTTGGCAGCCTGCTGCCAGACCCTGCTCCGCGCGCCCTCCAGCACGCTCGCGGAGATCTCCTCGCCACGGTGAGCCGGAAGGCAGTGCAGCACCACCGCCTCAGGCGCGGCGGCAGAGAGCATCTCGTCGTCCACCGTGAATCCCGCGAAGGCCTCTCGGCGTGCGGCGGCCTCGCCCTCCTGGCCCATCGAAGCCCACACGTCGGTGTAGATCACGTCGGCACCCGCGACGGCGTCGGAGGGTCGCGCCGTGACGAGCGGATCCACGCCGGACGCACGTATCCGGTCGAGGTCGTGCGGCTTGAGCTCGAAGCCCTGGGGGGTGGCGATGCGAACGTCCATCCCCAGCATCCCGGCGGCGATCCCGAGCGACCGACAGACGTTGTTGCCGTCGCCCACGTAGGCCACTGCCCTGCCCCTCAGCTCGTCACCCCACATCTGCACGAGGGTGAGGACGTCGGCCAGGGCCTGGAGCGGGTGGCCGTCGTCGGACAGCAGGTTCACCACTGGCACGTCGACGGCGGCGGCCATCCGATGCAGGTGGTGGTCGTCGAACACGCGAGCGGCGATCACCGAGTGGTAGCAGGCCAACGTTCGCGCCACGTCCTCGACGGTCTCCCTGGTGCCCAGGCCGACCTCGTCGGGGAGTATCGCTACCGGGTGGCCCCCCAGTTGCGCTACGGCCATCTCCATGGAGCTTCGCGTCCGCAACGACGGCTTCTCGAACAGCAGCGCGACCCCCCTGCCTTCCAGCAGGCGCGGGAGGTCGGGCCGGCGTGCCAGGTCGAGCACCTCACGCAGCTCGTGCGGTGCCAGGTCGTCCACCTCCAAGAGGTCCCTCACCGTCGCCCTCCTGGTGCAGCGGTGGCGAGCACGTCGCCGAGTATCGAAAGAGCCTCATCGATCTCGTCGGGCGCGACGGTCAGCGGAGGTGCGAGGCGCAGCGTCCCCGCCTGCACCGGGTTCACGAGCAACCCGGCGTCGAGTGCCTCGCTCGACAACTGACGAGCATCGAGGCCCGGCTCCAGCTCCACACCGAGCAGGAGGCCGAGTCCCCGGACAGAGGCGACGCCCGGCAGCCCTAGGAGACCCGAAGTGAGCCGCGCTCCCCCGGCCTCGGCCAACGCCGGGGCGTCGATCTCCTCCATGGTCCGCAAGACCGCTCGGGCGGCGGAGGCGGCCAAGGGCTGGCCGCCGAAGGTGGATGCGTGGTCTCCGGGCTCGAACGCCGCTGCAACCTCTCGCCGCGCCCAGCAGGCCCCTATCGGAACTCCGTTGCCCAACGCCTTCGCGACGGTGACGACGTCGGGGCGCACCCCGGCGTGCTGGAATGCGAACCAGCTACCCGTGCGGCCAAGTCCAGTCTGGACCTCATCGATCATGAGCAGGGCTCCGCGCTCGTCGCAGAGCTCCCGCGCACCCTCGATGTAACCACGGCTGGCCACGTTGATCCCGCCCTCGCCCTGCACGACCTCCAGGAGCACAGCTGCGACTGACGAGTCGACCGCCCGGTCGAGGGCGGCGAGGTCGTCCCACGCGACGTGACGGAAGCCCTCGGGTAGCGGCTGGAAGGCCTCGTGCTTCTCCGGCTGACCGGTGGCATGCAACGTCGCCAGGGTCCGTCCGTGGAAGGAGCCGTAGGCGCTGACGATCACGTGGCGCCCCCGCCCTCCCCACTTGCGTGCCAGCTTGAAGGCGGCCTCGTTGGCCTCCGCCCCGGAGTTGCACATGAACACCTGGCCGTCGCCGCCCACCAGGCGGTCGAGCGCACGGGCGACGTCGATCCCCGGCTCGCTGCCGTAGAGGTTGGATACGTGAAGGAGGGTGCGAGCCTGCACCGAGATGGCATCGGCCACGTCGGGATGCGAGTGCCCGAGGGAGACGACGGCGAGCCCGCCCACGAAGTCGAGGTAGCGCTTGCCGCCCCTGTCCCACAGCTGCGTTCCGAGGCCCCGCACGAACTGGACCCGCGGTTGGGCGTAGGTGGGCATGAACGGGCTCGTGCCCACCTCGCCTGCCTCGGCCGGAACGCCCGCCGCTGTGGGTTCCGCTCCTCCGCTCATCTGGCAGACGCCTCGCCGGCGGTCACCATCGTCCCGATGCCAGCGTCGGTGAACAGCTCCAGGAGCACGACGTGCGGGACCCTGCCGTCGAGCAGGTGAGCCGCCCCCACGCCTCCTCGCACAGCCGCCAGGCATGCTGCCATCTTGGGGATCATCCCCTCCGTCAGCACGCCGCGCGCGATCAGGTCGGCCAGGGCGTCGGTGTCGATGTGGCTGATGAGCGTGCTGTCGTCGGAGACGTCGTGCAAGAGTCCTGGCACGTCGGTGAGGTAGATCACCTTCTCGGCACCGAGCTCGGCGGCGATGGCTCCTGCTCCGGTGTCGGCGTTGACGTTGTAGGCCTGGCCTCCGAGGTCGGTGCCGATCGTAGAGATGACCGGTATGAAGCCCTCGTCCAGCAGGCGGTCGATCACCTGGGCGTTCACGGCCCTCACATCGCCCGCGAAGCCCAGCTCGGGGTTGTGCTCGCTGGCGAGCAGGAGGCCCGCATCCTCCCCCGACAAGCCCACAGCCACCGGGGCGTGCACGTTGATCGCACCCACTATGTCCCGGCCGACCTTGCCCACGAGGACCATCCGCACGATGTCGAGCGTCTCCGCGTCGGTGACACGCAGGCCGTCGCGGAACTCGGGAACCTTGCCGAGCCTGTTCATGAGCTGCCCGATCTGAGGTCCCCCGCCGTGGACCACGACCGGACGCAGTCCCACCGACTGCAGCAGCACCATGTCCTTGGCGAAGGACTGAGACAGCTTCGCGTCGACCATCGCGTTGCCGCCGAACTTCACGACGATCGTCGCGTCCTTGAACCTTCGGATGTAGGGAAGGGCCTCGATCAGGACATCCGCGCGCTCCGAACCCGGCGTCATGAGGTCCTCATGTTCTCGTCGACGTACTCGTGCGTCAGGTCGTTGGTCAGCACGGTGGCTTGGCCGCTGCCGATCCCCAAGTCGCAGAGGATGTGGAGGCGATCCCCGCCCATGTGCCGGGCCACGGCGGCGCGATCGTGGTCGACCTCGACTCCGCCCTCGCAGACCACGATCCCTCCGTAGCTGATCGCCAGGAGCCGTTGGTCGAAGCCGACCCCTGCGCTACCGAGCTCGCTGGCGATCCGACCCCAGTAGGGATCGCCCCCGTACCAGGAGCACTTCACCAGCAGGCTGTCGGCCACCTTGCGAGCGGCAGCACGGGCCTCCTCGTCGGAACGAGCGCCCACCACCACGAGCTCGACCAGCTTCGTGGCCCCCTCGGCGTCGGCAGCCATCTCCTGGGCCAGGTACGTGCAGGCCTCCGCCATGGCCTCCTCCAGCGCCCCTGGTGCCTGTGCGCCGGCCCTACCGGAAGCGAGTACGAGCACCGTGTCGTTGGTGGACGTGCACCCGTCGATGGTGAGGGCGTTGAACGAGCCCTCAACTGCCGACCCGAGCGCGTCCTGCAGCTCTTCAGGTGTGGCGAGCGCGTCCGTGGTGAGGACCGCGAGCATCGTGGCCATGTTGGGGGCGAGCATCGCCGCTCCCTTGGCCATGCCTCCGAGCACAAACCCGTCGCGCTCTACGGTGACCTCCTTCGAGAAGGTGTCGGTCGTCATGATCGCCCTGGCGGCGTCGGCTCCGCCATCCACGGCGAGGGCGCCGAGCGCCACGGGGATGGCCGGCTCGACGACCTCCATGGGGAGACGGATGCCGATGAGCCCGGTCGAGCACACCAGAACCTCGGAGCGGTCGCATCCCAGGCCCACCCCCGTGAGCTCGCACATGGTGGTGGCGTCGACGATCCCGGGCTGCCCCGTGGCCGCGTTCGCGTTCCCCGAGTTGAGCACCACCCCCGCCGCACGGCCGCCCGTGATCATCAGGTGCGAGCGCGAGACGGTGACGGGAGGGGCGACCATGAGGTTCTGGGTGAACACCCCAGCAGCCGGAACCGGCCGGCCGTCGTCAGTCGCCACCAGGGCCAGGTCCAGCCCTCCGCTCGGCTTGATGCCTGCCGCCACACCGGCAGCGACGAACCCTCGGGCTGACGTGACGCTCATGATGCTCCCTGCGATGCCGGTTGAGCCGGGGCCGAACTATGGGTTCCGCTCATGTCGGAGCTCCTTCACGGATAGACCGCGACGGTGGGCAGGCCCGTCGACTCCGGGAGCCCGGCCATGATGTTGGCGCACTGGATCGCCTGTCCGGACGCACCCTTGGTGAGGTTGTCGATGGCACACAGGGCGAGCACCCAGCCGGTCCGCTCGTCGTAGCGCACCGTGACCTGGGCCGTGTTGGCACCGAGGGTCGCCTTGGTGGAAGGAGAACCATCCGTGACCACGACGAACGGTTCTCGCGCATAGCGCTCGCGGTAGACCTCGAGCAGCTCTCCCGTGGAAGAGGTCCTCGTCGGACGTGCGTAGCAGGTGGCCAGGATCCCCCTCGACATGGGCGCCAGGTGGGGGGTGAACAGGATGGAGCCCGTTTCCCCGATCCGACCCAGGGTCTGCTCGATCTCGGGCGTGTGTCGGTGGTCCAGCAACCCGTAAGCGGCGAAGTCCTCGTCGGCGGAGCAGAACGTCGTGTTGGGCTTGGGCGCCCGGCCCGCCCCGGACACACCGCTGGCGGCATCCACGACGATGCCCTCGGTCTCGACGAGGCCGGCCTCCACGAGCGGGGCCAGGGCGAGGGCGGCCGAGGTGGGATAGCACCCAGCAGACGCGACGACCTCGGCACCGACGAGGTCCGAGCGGAAGAGCTCGGGCAGGCCGTAGGGCACCTTGCCCAGCAGCTCGGGCGCAGCGTGCTCGGCGCCGTACCACTGGGGGTAGGCAGCCGGGTCCGAGAGCCTGAAGTCGGCCGACAGGTCCACCACCCAGCTCACGGAGCCCATGAGCTCGGGAACGATGCGCTGGGACGCCCCGTGGGGCAGCCCCAAGAAGACGAGATCCAAGCCGGCCACCGAGCTGGGCTCGTAGGGCGAGAGCGTGAGGTTCGGATAGTGGGCGGCGAGGCTCGGGTACAGCTGGCCGACGGGGACCCCTGCCTGGGTGTCACCAGTGGCGACCTTCACGTCCATCTCCGGATGCTGCGCGCAGAGGCGCAGGAGCTCTGCACCCGTGAACCCCGATGCCCCGATAACCCCTACAGATAGCACCGCGAGATCATACGACCTACCGCATTACTATGCAACTGGCCCGTGTTCAGCGAAGGCGCGCCGACGACCCCGCCTCGACTGCAGCTATCACCCGTGCCCGGAGCTCGGCCACCTCGTCATCGGTGAGGGTGTGGTCCCGCGCCTGGAACCGCAGCGCGAAGGCGAGGCTGCGACTGCCGGCAGAGAGTGGCTCACCACGGAAGACGTCGAAGAGCCGCACGCCGACCAGGGGATCTCCCCCCGCCGAGCGGATCAGTCCTTCGACGGCGGCTGCCGGTGTCGTGTCGTCGAGCACGAAGGCCAGGTCGACGTCGCTGGAGGGGTAGCGGCTGACCGGCCGGTAGGGGCTCGGACCGTGGGGGGTCTCGAGCAAGGAGTCGAGATCGGCCTCGAGCCACGCCACCCGCTCTCCGATTCCGAGTGCTGCCAGCACCTCGGGGTCGACCTCGCCGACAGCCCCCACGACCGCGCCGCCGCTCACCAGCTCGGCACTGCGGGTCGGGTGCAGCCCATCGACGGGCGTCTGACGCGTCTCGACAGCACGCAGCCCCAGCGCGCCGCGCAGCAACGCCCAGACCTCGACCGCGCTCGGGGCCTCGCTCCCGGCGAGCGCCACACCCAGGTGCTCGCGCTCCACGGGCAGCGGCGCCTCCTCGCCTTCCAGGTCGAAGAAGACCTTGCCGATCTCGAAGAGCCGAGCTCCCGTGCTGCGATGGGACGCGTTGTAGGCGATGCTGGCGAGGAGTCCCGGTCGAAGCGAGGTCCGCAGCACCGACTCCTCGGCCGCCAGGGGGTTGGACAGGACCAGGGCTCCGCCGGGCACTCCGCAGCGAGCCAGGTCGTCAGGCGCCAAGAAGGGCATCGGCATCGCTTCGTCGATCCCCGCCCCGACGAGGATCTGCCTGATCTCTCGACGCTCCCGCTGGCGCTCCGTGAGCGAGCCGATCCGCGAAGAGGCCGGGAGGGTGGGTGCGATGCGCGAGTAGCCGTGGTGGCGGGCCACCTCTTCGGCAACGTCGGTCTCGTTGGAGGTGTCTGGTCGGAACGAGGGCACGGTCACCCAATGCGCTTCCTCGTCGGACGAAGCGTCGGCCTCGCAACGGAAGCCGATCGGTTCCAGCAGTGCCCTCACATCCGAGGACGAAAGTGACGTGCCCAGGAGACGGTTCGTCCGCTGGGTCCGCACGCGAATGCGGGTCGGGGCCGGCAACGAGCCTGAGGCATCTACCGATCCACCCACCACCACGGCGCCCCGTGCGGCCATCAGCTCGCAGAAGCGGGCCGCCGCCAGCTCGACCATCTCGGGATCCGCACCGCGCTCGAAGCGCATCGACGCCTCGCTGCGAAGGCCCAACCGCTTGGCGCTTCGGGCGATGGCCATCGGTTGCCACCAGGCCACCTCCAAGAGCACGTCCGAGGTGGCTTCCGAGATCTCGGTGGAGGAACCTCCCATGATCCCGGCGATCGAGACCGCCCTGTCGTCGCGGTCGGCCACCACCCCATCGGTGGGCTCCAGACGCCGGCGAACGCCGTCGAGCGTCTCGACCTCCTCGCCGCTGCGCGCCCAGCGGACCCTGAGCGCTCCCCCAGGGACCTTGGCGAGGTCGAAGGTGTGGTTCGGTTGGCCCAGCTCGAGCATCACGTAGTTCGAGGCGTCGACGACGCTGTTGACCGGGCGCATCCCCATGGCCCGCAGACGTCCTGCCACCTCCGGAGTCGACTCCCCCACCCTCACCCCTCGCACCGTGCGCACGAGGAAGCGCCCGCAGAGGTCGGTGTCGACGATCTCCACCGAGGCCGTCCCTGCGATGTCGCCGCTCTCGTCCGTCGAGGGCTCAGGGAGATGGAACGGAACGCCCATCCTCGCCGCGAGGTCCCGTGCCACGCCCGCCACGGACAGCGCGTCGGGCCGGTTGGGGTTGATCTCGAGGTCCCACAGAACGTCGCGGCGGAGGCCTAGCGCCTCGCCGGCGTCGGTACCCGGTTCGACGTCAGGAGGGAGGATCAGGATCCCTTCGTGAGCGGCCTCGCCGTGGAGGCCCAGCTCGACCGCAGAGCAGAGCATCCCGTTGGAGGGCTCTCCGCGCAGCTTGCGGCGTTCGATCTTCATCCCGCCGGGTAGGACGGTGCCCACGGTGGCAAGGGGAACCCGGTCGCCCACGGCCATGTTGAACGCCCCGCAGACGATCTGGATCGCCTGCCCGTCACCCACCTCCACGTCGACCAGCTGTACGCGGTCCGCGTCGGGATGCGGTCGCAAGGCCAGGACCTCGGCCACGACCACGCCGTCGAGGCCCTCCCCCACGAAACTCGTGGACTCCACGGCCATCCCCAGGTCGCTCATCTGCTCCCCGAGGGCCACGTGGTCGTCGCCGAAGGGAGCCATCTCGTTGAGCCACGACAGCAGGACGCGCATCAGAACTGCTCCAGGAACCGCACGTCGTTCAACACCAGCTCTCGGATGTCGTCGATGCCGTGGCGCATGAGGGCAAGGCGATCGATGCCGAAGCCGAACGCGAAGCCCGTCCACTCTTCCGGATCCACGCCCACAGCAGCGAAGACGTTGGGGTGCACCATCCCGCACCCGCCCAGCTCCAGCCATCCGGTGCCGGCGCAGGTACGACAACCGGACCCTTCGCAGATGATGCAGTTGATGTCGTACTCGGCCGAGGGCTCCGTGAAAGGGAAGTACGAGGGTCGCAGGCGAGAGTGGATGCCGCCCCCGAAGTAGGCGGTGGTGAAGGCCTCCAGCGTCCCGGCGAGGTCTGCGAAGCTGATGCCGCGATCGACCACGAGGCCCTCGATCTGGTGGAACACCGGGAGGTGGCTCGCATCCGCCGTGTCACGGCGGTAGACCCGCCCGGGAGCCACGATGGCTATGGGTGGCGGTGTCGACGCCATCACGCGGATCTGCACCGGGGAGGTGTGCGTGCGCAGCAGGATCGTCTCGGGATCTGCCCGCTCCACGTAGAGCGTGTCCCACATGCCACGTGCCGGGTGGGCCTCCGGGATGTTGAGGGCTTCGAAGTTGTACCAGTCGGTCTCCACCTCGGGGCCCTCAGCGACCGTGAAGCCCATGCCCACGAAGAGGTCCTCAAGGCGGTCACGGGTCTGGGTGACGAGGTGCAGGTGACCCCTGCGCGCATGCGACCGGACCTCTGTGAGGTCCATGCGCTCGGCCTCGATGCGGGCAGAGCGAGCGGCTGCGGCGAGCTCGGTCCGGCGCTCGTCGACCAGGATCTCGAGACGCTCCCGGGCCTCGTTGAGGGCCCGTCCCGCAGCGCGCCGGTCCTCGGGCTCGAGGCCGCCGAGCGCACGCTTCAGCTCTTGGAGCCGGCTCCGCTTGCCCAGGATCGCCGTCTGGATCTCGTCCAGCTCTTCGACGGTGTTCGCTGTCGACAGACGCTCCGCCGCCTCGACGGCGACACGCTCGACGTCGGTGTGGATCACCCGCGGGAGGACCTCGTCGTCCACCGCGCTGCGTTCAGGAGCCGACCGGGGCTACCGCTGCGGGCTTGGCGTCGAGCGCCGCCCGGGCGATCTGGACCAGGGCACCGAAGGCGGCCGGGTCGGCCACCGCCAGCTCCGCGAGGATCTTGCGGTCCGCGTCGACCTCGGCGAGACGAAGCCCGTCGATGAAGCGGCTGTAGCTGATGCCCTCGATCCTGCAGGCAGCGTTGATGCGCTGGATCCAGAGCCTGCGCATGTCGCCCTTGCGGGCGCGCCTGTCGCGGTAGGCGTAGCGCAGGGAGTGCATCACCTGCTCGTTGGCGGCGCGGTAGGAGCGGCTCTTGTTGCCGTAGTAGCCCTTGGCGCGCTCCAAGGTGGAGCGGCGGTGCTTCCTGCTTGCGACCGATCGCTTTACTCGGGCCATCGGGGATTCCTTTCGGGTTGAACTGGGTGCCGGCGTGCTCGGGTTGGAGCCGGCTAGATGCCGAGCTGGCGCCGCACCGCCCGACTGTCGGCAGGGCTCACGGCGGCGTCTCCCGACAGGCGACGCTTGCGACGGGGGCTCTTCTTCTCGAGGATGTGGTTGAGGTTGGTGCTGCCGCGCAGGAGCTTGCCGGAGCCCGTCACCTTGAAGCGCTTGGCGGCGCCCCTATGGGTCTTCATCTTGTTCCCCATCAGCTCTCCTCGCTCTCCTCGCTTGCCTCGTCGCCACCCGCATCGATCTCGGCGGCGTGCTCTCCTGTTGTCTCTGCCTCGGCGGCCTTCTTGTGGTCCGCCTGGGCCTTGCGATCTGGACCCAGCACCATGGTCATGTTGCGCCCGTCGAGCTTGGGGAAGACCTCCACCTTGCCCACGTGGGCCACCTGCTCGGCAACTTGATCGAGGATCTTCTTGCCGAGCTCCGGGTGTTGCATCTCCCTGCCTCGGAACATGATGGTGACCTTCACCTTGTGTCCCTCGCCCAGGAAGCGCTCCACCCTCCGGGTCTTGGTGTCGAAGTCCGCATGGCCGATCTTCGGCCGGTACTTCATCTCCTTGACCACGATGTTGGTGCTCTTGCGCCTGGACTCCTTGGCCCGCTGAGCCGCCTGGTACTTGTAGCGGCCGTAGTCCATGATCCGGCACACGGGCGGACTGGCCTTGTCGGCCACCTCCACCAGGTCGAGGCTCATCTCACGGGCCATGGACAGCGCCTCGGGCAAGGTCTTTATGCCGAGTTGAGTTCCATCGGAGCCGATGAGCCGGACTTCCCGGGCGCGGATGCGGTCATTGATCCTGGGTTCGTTGCTGACCGTGGCTATCGCCGTTCACTCCTGATCAATGCGCGAATGCTCCCCGCTCTCGGTCCTTTGTCGAGGTCGTAGAGTAACAGGCGAAGGTGCCTGGTACGACCCCGCAGGCGCATCCCACCGAACGGAGCCACCCATGAGCGTCTCGCCCCCACCCCTCACGGTGCTGCGTACAGCACCACTGGATGCCGAGGAGGGCCGGCGATGAGCCTCTGGACCCCCGACGGCGAACGACCCGTCAACCGCTCGAACAGCGCCCAGGACCCGGCCCGCACCGGCGGACAGGCCCCTGGTGACGACCAACCCCTTCCAGGTGGACCATCCCTCGAGGACCTCTCACCAGAGGAGCGAGCCAGGGCCGAGGAGATGCTGGCGCAGATGGCCGAGGTGCAGCGACAGATCCTCGCTGCCCCTGCCTCCCGCGTGGTGGCCAACCACGTGATGGGCTTCTACGAGCTGGCTGCCCTCCACCTGGCCCAGGAGGACCCACGGCTGGAGGAGGCCCGCCTGGCCATCGATGCGATGACGTCCGTGCTCGACGCCACGGAGGAACGCTTGGGCGACGACGGTGTGGCCCTGAGGCAAGCCCTAGGGCAGCTGCAGCTCGCCTTCGTCTCGAGGAGCGAGGACGGCGAGGGTTGAGGTCGCAGGCCACAGGCTCGACGAAGTTGTGTTCCGAGGTTCCTTGCGGGTAGGTGGGTGCGTGGCTACGCTCATCACCAATTGGACAAGGCCTGCGCTGGCAGGCCCACCGTCGAGGGCGGTGCGGCAAACGGACATGTTGGGGGAAGCATGAAATTCGGTCGAAAGATCCCGGCGGCGGTAGCTGTGATCGGTCTTGCCGCGGGCCTCACGTTGGTCGGGCCCGTGTCATCCTCGGGCGCGCAGGGTCAGATCCAGATGGGATGCGTCGGCGTTCCCGGCTCGGAAGCCGAGACGTTGATCTTGGCTGTTCCCGACCTCTTCCCGGGCGGCATCGTTCCGATCCCGGTCACCATCGGCGCCGACGTCCCTGCCGACTTGGCGCCCGGTGCCAGTGCTCCGGTCTCCTTCTCGTGGGTGCTAGACCCCGGCGACGAGCTCTCCAACGTGGCGACCGCCGTGGGCTCGATCGAGACCATCGAGGCGGAGCTCCTGGAAGTCTCCATCTCGCAGTCCGGTGGCACCGGTGGGCCGTACGCCTTCACGCCCACGGCGACCCTCAACTTCGTGCCCGAGAGCTTCCCGACCGTCACCGCCTCCGGAAACGTGACCGCTGGGGATGCCCCCATCGCGTACGCCTTCGACGTCGGCCGGCTCGACCTGACGATCTCGGGCTCGAAGGGCAACGCCCAGCTGCTTGAGCTCGACTGCTTCATCGAGGGGAACAACGTCGTGGGCGGCACGGCCGTAGGCGGCGTCGCGCCGCCGACGCCCGGTGGCGACACCGACGGTGGTAGCTCCGGCGGAGGGGGCAACGTCTCCACGACCATCGGCCGCGGCACCACCGGTAGCGCCAACGCCAGGGTCACCGGCTGATCCCAGACCTTCAACACGGATCCGAGAAGAGCCCCGCTTCGGCGGGGCTCTTCCATTTCACGCATGACCTTCGTCGGGGATCAGCCGCCCGAAGGCACCAGGTCGGCAGCCTCCCAGCGGCCCAGGCGACCCGCTTCGACCGCGAAGGTCACTCGGCGCCCCACCTGGATGGTCCGACTTCCGTCGGCGATGGCGGTGCAATGGAAGAAGAGCTCGTCGCCAGCGTCGCTCGTGACGGTGCCGTGACCCGCATCTTCGTCGAAGCGCCGGACCACCCCGTGGGTCGCGACCTCGAGCCCCTCAGGGCCCATCGTCGTCACGGAACGATCTTGGAGATCGGCAGCTCGAGGATCCCCGTCGCGCCGGCGTCGCTCAGGGCGGGGATGAGGACGTTGATGGTCGACTTCGCCACCACCGCCTCCACCGCGTAGCCCGCTCCGCCGTACAGCTCGTTCACGGTCGGCGACTTGAGGGAAGGAAGCAGGCCGATCACCTCGTCGAGCGAACCGGCCGGGACGTTGAGCTTCACCAGCACCTTCCCGCGGGCCTCGAGAACCCCCTCGAGGAGGGTCCGCAGCTGGGCCATGGCGTGGAGCTTGGTGCCGTCCTCGCAGGAGGCGGGGTTGGCCACCAGCTCTGTGTAGGACACCAGGATGGTGTCGATGATCTTGAGGCCGGCAGCGCGGAGGGCACGGCCGGTCTCGGTGATGTCCACGACGCAGTCCACGATGTCGGGCACCTTGGCCTCGGTCGCGCCGTAGGAGAGGCGGATGTCGGCCGGGACGCCGCGCTCCTCGAAGAACCGCCTCGTGAGCTCGGGATACTCGGTGGAGACCCTCACGCCCGCAGGCAGGTCGGCCACCTGCGAGAACGGGGAGTCGTCGGGTACGGCCACGACGATGCGCACGGGGTTGTCGGTCGCCTTCGAGTACCGCAGCTCACCGAGCGAGGTCACATCGCTGCTGGTCTCCTCCACCCAGTCCCGACCCGTGATGCCGAGGTCGAACAGACCTTCGGCCACATAGCGGGGGATCTCCTGCGGGCGCAGGATGCGGACCTCGTCGACTCTGGGGTCGTCGATCCGAGCCTTGTAGGCGACCGAGGAATCCCGGATCACCCGCAGGTCGGCCGCCTCGAAGAGCTCGAGGGTCGCCTTCTCCAGCGAACCCTTGGGGAGAACCAGCCTCAGCACTCGGGAGAAGCTAGTCGGTGTGCTCGCACGGTCCGAAAACGGTTGCTCGAAGCGCGCTCTCGCGGACAGACCGGAGCGGGGGGAGCCTCGCCCCCACGACTACTCCGCCGGTTCGTCGGCTCCCCGCCTGATCCGGCCCAGGAGGGAGACCATCTCGAGGACGGTTCGAGCGCACTCCTCCCCTACGTTCCCGTCCTCCCCGGAGCGCTGGAGCGCCTGATCGAGGTTCTCGGTGGTGAGCACTCCGAACACGATGGGCACGCCGGTGGCCAGCTGCGTGTCCTGGACGCCGGCGGCGCACTGGCCGGCTACGTGCTCGAAGTGCGCCGTCTCGCCACGGATGACCGCCCCGAGCGTCACGATCCCGTCGTAGCGGCCGGTGATGGCCATGGCCTTCGCTGCCATCGGGATCTCGAAAGCCCCCGGCACCCACACGACGGTCACGTCCCGCTCGCTGACGCCGTGCACCGCCAGGCCGTTTCCCGCGCCCTCGAGGAGCCGCTGTGTGATCAGGTCGTTGAAGCGGCCGCAGACGATGCCGATGCGGATGCCCGCGCCCTCCACCTCGCCGTGGAACGACGTCTGTGCGCGGAAGTTAGAGGACATCGTCGAGTCCTTCGAGCAGGTGGCCCATGCGCTCGCGCTTCGCCCTGAGGTACTTGATGTTCTCCGGGTTCGGCTGCGTGAACAGAGGAGCTCGTTCGACGATCTCGAGCCCGAAGCCCTCGAGGCCTCCGTACTTGGCCGGGTTGTTCGTGAGCAGACGCATGGTGGTGATGCCGAGGTCGACCAGGATCTGGGCGCCGATGCCGTACTCCCGACTGTCCACCGGAAGACCGAGCTCGAGGTTGGCATCGACCGTGTCTCGGCCTTGGTCCTGCAGGCTGTAGGCGCGGATCTTGTGGCCGAGTCCGACGCCCCTGCCCTCGTGGCCGCGCAGGTAGACCAGGACCCCCAGGTCCTCCTCGGCGATGCGGCGCATGGCCTGGTCGAGCTGTATGCCGCAGTCGCAGCGCAACGAGCCCAGCACGTCACCGGTCAGGCACTCGCTGTGCACGCGCACCAGCACGTCGTCGGTGCCCTGGACGGCCCCGCGCACCATGGCCAGGTGCTGTTCGCCGTCGAGGAGCGACTCGTAGACGTAGCAGGTGAACTCGCCCCACTCCGTGGGGACACGGGCCTCTGCGACCCTCTTGATGAGCTTCTCGGTCTGCCGGCGGTAGCGGATGAGCTCGGCTATGGAGACGAGGAGCAGATCGTGGCGCTTGCAGAACTCCACCAGGTCGGGCACCCTCGCCATGGAGCCGTCCTCGTTCACGACCTCGCAGAGGACGCCGGCGGGGTACAGGCCGGCCATCCGCGCCAGGTCAACGGCCGCCTCGGTGTGGCCCGCCCGCTTGAGAGTGCCACCGGTGGCGTAGCGCAGCGGGAAGATGTGGCCGGGCCGCGCCAGGTCGCCAGGGCGGGTGGCGGGATCGATCAGAGAGCGGATGGTCGCGGCCCGGTCGCCCGCCGAGATGCCGGTGGAGGTGCCGTGGCGGTAGTCGACGCTGTAGGTGAACGCCGTTCGCTGGGCCTCCGTGTTGGAGGCGTCTCGCACCATCAGGGGGATGTCGAGCTCGTCGAGACGTTCGCCGGTGAGCGGTACGCAGATCACTCCGGAGGTGTGGCGCACGAAGAAGGCGATGGTCTCGGCCGTCGCGAACTCGGCCGCCATGATGAGGTCGCCCTCGTTCTCGCGGTCCTCGTCGTCGACCACCACCACTATCTCGCCGCGCGAGATCGCCGCCACGGCCTCGGGGATCGAAGCGAACGACGCTGCGTGATCAGAGCGGATCTCGGGGGCCGTCATCCCTCGATCCTTCCAGATCCGAGCAGGCGCTCGGCGTACTTGGCCATGACGTCTACCTCGATGTTCACGGGATCTCCTTGCCTGCGGACCCCCAGGGTCGTGACCTCGGCCGTGTGAGGGATCACTGCGACCGTGCAACCGTCGTCGAGGGCGTCGACGACGGTCAGGCTCACGCCGTCGATGGTCACCGAGCCCTTCTCCACCATGTACCGAGCGAGGGCGGTCGGGAAGCGCACGTGCAGGTGGGGAGCGGGTTCGACCACCTCACCCACGGCATCCACGTGACCCTGGACGAGGTGCCCGCCCAGGCGATCCGACATGCGCACCGGCCGCTCCAGGTTCACGGCGTCCCCGCTGCGCAGCGTCCCCAGGCTGGTGCGCGACAGCGTCTCGCCGGTCACCTCTGCCTCCCACCAGGCCTCCCCCAGGGCCACCACGGTGAGGCAACATCCGCTCACAGCGATCGAGTCGCCGATGTCCGAGCCCTCCAAGACCACAGACGCCGAGAAGCGGAACCGGGATCCGTCCCGGTCCACGAGCGTGCCCATCTCCTCCACGATCCCGGTGAACATCAGTGCCCCACCCCCGGCACGAGGTCGATGCGCAGATCCTCGCCAAGCCTGCTCACCGCGGCGATGCGGCCACGCCACACGTCGTCGATGCTCCCGGCGCCCGGGCCGGTGAACAGGCTCCTGCCATCGTCGCCACCCATCAGCGCCGGAGCCAGGTAGACGACGTAGCGATCCACCAGTCCCGCCCCGTGGAGGCCGTGAGCCACCTTTGGCCCTCCCTCCACCAGCAGCTGGAGGATCCCGCGCCGGCCCAGCTCGTCGAGCACCTCTCCCAGATCGCCCTCCAGCTCGAGGGCCGGCTGCACCTTCGCTCCCTCGGGAGCCGTCCCGAGCACCACCCTCAGGGGCTCCACCCCTTCAGCCTCGCCATCGGGAAGGCGCACGGTCAGGGCGGGATCGTCCTCTCGAACGGTCCCGGCGCCAACCATCACCGCATCGCTGTCGGCCCTGAGCCTGTGGGCGTCCCGGCGAGCCTCAGGCCCGGTGATCCAGCGGCTCGAGCCATCGGGGGCAGCCACCTTGCCGTCGAGCGTGGCCGCCAGCTTCAAGACGACTTGAGGGCGGCCGGTGCGGCGGTGCACCACGTAGGGCTGGAGCTGCTCGGCAACCTCGGCCCTGCACAGGCCCTCGACCACGTCGATCCCCGCCGCGCGCAGCGCAGCCAGGCCCTTCCCTGCGACGCGCACGTCCGGATCCTCCAACCCCACCACCACCCGGGCGACACCGGCGTCGATGACCGCCTCGGTGCACGGAGCGGTGGAGCCGTGGTGGGCGCAGGGCTCCAGGGTGCAGTAGAGCGTGGATCCGCGGGCCGTCCCTCCCGCCCGCTCGAGAGCCACGACCTCGGCGTGCGGACCGCCCCGTCCCTGGGTCGCACCCGTGAAGCCTCCACCACCCTCGTCGCCCTCGGGCACGACCACCGCACCCACCCACGGCCGGGGCGAGACGCTCCGACGAACACCTGCGGCCAGTGCCATGGCCTGGCGCATCCTGTCCTCGTCGCTCAGGGCGCTCGGCTCCATCGCCAGAACTGTACGGCGCCGGGTGGTCGCCAGCAACAACGCTCGTAGGAGATTCGACCATGCAGATGGCTGGACTACCGGAGGAGCGACGGCAAGCACCGGATCAAAGGCTCCGTGGTGGCCCTACTGGCCTAGGCGCTCGTGCGCATCCGGACGAGCGCCCCGCATCCAGTCACGAGCTTCCAGGGCGCCCCTGCTCTCGGGCTGGACGACCGTGAGCTCGAGCGCGCCGCTGCCCGTGCCCACCACCGTGCCGTCGAGCTCGCCCGGCGCCAGAACCTCACCCTCCCGAGTCCCGTGTGGAACCACGCGCGCCCCCAAGATCTTCAACCGCCTGTCCCGGAAGGTCGTCCACGCTCCCCCGACGCGCACGATCCGGTGTACCTCCACGGCAGGGCTGCCCCAATCGATCCTGAGCTCGGAGACCTGGATCTTCGGCGCGTAGACAGGCTCACCGGTCTGCGGGGAGGGCTCCGAGAACCCCTCGGCGAGCCGACGCACCAGGACATCGGCGCCGAGCACCGCCAAGCGTCCCCGGAGCTCTGCGGCTGTCTCGTCCGCGCCTATCCGCACCTCGGCCCGGTCGAACACCGGGCCCGCGTCGAGCTCGGGGTCGAGGCCCATCACGCAGACCCCGGTCACCTCGTCGCCTGCCAGGACGGCCCGTTCCACCGGTGCCGCCCCCCTCCAGCGCGGGAGCAGGGAGAAGTGCAGGTTCACCATCGGGACCTGGGAGAGGATCCGCCTCGGCACGAGCCTGCCGTAGGCGACGACCACACCCAGATCGACCTCGGCACCCAGCACGTCGTCGAGGCGGTCCGTGGCCGGGATCCCCAGCTCGAGAGCTGCGGCCTTCAAAGGGGTGGGACTGGTCGCTCGTCCCCTCCCGCGGCGGGCGTCGGGCTGCGAGACGACCAGGACGACCTCGCAATCCGCGTCGACGAGAGCCCGCAGGGCGACCGCCGCCTCCTCTGGGGAACCCAGCAGCGCTAGGCGGCGCGGTCGAACAGGGACGGCGGCGAGACGATCCGAACCGACGGACAACGAGGCGCCCGGCTCAGGCGAGATCGAGGCCGATCCCGTTGCCCGAAGGTGATCCTTGGGACAGCTGCAGCTCGCGCAGCGCCCGCTTGGCCTCCCGGGCTTGCTCCTCGTCGAGGTGCTCGAGCATCAATATCCCGTCGAGGTGATCCACCTCGTGCTGGAACATCCTGGCCTCCAAGCCGTCGGCTTCGATCTGAACCTCGTTGCCGTCGAGGTCGCGGCCGACCAGGAGCACCTCCGAGGGGCGGGCGATCTCGAAGTAGAGGCCGGGGATCGACAGGCACCCCTCTTGGTAGAGCGACTCGCCGCTCGACTCCCGGATCTCTGGGTTGATGAGGGTGGTGGGCTCGTCGTGCAGCCCGTGGACGAAGATCCGTTGCTGGACACCCACCTGGGGCGCAGCGAGCGCCAGGCCGTTGTCGGAGCGGTGGAGGGTCTCGACCATCCCCTGCGCGATGGTGGCGACCCGGCCGTCGATCTCGGTCACCTCCTTGGCACGGACCTTGAGCACCGGGTCTCCGATGACCCTGATCGAGAAGGACGTCATGCGTCCAAGGCTACAGGCGCAGGGGATCGACCTCGATGCGCAAGCGCCCCGGCGGGCGGGCCGTCGCGGCAAGTGCGTCGAGGAGGGTCCCGTGGGCCTCCGAGCGCAGCAGCCACCGGCCCTCGCTCGGCCCGATCACCTCGACGCCGGTGGGTGAGCCGAGGTTCTCCACGTACGCAGGGGCGGAGGGGCCCGACACCACGGCGAGTGCGGTGACAGGTGGGTAGCGCAGGGCCTCTCGCCTGACCATCTCGGCGTCGGAGACGCGCCCGGGGTCGGCGAGGAGGGCGCCTTGGACCACCTCGTGATCCGGCATGCGCGTCTGGAGCACCACCCGCCCGCCGCCGCTGCGGCCACCCACCAGCCTCGCAGCCTTCGCCACGAGGGCGAACGCCTCCTCACTCGACCTGTACCGTGGCGCCAGCAGCTCCTGGTCGAAGTCGAGGAACACCACCACGTCGGCGTCGCCGGGTGCGAGCTGGTGGAGAACCGCTTCGGTGCCCACCACCACCCGAGCCGAGCGGAGATCGGAGCCGGCCGTCTCTGCCGTCACCTCGAGCACCTCAGAGCGCGTCAGGGCGGCCAACTCCTCTCGGACGCGGCTCACCCCCGGGCGCAAGAGCTTGAGCCGCCCAGAACCGCACTCCATGCACACCACCGGCCGCTGGGTGCCGCAGCGAGCGCAGGTGAGGACGCCGCTCTCCGACTGCGTCACCGCCGCCTCGCAGCGTTCGCAGCGAGCCAGCGAGCCGCAAGCCACGCACGCCAGGAGGCGAGCGCGACCTTTGCGGTTGAGGACGCACGCGACCCTCTCGCCACCCCGGAGCAGCTGGGCCAGTCGTTCGGATATGAGGCCGGTTCGCCCAGGTTCGTCTTCGCGACGGTCGACCGGCTCGACCACCGGCCATCCGGCGCGCTCGTCGGCCCGCGACGGGGTCACGAGCTCGCCCCAGGCGAGGGCCTCCAGGGAGGGGCAGGGCGAGATGGCAGTGCACGGCACTCCCGCCCTCCTCGCGCGCTCGAAGGCGACGTCCCTGGCGTTCCAGGTGGGGGCTTGCTCCTGTTGCCAGGTCTCGTCGTGCTCATCGACCACCACCACCGCAGCCATGTCGGCAACCGGTGCCCACGCAGCTGCCCTGGTTCCGATCACGGTGGCCCCCGAGCGGGCCCTGGCCCACTCGTCGGGCAGGAGGGCTACATCCAGGCCGTCACGCCGAAGCTTGCGCGCCAGGAGCCGGGCTCCTGCGACCGACGGCACCAGCAGCAGCGCGTTTCCGCGGGCCACCGCTTCGAGCACCACTGGATAGCGATCTGCCGCAGGCGGAAGCCGCACGACCCTGCGCGAAGGTCGCTCGCCGGAGGCCTCGTGCGAGCCGGGCGGCGACGAGACAGCTGGCCCCGGTCGGCTGGCCGGCAGCTCACGCACAGCTCGATGTGGCGAGGCGGTCCTGAGGAACGATGCACGCCGGCCCGCCCACCGCCAGGCGGCCCAGCCGGCCAGCTCCATCACGTCGGCCGGCGGACCCCAGCCGGTGACCTTGGCGATCTCTCGCAGCGCCACCCCTTCGGGGGGTACCACGTCGTCGGCGACCACCCAGCCACCCATCCTCCGACCGTGGAGGGGAACCCGCACGAGCGTCCCCACCCGAACGGCGGGAGCCATCTCGTCGGGGACGAGGTAGTCGAACTCCTTGTCGAGAGCCGGCTCGTCGGGCAGTACCCGAACAGCTCTAGGTGACAGCGCTCAGAGGCCCAGCGCCGAGCGGAGGTCGTCCACCCTGTTCGGGTCCTCCCAGGTGAACTCCTTCTCGTCGCGCCCGAAGTGCCCGTAGGCGGCGGTCCGACGGTAGATGGGTCGCCGAAGGTCGAGGTCGCGGATGATCGCAGCGGGACGGAGATCGAAGACCTCTCGCACAGCCTCTCCGATCTTGGCCGGATCCACCTCGTGGGTCCCGAAGGTGTCGACCATGATCGATATCGGATGAGCGACGCCGATCGCGTAGGCCACCTGCACCTCGCAGCGCGAGGCCGCTCCGGAGGCCACGACGTTCTTCGCTACCCAGCGGGCAGCGTAGGCGGCGGAGCGGTCGACCTTGGAGGGGTCCTTGCCCGAGAAGGCCCCGCCTCCATGGCGGGCCATGCCTCCGTAGGTGTCGACGATGATCTTCCGGCCGGTGAGGCCCGCGTCGCCCACGGGCCCTCCCACCACGAAGCGGCCGGTCGGGTTGACGAACACCTCGTAGTCGTCCTCGGCGAACCGCTCCGGGATCACCGGCCGCACGACGTGCTCGATGAGATCGGGCTTGATCACCTCGTCGCGCTCGATGCCGTCGTTGTGCTGCGTGGACACGAGCACCGTGCGAAGGCGCACGGGCTCACCGTCGACGTAGTCGAACGTCACCTGCGTCTTGCCGTCCGGACGGAGGTACGGGAGCGTTCCGGAGCGCCGCACCTCGGCGAGGCGCTCGGCCATGCGGTGGGCCACCCAGATGGGCAGCGGCATGAGCGCCTCCGTCTCGTCGCAGGCGAAGCCGAACATCATCCCCTGGTCGCCCGCACCCTGCTTGTCTAGATCCGACTCGACGGTGGCCCCGCTGCGCACCTCCTCGGAGTCGTCGACCCCCTGGGCGATGTCCGGCGACTGCTCGTCCAGCGCCACCATCACGCCCACGGTGGAGCCGTCGTACCCATACGACTCACGGTTGTACCCGATGTCGTTGATGGTCTCGCGCACGATGCCGGGGATGTCGACGTACGCCTTGGTGGTGATCTCGCCCGCGACGATCGCGAGACCTGTGGTGACCATCGTCTCGCACGCCACGCGACTGTTCGGGTCCTCTGCGATCAGCGCGTCGAGGATCGAGTCGGAGATCTGGTCGGCCACCTTGTCGGGGTGGCCTTCGGTGACTGACTCCGAGGTGAAGGTCCAACTGCTCAAGGGGTGCTCCTGGATGGGTCTGTGGGCCGGCTGATGGCCGGGTCCGCAACGGGCGGTCGGCTGCTCAAGGGTTGCTCCTTCGGAGCGCGACCACCTGGTCGACGATCTCCCTGGCCACTGTGCGCTTGTCGGTCAGAGCGACATCATGGCCCACGGGATCACCGGCGACGATGATCTTGACGCGATTGGTGTCGTGCTCGAACCCGACCCCGGGCTGGCTCACGTCGTTCGCCACGATCATGTCCAGGCCCTTGTCGGCCAGCTTGCGCCGGGCGTTGACCTCGACGTCGTCGGTCTCGGCGGCGAACCCCACCAGCAGCTGGCCGGGGGCCTTCCGCTCCGCCAGCGTCACCAGGAAGTCGTTCGTGGGCTCGAGCTCGACCGACGACAGCCCGTCGCCCTTCTTGATCTTGCTGGTGGCCAAGCGGGTGGGACGGAAGTCGGCCACCGCTGCGGCCATGACGATCACGTCGAACTCCGGTGCTCTGGGCACCACCACGGTTTCCATGTCGCTCGCACTGGCGACCTCGACGACCTCAGCGCCCGGCGGAGGTGGACGGTCCACCGTGGTCACGAGCGTGACCTTCGCCCCCCTGGAGAGAGCTTCCTCGGCCAAGGCGTATCCCTGCTTGCCCGAGGACCGGTTCGTTATGACCCGCACCGGGTCGATCGCCTCCCTGGTGCCACCCGCAGTCACGAGCACGCGAACGCCTTGGAGGTCCCTCGGGGCAAGAGCGGCCTCGACCGCTGCGAGCACCGCCTCCGGGTCGGCCAAGCGTCCCGTGCCCTCATCGCCGCCCGCCAGCCGGCCGGAGGCCGGCGGCACCACGGTGACACCTCGCTCCTGCAAGGTGCGGAGGTTGGCCTGTACGGCCGGGTGCTCCCACATCTCGGTGTGCATGGCGGGGCACACCACCACGGGCGCCCGCGTCGCCAGCAAGGTGGCGGTGAGGAGGTCGCTCGAGATGCCGGCGGCGTAGGAGCCGATGAGCCGCGCAGTCGCTGGGCAGACGAGCAGGAGGTCTGCACGCTGACCGAGGCGTGTGTGTGGGATCACGTCGCGCTCGTCCCACAGCGAGGTCTGGACGGGCTCCGAAGCCAGGGCCGAGAACGTGAGCTCCCCAACGAAGCGCCGAGCCCCGGCCGTCATGATCGGGGCGACGTGAGCACCGGCGTCCACCAGACGCCGGCAGACCTCCACCGCCTTGTAGGCAGCTATCCCCCCGGTCACGCCGAGGATCACCGTGCGCCCGGCGAGGGACCCCCTCGAAGGGAGGGCGTTTTCGGAGGTGGTCACCTGGAAAGCCCGGGGTGACCTACTCGACCGTCTCGAGCACCTCGTCGGAGGCCTCGGCCGACTCCTCCTCGACCGCCACGGGGACGATCTTGTCCACGGCGATCTCCTCGAAGGCGATCGACAAGGGCTTGCGCGCCACCGAGGTGACCTGCGGAGGCACCGCAGCGCCTCTTCCCTCGCCCAGCTGCCCGAAGTAGGAGTTGATCTGGCGGGCCCGCAGCGACGCGAGCGTGACGAGCTTGAACTTGGAATCCACCTTGCTCAAAAGCTCCTCGATGGGGGGCTTCATCATCGAGTCGTGGAACTGCGACATGCGATCTCCAGGAGAGGCGGCAGGCGGACCGGATGTCAATGCTACCAGCGCTGCAGGCCGGCGATGAAGTCCGGGTGGAGCTGGGCCAACGGCTTGCACGCCGTCGACCTACGGATCACGGTGCGGATCGGCGGCGTCGATCGATGAGGGCACGGACCTCTGCGACGGTCTCCTCGAGGTCGTCGTTCACGACCACCATCGCCCCCAGCTCGGTCGCACTCGCTATCTCCTCAGCCGACTTCTCCAAACGCCTCTGCACGGAGGTCTCGTCTTCGCCCCTGGATCTGAGGCGCTGTGCCTGGACTTCGGCCGAGGGGGCAACCAACAGCAAGAGCAGGGCGTCTGGGGCCGACTCCAACACCTGACCCGCACCCACCACGTCGATCTCGAGGACCAGGTCGTGCCCGGCCGGCAGATCTGGGGTGGGCGTTCCGTAGAGGTTGCCGAGGAACTCGGCCCATTCGAGGAAGCCGCCCTGGGCGATGCGCTCCTCGAAGCGCTCACGGTCGACGAAGGTGTAGGCCCCCGCCTCCAACTCGCCGGGCCTCGGCCGACGAGTGGTCCACGAGCGGCTCAACCAGAGCTTGGGATCGCCATCCACCAGTCGGGAGACGACGGTGCCCTTCCCGACCCCACCTGGGCCGGAGACGACGACTATCACGCTCGCCACCCGGACGGGGTGACGACCGTACGGGATGCTGGGATCGGTCGGCCCGCGACCCTGCCCGTGGCCGGCCGGCGGACGACGACTAGTTCGAGAGCTTCTCGAGCAGCGTCTTGCGCTGCTGGTCGCCGAGACCACGCAGTCGCCGGTTCTCGCTGATCCCGACCTCTTCCATGGTGCGTCGGGCGATGACCTTGCCCACACCTGGAAGAGACTCGAGCACAGAGACGACCTTCATCTTGCCGATGATGTCGTCGTCGTCGGCCTGGTCGAGCAGCTCGGAGAGGTTGACGGAGCCCATCTTGAGCTTCTCCTTCACCTCTGCACGCGCACGCCGGGCCTCTGCTGCCTTTGCCAGCGCAGCCTGACGCTGCTCGTCGGTTAGCTGTGGCGGTAACGGCATGATCGCACACTAGCGCGAGACCCCTAGCTGATCAGCGATGCCGGCCGCTGCCAGAGCGGGATCGGCCGCCTTGGTCACAGCCCGACCGATCACGAGCACGTCGGCTCCCCCAGCAGCAGCCGCGGCGGGAGTGGCGGCACGGGCCTGGTCGTCGACGGGCGTACCCGCCGGTCGGATGCCAGGAACGACCGTGATCAGGCCGGGAGCGGAGCTCTTGATCGCGCTCAGATCCTCCGCGGCGCACACGACGCCCCCGCAGCCTGCCTCTACCGCCAGCGCGACCCGCTCGGGGACCACGTGCGGAGGCGCCCCGCGATCGCTCGTGAGCACCGTGATGGCGAGGGCGACCGGCGCCCGCATGCCTCCCGCCTCTGCCCCCGCCGCCAGCCCCTCGACGCCGGCCCGCAGCATCTCCTCTCCTCCACGTGCGTGCATCGTCACGTAGCCGACCCCTATCGAGCCGAGGACGCTGGCAGCTCGTCCCACCGTGGTCGGGATGTCGAAGAGCTTGAGATCGACGAAGACCTCGTAGCCCTCCCGCTGCATGGCGGTGATGGCCTCGGGCCCCGCCGCGCTGTAGAGCTCGAGGCCGACCTTGGCCACCTGGAACCACGGACGAGCGAGGCGTGCCAGGCGCATCGCCTCGACCAGGTCGTCGACGTCAAGGGCCAACGCCAGCTTCGGAGGGCTGTTGCGACGTACGTCGCCGATCGTGGCGAGGGTGGCTTCGATCGCATCCTCATCGGAGGGCGAGGCTGAGGGGGAGGGGTCCATCCCGACATCCTGCCAGCGACGTGTGACGACGACCAGGCCCGCTCCGGGAGTCGACGGAGTCCGGGTCCGGGCCCCGTCAGCCGTGAGCGACGCCGACGAGATCGGCTACGGCGCCCACACCTCGAGAGTCGCACCACGACTCGATCTCGTTCAGGATCCGACGGGGGGCTCGCGGGTCGGCGAAGGTGGCCGTACCCACCTGCACCGCCGAGGCGCCCGCCATCATCAGCTCGATCGCTGCCTCGCCGTTGGCAACGCCGCCGACCCCCACGATCGGGAGCTCGGGAAGGGCGGAGTGGACGTCGTACACGGCTCGCACGGCGACGGGATGGATCGCCCGGCCCGAAAGCCCGCCGCCACCTGCGCCCAGCAAGGGCCTGCGCTCCTCGATGTCGATGATCATGCCGGTGACCGTGTTGACGAGGGTCACCGCCTCGGCGCCGGCGTCGCGCACGGCACGCGCCACGGGGACGACGTCGGCGACGTTGGGGGTGAGCTTCGCCCACCTCGGCCTCCCGGCAGCCGCCGTGGCCCTGATGGCCTCTGCGGCCGCGTCAGGGTCCTGGGCGAACATCGCCTTTCGCGAACCACCTGGTCCGGCCAGGTTCGGGCACGAGAGGTTGACCTCCACCGCGACCACCGCCACCGGCGCGGCCGAGAGGAGCTCGGCCGCCTGCGCGTACTCCTGCACCGTGCGGCCCCAGATGCTGGCGACCACCCGAGCGCCGCTCTCGACGAGGGCGGGGAGCTCGGCTCGGAGCCAGTGGCTGACACCCCTGCCCTGCAGGCCCACGCTGTTGAGCATCCCAGAGGGGGTCTCGTGGACCCGGGGAGCTGGGTTCCCGGGCCAGTCGTGGACCGACTGCGACTTGGCCACCACGGCCCCGAGCCCGCTCAGCTCGATGTAGCGACCGAGCTCGTCGCCGTGGCCGGAGGTCCCCGAGGCGGTCATGACCGGGTTGGCGAACGACACGCTCCCGACCCGGGTGCTCAGGTCCACGCCTCCCTCCGAGCTGCGCGCCCGGTTCCGACGGCCTCGCCTCAACGCGCCCGACCGTGGTGCTCCTGGAGGCTGCGAACCTCCGCGGGGTGCCTGGCGTTGTCGGCGAGGCCGTTCGCGGCGGCGAGACCCGCTGCGGCCGTAGTCAGGAGAGGTACCTGGTGGGCTCCTGCTGCGGCGCGGATGTAGTCGCCGTCGGCCCGCGAACCCCGGCCCCTGGGCGTGTTGAGGACGAGATCGATCTTTCCTCCTGCGATGAGCTCCACCGCCGTGTCCCCGACCACGTCGCCCTGGCCCGTCGGGTCGGCCTCTCCCACCTTGGCCACGACCGTGTCCACAGGCACCCCGTGCGACGACAGGTACGCGGCCGTCCCGGACGTGGCCGCGATCCTCAGGCCCAGCTCGGAGAACCGCCGCGCCGCGCCCAGACCCGCCGCCTTGTCGCGGTCCGCCAGGGAGAGGAACACGGTGCCGGCGGACGGCAGCCGGGTGCCCGCGGCCAGCTGCGCCTTGGCGAACGCGAGGCCGACCGTGGAGCCGATCCCCATCACCTCTCCCGTGGAGCGCATCTCGGGACCCAGGACGGAGTCCGCATCGGGGAAGCGCGAGAAGGGCAGCACGGCCTCCTTCACCGACAGGTGGCCACCTCCCGCCGGCTCGGTGAGCAGGCCCTCTGCCCGGAGCCCTTCGAGCGTCGCGCCCAGCATCACCCGAGCAGCCACCTTCGCGAGCGGCACGCCCGTGGCCTTAGCTACGAAGGGCACCGTCCGGGAGGCCCGCGGGTTCGCCTCGATCACGTATGCCTTGCCGTCGCGCACCGCGTACTGGACGTTGATCAGGCCGCGGACGTCGAGGGCCTCGGCGATGCGCTGCGTGTAGGTGCCCAGCAGCTCGACCACGTCCGCCGAGAGCGAGTGCGGCGGGAGCACGCAGGCGCTGTCGCCGCTGTGCACGCCCGCCTCCTCCACATGCTCCATGATCCCGCCCACCACGAAGCCCCCGAGGTGGTCGCGCACGGCATCCACGTCGACCTCGACGGCGTCCTCGAGGAAGCGGTCGATGAGCACTGGGCGTTCGGCGGACAAGCCGCCCTCCCGACCCAGGCTCCCCGATGCCGAGAGGGACTCCATGGCCGCCCGGAGGCCCTCGTCGTCGTAGACGATCTCCATCGCGCGGCCCCCCAGCACGTACGAAGGCCGCACGAGCGCCGGGAAGCCCACCCGGTTCGCGACGTCGATCGCCGCCTCCAGCGAGGTGGCGGTACCACCCGGAGGCTGCGGGATCCCCAGGCGCTCGCAGAGCTCGCTCCAGTGCTCGCGGTCTTCGGCCGCGTCGATGGAGGCCGGGCTCGTCCCGCGCACCAGATCAGGGGGAAGCGCCCCCGCGAGCTTCAACGGGGTCTGGCCACCCAGGGCGACGACGATGCCCACCGGACGCTCGGCCTCCACGACGTTCATCACGTCCTCGTAGGTGAGGGGCTCGAAGTAGAGGCGATCGCTCGTGTCGTAGTCGGTGGACACCGTCTCGGGGTTGCAGTTGAGCATGATGGTCTCGTAGCCCGCATCGCGCAGGGCGAAGCTGGCGTGGACGCAGCAGTAGTCGAACTCGATGCCCTGGCCGATGCGGTTGGGACCCGAACCCAAGATGAGCACCTTGTCGCGCTCGCTCGGCCGCACCTCGTCGGTGTCCTCGTACGTGCCGTAGTGGTACGGGGTCTCGGCCTCGAACTCGGCGCCACAGGTGTCGACCGTCTTGAAGGTGGGCCGCACGCCGGCGGCGAGCCGGGCGGCCCGCACTTCGGCCTCCTCCTCGTCCCACAGCCAGGCCAGCTGCGCATCTGAGAACCCGAGCCTCTTGGCGCGTCGCCAGGCTGCCTTCGTCATCCCTGCGAACCCTGTGGAGTCCAGGGCTGCGCGCTCGTCGACGATGAGCGACATCTGGTCGAGGAACCACGGATCGACTCGAGTCGCCTGAGCGATCCTCTCCACCGGCACGCCCCGTCGAAGCAGGGCTTCCAGCTGGAACGGGCGATCCGGCGTCGCGATCGCCGCCATGGCCAACAGCTCCTCGTCGGCCCACGCGTCGAGCGCCGCCTCGCCGGGGTCGCAGTTGAGCCCGAAGCGGCCCTGCTCCAGGGACCGCAGGCCCTTCTGCAGCGACTCGGGGAAGGTGCGACCGATGGCCATCGCCTCCCCCACCGACTGCATCTGCGTGCCCAGGACAGCCGGGGCATCGGGGAACTTCTCGAAGGCCCACCGCGGGATCTTCGTGACCACGTAGTCGATCGTCGGCTCGAAGCTCGCCGGGGTCTTGCGGGTGATGTCGTTGGGGATCTCGTCGAGCGTGTAGCCCACCGCCAGG
This sequence comes from uncultured Rhabdothermincola sp., assembly GCA_964530525.1. Lineage (GTDB taxonomy): Bacteria > Actinomycetota > Acidimicrobiia > Acidimicrobiales > Acidimicrobilacustridaceae > CAYNQN01. The sequence goes on along the minus strand of CAZHBH010000019.1, from coordinate 807 downwards.
CGTGCCGCGATCTTCGCGATGGGGAACCCGGTGGCCTTGGAGGCCAAGGCAGACGATCGGCTCACGCGAGGGTTCATCTCGATCACGACCATCCGCCCGTCGGTCGGATCGACCGCGAACTGGACGTTGGATCCACCCGTCTCAACACCCACCCGCCGCATGCAGGCGAAGGCAGCGTCGCGCATGGCCTGGTACTCGACGTCTGAGAGGGTCTGCGCGGGGGCGACGGTTATCGAGTCTCCGGTGTGGACTCCCATCGGATCGAAGTTCTCGATGGAGCACACGACGACCTGGTTGTCGAGCCGGTCCCGCATGACCTCCAGCTCGAACTCCTTCCAACCCGCTATGGAGCGCTCTATGAGGATCTCTGTGATGGGGCTTGCCTCCAGCCCCAGCCGGGCCATCCGCTCGAACTCGTCGGGCGTGCCGGCGATGCCCGTGCCCTTGCCCCCGAGGATGTAGGCGGGGCGGATGACCACCGGCAGGCCCACCTCGGCGACGACGTTGCGCGCCTCCTCGATCGTGCGGGCGGTGCCGGAGGCCGGTGTGGCCAGGCCGATCTCGGCCATGGCCGCCTTGAACCGCTCCCTGTCCTCGGCGGTAGCTATGGCTTCGGCGTTCGCCCCGATGAGCTCCACCCCGTAGCGCTCCAGGACGCCGGCGCCATGGAGGTCCATCGCCAGGTTCAACGCCGTCTGCCCACCGAGCGTGGGGAGGACCGCGTCTGGGCGCTCGCGCTCGATGATGAGGGCGAGCACCTCGGCGTCGAGCGGCTCGACGTAGGTGGCGTCGGCGAAGTCCGGATCG
>CAZHBH010000018.1:0-35613 GCA_964530525.1 uncultured Rhabdothermincola sp. | reverse complement strand
CCGCCCCACATGGAGCCGATCCAGTTGAAGAACTTCACCCCGGTGGGCACGGCGATCAGCATCGTGACCGCTGAGAAGAACGGGAGGAGCACCGCCCCGGTCACGAACATGTGGTGCGCCCACACACCCACCGACAGAGCGCCTATGGCGATGGTGGCGAACACGAGGCCGCGGTAGCCGAACACGGGCCGGCGAGAGAACACGGGGAAGATCTCCGTGACCACGCCGAAGAAGGGCAGCACGAGTATGTAGACCTCGGGGTGGCCGAAGAACCAGAACAGGTGCTGCCACAAGATGGGCATGCCCACCACGCCCTCGACCAGGTTGGCGTCGAAGATGTGGCCGCCGAAGTGGCGGTCGACGAAGAGCATCGCGCCTGCCGAGGTGAGCACCGGGAAGGCGAGCAGCACCAGGACGCTCACCACGATCATCGTCCAGGTGAAGATGGGCAGGCGGAACATGGTCAAGCCGGGGGCTCGCATCGTGGCGACGGTGGCCAGGATGTTGACCGCCGTCAGGATGCCCGAGAGGCCGGTGAGCGCCAGGGAGATCACCCAGAGGTCGCCGCCGAGGCCCGGCGAGTGGATGCTGTCCGACAGCGGGGCGTAGGCGAACCAACCGAAGTTGGCGGCTCCGTTGGAGGTGAGGAAGCCCGAGACCATCACCAGGCCACCGCACGCGTAGATCCAGTAGGAGATGAGGTTCAGGCGGGGGAAGGCCATGTCGCGCGCCCCGGCCTGGAGGGGGACGATGTAGTTGGCCAGGCCGAAGGCGAACGGGCCGAGGAAGAGCAGCAGCATGATGCTGCCGTGCATGGTGAAGAACTGGTTGTAGGTGTCGTTCGACAGCAGCTCCTGCTCGGGCTGCGCGAGCTGAGCGCGGATGCCCATCGCGAGCATGCCGCCGAGCAGGTAGAAGGCGAACGCCGTGACCATGTAGGCGATGCCGATGCTCTTGTGGTCTGTGCTCGTGAACCAGCGGAGGATCCCCCGCGGCTCGGGGTGGGGGTGACCAGGCTCCGGCCCGGCAGCCGGTGCGAGGCGCTCGTCCAGCAAGGTCATTGGTTCCCTTCCGACTCCTCGGCGAGACCCCTCGGGCCTGTCTGGTCGGGGCTCGTCGCCTGGGCCGCCCCGGCCACGACGGGTTGAGGCTGGGCGGCGGTCTCGGTCACCCAGTCGTCGTACTCGTCGGCCGTCACGCCGCGCACCGAGAAGGTCATGAGCCAGTGGTCGAGCCCGCAGTACTCCGCGCACCGCCCCACCCACTCGCCCGTCTCGGTGAGGTGGATGTCGATCTCGTTGTCGACCCCTGGGATCAGGTCGCGCTTCTCCAGGAACTCCGGGACCCAGAACGAGTGGTTCACGTCGTGGGAGAACAGCTTGAGCCGCACGGTCTGGTCGACGGGGAGCACGAGGGTGGGGCCTGCCTGGTCGCTCCCGCTCAGCACGATCCCCTCCTCGGGGTAGCTGAACTGCCACTGCCACTGGAACCCCTGCACCTCCACGACCACGTCGGGATCGTCGGACACGTTGGTGAAGTCCTCGGTGGCCACGACGGTGATGGCGAACAGGGCGCCCACCAGCAGCAGCGGGATGGTGAGGTAGGTGACCTCCAGCGGGATGTTGTACTGGCGCTGGCTCGGCATGTCGGGCCGACGCCGGCGGCGGTAGCGGATGATCGACCACGCCACGAGCACCCAGATGAGGGCCGCCACGGCTATCGCAAGCAGCAGGAAGACCCGCCACAAGGTGGTGAAGCCCTGGCCCTGGCGGGTCACCCCTTCGGGCGCCCCGAGGTTGCCGCAGGCAGTCGCGAGGACGATGGCCGGGACCGCCAGGAGGACCAGTCGCCTCATCGTCACCTCGCAGACCTCGCGCGCATCGGGCGATGTCCTGCTCGCCAGGGCGATCGGGCCTTCGCAGGCCTGCTTGGCGCTGTCACCGCGCTGGATCGTAACGGTCTTGGAGCTGGCGGTCTTCGATGGCGTCACGCCGCCGGGCCGCCCGGTCCTCGTGGGCCATCCACTGGATCACGACGACGCCGGCCACCACGAGCCCGAGGATGTCACCGGCGACCCACATGATCCCGGCCCCCATCCGCTGGTCGTCCATCGCGCTCACCGCCGTCGGCTGGGCGATGGCGGCGTAGTGGTCGGCCGCGATGGGTTCGGTGCCCGACATGAGGGCGAGGGCGAGGAAGGAGTGGAACGGGATGGTCAGCAGCACCAGGCCCAGCCGGACGCCGAAGGGCAGGCGCCAGCTCACCGGGTCGAGCCCTATGACCGCCCAGTAGAAGACCGAGCCGGCCACGAGGAAGTGACCGTGGACGGCAACGTGCACCCACTGGTTGGTGACCGAGAGCTCGTAGATCGGCGTGAGGTACAGAACGAACAGGCTGAGCGCGAAGAGCAGCAGGGCAACGATCGGTTGGGTGGCCCAGCGCACCGGACGTGATCGGAGGCCCTTGAGCAGCGTGACCTGCCCGCTGCGCGAGCACGCCTGGAGGGCCAGCGTCACCGGAGCTCCCAGCGCCATGAAGAGTGGAGCCGCCATGCCGATGAGCACGTGCTGGGCCGCGTGGGCCGAGAACAGGCTGTTCTCGTAGGCGGCCAGTCCCGACTGCGTGGCGATGGCCAGAAGCACCAGCCCGCCGAAGAAGGCTCCGGTGCGCGCACGGCTCCAGTGCCTGCCGCGCAGGCCGAGGCGGCGCACCCCGATCAGGTAGAGGGCTCCCGTGCCGACGATGAGCACGGCGCTGAAGGGGTCCAGGGATGCCTCGGTCACCAGAGAGGACGGCGTGAACAAGGTCAGCTCGCTCGGGTGCGGACCGACGTGGCCGAGAAGCATCGCGACGACCGTAGCTCTCCGCGGGATCGCAGGCTGCGGGCGTTCGGTTCTGACAACATGGTCGCCGTGGCCGAAGCCGTGACAGATCCAGCGGTCGATCGACGGCACGGGATCGCAGAGTCGGAGGAGGCATCGCCCCTCGGTGTCGGGGTGATGATCTGGCTTGCCTCGGAGCTGATGTTCTTCGCAGGCCTGTTCGCCGCGTACTTCGCCCTGCGCGCCGAGAACGGCAGCGCTTGGCCTCCCGACGATGCCGTCCTCGACGTGACGAGGGCGGGGATCTTCACGTTGGTGCTGGTGATCTCGAGCTTCACGATGCACCTCTCGGTGCGCGCTTCCGAGCGCGGCCACCGCCACTTCTCGCTCGCCTGGTTGCTGCTCACCGTGGTGCTCGGCGTGGTGTTCCTCGCCAACCAGCTGCTGGAGTACACGACCGTCGGCTTCGACGTCGACACGCACTCCTACGGCACCATCTACTACTTGCTCACCGGCTTCCACGGCCTGCACGTGGCAGCAGGGTTGATACTTCTGAGCATCATGGCCTGGGTGGTGTTCAGCCGTCTGAGCCGCATGCCCTCCACCCACACCTTGAGAGTCTCGGGCTACTACTGGCACTTCGTGGACGTCGTCTGGGTCGCCGTGTTCTTCACCATCTACGTGATCCAATGAAGGCTCCCTCCCTGGTGCGCAGGCCGGCCTTCGCCGGGGCGGCGGCGGTCCTCGCGGCTCTGCTCATGGCAGGTGCCGGGACAGCAGCGATCGTGGGTGCTCAGCCGGCGTCGGGTTCGGGGTCGGCCGAGGAGTCCCAGCGAGCGCAGGGCCAGGGCTCCTCCGACGGCGACGGTTCGACGCAGCCCCCCTCGACGGCCGGTGCTCCTGACGGCACGACAGGGCCCGAGGCCGCGAGGCGACAGCGCGCCGCCAACCGCGACCCCGCACAGGTCCGCGCGGGGGAGGAGCTGTTCCTGACCTCGTGCGTCAACTGCCACGGCGTGGGTGGAGTCGGCACCCCTGGCTACCCGTCGCTGGTAGGCGTCGGTGCTGCCTCGGCCGACTTCTACCTCCGCACCGGCCGCATGCCGCTCGCCTTTCCCGGCGTGCAGCCTCCGGAGAAGCCGCAGGCCTTCACCGACGACCAGATCGTCCAGCTGGTCGCCTACGTGGCGTCGTTGGGCGACGGCCCGCAGGTGCCAGACGTAGATGCGAGCCGTGGCGACCTCTCCGAGGGTGCGAGCCTCTTCCTCGCCAACTGCGCGGCTTGCCACAACGCGGCTGCCGCCGGCGGCGCCCTGAGCTACGGGCGCCACGCGCCCGACCTCCAGAGCGTGCACCCCACGCAGATCGGCGAGGCGGTGCGGGTGGGTCCGGGCGACATGCCGGTGTTCGGGCCCAGGACGCTCAGCGACGACCAGATCGACTCGATCGCCCGCTACGTCGAGTACCTGCACGCCCCCGAGAACCCCGGCGGGCTTCGCATCGGCAGCCTCGGCCCGGTCCCCGAGGGCTTCGTGGCCTGGCTCGTGGGTCTGAGCGCACTCGTGCTCATCGCCCGCTGGATCACTAGGGAGCGCAATGCCAGACGAGCACGTTGAACCTGCGGCGGCCGCCTCTCCTGGCGCCGCCACCGGTGAGGTCTCCACGCAAGAGGTGGAGGTGACGATCCCGTCGGGCGCGGTGCCTCCGGGCCGCCCCCCGGAGTCGACCATGGCCGCACCTCGTCGCAAGCACGGCGACGTTCTGCCCGCCGCCTTCTTCGTGGTGTCGATGCTCGCGGGCCTGGGCCTGGCGGTCGTCTACTGGCGGGGAGGTCAGAACCAGGTCGAGGGGGTGCTGCTCGCCCTGGCCCTCGGTGGCTTCGGCGCCGGGATGGTCCTGTGGGCCAAGCGGTTCATGCCGGCCGGTCCGGAGACGGAGCCACGTGGTCGCCTCGCTTCCACGGAGGAGGAGATCCAGGCCTTCAAGGCCGACTTCGACGTGGGCGAGTACGAGCTCACCCGACGGGGGCTCCTCACGAAGCTCATGCTTGGAGCGGGTGCAGCGCTGGGAATAGCGGTGCTCTTCCCCGTGGCCTCCCTCGGCCCAGCTCCTGGCTCGTGGTTGACGACCTCCCCCTACCGGCGCGGCACCCGGCTGGTCGAAGAGCAGGGCAACCCCGTGACCCCCGACGACCTCGAGGTCGACGGGATCATGACCGTGTTCCCCGAACACGACGTGGGAGACGAGTACGCCCAGACCCTGCTCATAAAGCTCAACCCCGACAAGCAGTTCAACACCGCCACCGGCCGCGAGGACTGGGTGGCGGCGGGCCTGATCGCCTACTCAAAGATGTGCACCCACGTGGGATGCCCGGTCGGCCTCTTCGAGGCGGCCACGGGCCAGCTCCTCTGCCCGTGCCACCAGTCGACCTTCGACGTGTACGACGGCGCCAACCCGGTGTTCGGACCGGCGGCCACACCTCTTCCCCAGCTTCCCCTGGCCATCGACAGCGCAGGCCACGTGATCGCGGGTGGGCCCTTCTCGGGACCGATCGGCCCAGGCTTCTGGAACCAGGACCGGCTCTGGGAGTCCGAGAGCCCCAGCGAGGGTGGCCCCGGCGCTCCTGAGGAGGGCAGCGGCTCGTGAGCCACGAGCACGTGCCCGCCGCCACCCGCGTAGGCCGGGCCGCCAGGGGCCTCGACGCCCGCCTCGGCCTGGCCAAGGCCGGGAAGGGAACCCTGGGGAAGATCTTCCCCAACCACTGGTCGTTCCTGCTGGGAGAGATAGCCCTCTACTCGTTCATCGTCTTGCTGGTGACGGGGGTCTTCCTCACCTTCTTCTTCGATCCCAGCCAGTCGACCACCACCTACGACGGCAGCTACGCGCCCCTCCAGGGCTTCGAGGTGTCAGAGGCCTACAACTCGGCGCTCGACATCACCTTCGACGTGAGGGCGGGACTGGTGATGCGCCAGATGCACCACTGGGCCGCCCTGGTCTTCCTGGCGGCCATCGTGGTGCACCTCGCCCGCATCTTCTTCACCGGCGCGTTCCGCAAGCCGCGCGAGCTCAACTGGTCGATCGGTCTCACCCTGCTGCTTCTCGCGATCATGAACGGCTTCTTCGGCTACTCCCTGCTCGACGACCAGCTCTCGGGCACCGGGGTGCGGATCATGTACTCGCTCGTGCTGTCGGTGCCCCTCGTCGGCTCGTGGATCGCCTCGCTGCTGTTCGGGGGCGGCTTCCCGGGCACCGAGATCATCGGCCGCATGTACATCCTCCACGTGCTCGTGCTGCCTGCGATCATCGTCGCCCTGCTGGCCGGCCACCTCGGAATGCTCGTGCGCCACAAGCACACCCACTTCCCGGGCAGGGGAGCGCGCGACGACAACGTGGTGGGAGAGCGCCTGTGGCCCACCTACGCCTTCAAGGCCGGGGGCCTCTTCTTCCTCGTGGCGGCGGTGCTGGCCGCCCTGGCGGGCCTGGTGCAGATCAACCCCGTGTGGGTCTACGGGCCGTTCATCGCCGAGAACGTGAGCGCCGCCTCCCAGCCCGACTGGTACATGGGCTGGGCTGACGGCGCCTTGCGGCTCATGCCAAACCTCGAGTGGCGCGGCTGGGGCTACACCATCCCGAACCCATTCATAGCGGCGCTGCTGTCGGGCCTGGCCTTCCCCATCCTGTTCGCCTGGCCGTGGATGGAGGCCCGCTTCACGAAGGACCACAGCGAGCACCACGTGCTCGACCGGCCCCGCGATCGGCCGCTGCGCACGGCCTTCGGCGTCGGGGGCCTGGTCTTCTACACGATCCTCGGCTTCGCGTCCGCGAACGACGTGATAGCCGTGACGCTCGGCCTGTCGCTCAACGCGGTGCTGAACGCCTTCCGCGTCATGCTCCTCGTGGCCCCGCCCCTGGGAGCCCTCATCGCCTACCGCATCTGCAAGGAGCTCCAGCTCCGGGACGCCCCCGAAGGGGCCTAGCTGGGCACCCGCTCCAACCCGCTGCGAGCCTGACGCTTCGACGGACCGTCACGCATCGGAGCGGGCCGGTGGGCCTTGGCCGTCGTTGAGGCCCCAGCTCGCCTCGATCTCCTCCAGCGTGCGCCCCTTGGTCTCGGGCACCTTGGCGAAGATCCAGACGTAGGCGACCAGGCAGAAGAAGGCGAGCAGCCAGAAGGTGGCGGCGTTGCCGATGCCGTCGACCAGCGTGAGGAAGAACTGGCTCACCAGCCACGCCGATCCCCAGTTGACGGCGGTTGCCACGGCCACTGCTCGACCCCTCACTCGGTTGGGGAAGATCTCGTTGATGACCGTCCAGACCACCGGACCCAGCGAGAAGGCGAACGATGCGATGAACACCACCAGCGCTACGAGCGTGATGATCCCCGCAGTGGTGGGCGAGCCCGATGTGGTCGTCTCGCTGTCGAGCTTCAGGAAGGTGAAGCCAACCGTGAGGAGGCTCAACCCCATGCCCACCAGGCCGGCGAGGAGCAGGGGTCGGCGGCCGAAGCGGTCGACGTAGGCGACCGCGATGAACGTCGCCAGCACGTTCACGCCGCCTATGGCCCAGGTGGTGGCGGCGGCCTGGTCGGCGGGCGTGGCGAAGCCGGCCGACTCGAAGATCCTGTTGGCGTAGTAGATGATGGCGTTGATCCCGGTGATCTGCTGGAAGATCGCCAGCCCGATGCCGATCATCAGGGGCCTGCGGAGCGACTTGCTGAACACGTCTGCCCACGACGCGGCCTCGGCCTCCTCCGCCGCCAGCGACTCCGCGATGTCGTTCATCATCTTCTCGGAGTCCATGCCGGGGTGGACCTTGGCGCACGTGTCGATGGCCTGCTGCTGGCGCCCGGCCTTCACGAGCCAGCGCGGCGTGTCGGGCATGGGGATCATGGCCAGGAGCAGGAGCACCGCCGGGACGCACGACACGCCCAGCATCGCCCTCCACGAGTCGCTGTTGGTGAGCACCTGGTCGACCGCGTAGGCGATGAAGATGCCGATCGTTATCGCCAGCTGGTAAGTGGAGACGAACCTGCCCCTGAGGCGGGCCGGCGCCATCTCGGCGGCGTAGAGGGGGGCGGCCACCGATGCCACGCCCACGCCGAAGCCCACTATGACCCTGCCCACCACGAGCACGCCCGTTCCGGGTGCCACCGCCTCGACGAACGCGCCGATGGTGAACAGCACCGCTGCGAGGATGATGGTGAGGCGCCGCCCGAGCCGGTCGGCCAGCACGCCTGCCACGAGGGCGCCGAACAGGGCCCCGAGCGTCACCCAGCTGGTGATGATCTCGATGGCTGTGCTGCCGACGTCGAAGTCGTTCTCTATGCCCTGGAGGGCACCGGAGATGACCCCCTGGTCGTAGCCGAAGAGCAGGCCCGACAGCATGATGACGACGCCGGCCCCCAACAGCCAGAGGCTGATGCGGGGCCGTCCGGCAGACTCGAGCTGATCTGGCTGCGTGCCCGTTCCCGGCGGATCGATGGCCGATGGGTCCATTGGTGCCTCCCCGGCGAGGGGGCGCCGCCCCCGGCGCCCGAGCGCCGCAAACGCTAGACCAGCGTCAACGATCCAAGGGGGAAGCCGTGTTCCACCGCTCCACGGTCCGGTACTCGTGCTCCCAGCCGAGGACGGAGTAGGTGCCGGTGCCGAGCTCGAAGCGCTTGCCCTCGGTGGGGTCGAGCTCGCACCAGCGGGCGGTGAGGATGCGCAGCAGGTGCCCGTGCGAGAAGAGGGCTACGTCGCCGCCGGTGTCCAGTGCGCGCCGGATCACGCGGTCGGCACGCTGGGCCACCTGGGCGATCTCCTCCCCGCCGGGGATGGGCCCGTCCCAGACCGTCCAGCCCGGGTACAGCTCACGCATCTGGGCCGTCGTTCGGCCCTCGGCCTGCCCGTAGTCCCACTCGTGGAGGTCGTCGTCGACCTCCGCCGCCGACGCGTACCCTGCCCTGCGGCAGGTCTCCCGGGCTCTGGCGAGCGGGCTCACCAGCACGAGGTCGAACGCCTTGCCGCCCAGCAGGTGGCGCAGCCCGTCGGCCTGCGCCTCGCCCTCGGGCGTGAGGGGGATGTCGGTGGCGCCGGTGTGGCGGCCGTCCACGCTCCACTCGGTGGCGCCGTGGCGGACCAGGAACAGCCGGGGTCGGGACCCCATCAAGCCGGAGGCTCCTCGGGCCAGCCTCCGTAGCCACGCAGGAGCTCCCGGGCCTCGTCGGGTCCGTACGACCCTCGGGGATAGGGCACGACGGGCGGGTAGTCGGTGAGGATCGGCTCGACGATCCGCCACGACTCCTCCACCGAGTCCTCCCTGGCGAAGAGCGTGGGGTCGCCCTTCATCGCCTCGTCGATCAGCAGCTCGTAGGGCTCGGGCCCCACGTCGCCGCGCAGCTCGGGCGGTGGGGCGATCGTTATCGGCTCGGCGACCATGTCGTCACCGGGCCGCTTGTGGAGCCAGGTGGTGGCGGCGAACGCGTTGGGCTTCACCTCCAGGCGGATCCTGTTGGTGAGCTCGCGCTTCTGCTCCGGGCTCATCCACAGCGGTCGCGGCGCGGGCTTGAAGTCGATGGTCATCTCGGTGACCGTGTCGGCCAAGGCCTTGCCCGCCCTGAGGAAGAAGGGCACGCCTTCCCAGCGGGGAGCGTCGATGTTCAGGCGGAAGGCGCCGAAGGTCTCCGTGTCGGAGCCGGGCTTGACCCCGGGCACCTCGAGGTAGCCCTCGTACTGGCCCCGCACGTAGTGCTTCGGGTCGACGGGCTGGGCTGCCACGAGCATCTTCGCCTTCTCGTCGCGCAGCGCCTTGGACGACTCGTTGATGGGCTGGTCCATCGCTATCAGAGAGACCATCTGCAGGAGGTGGTTCTGCATCACGTCGCGCAGCGCTCCGACGGAGTCGTAGAACGCACCGCGGTCTTGCACGCCGAAGGCCTCGGCCATGGTGATCTTCACGGATCGCACGTAGTTGCGGTTCCAGAGGGGCTCGATGATCGCGTTGGCGAACCTGCTCACCAGCAGGGCTCGAAGCGCTTCCTTGCCGAGGAAGTGGTCGATGCGGAAGATGGCTTCCTCGTCGAACCACTGGTGCAGCGTGGCGTTGAGGTCCCTGGCGCTCGCCAGGTCTCGCCCGAAGGGCTTCTCCACCACGAGGCGCGCCCCCTCGTTCAGGCCGACGCCGGCGATGCCGCCGGCCACCGTCGCGAACATCGAAGGCGGTATGGCGAGGTGGAAGATGGGGTGCGACGGCGACCCCACGGCGTCACGGAGCTTGTCGAAGGTGGAGCTCTGCGCGTAGTCGCCCGACACGTAGGTGAGCGATCCGGCGAGCTTGGCGAAGACCTTCGCGTCCCAGTCCTCGCCCGCCTCCTTGACGGACGTCTCCGCGCGGGAGCGCAGGTCGTCGTCGGACCAGTCGTCCAGCGCCACCCCCACCACGGGGATCCCGAGGAGCCCTCGCTTCGTCAGCCGGTAGAGGGCGGGGAAGAGCTTCTTCTTCGCCAGGTCACCGCTGGCTCCGAACATGACCAGCGTGTCGGATCGTGGCTGGCTGGCATCGCCTCGGATGGGCATCTCGACCTCGCTTGTGGGTGTTGGGTCGGGTACGTGTGGACGGTGGCGCTTCTCTGGGCGGTCGGATGGGTCTCGGTTGCGCGTCGCTAGCTTCGAGGGTCGGCCTCAAGGCCCCGGCCGATGGCCCCTGCTCCGGGAGCCGACCGTAGTACCCGTGCGCACGACGAGCAGGAGGCCGAGCACCGCGGAGGGCACGACGAGGGCGAGGTTCCACCCCGAGCCGATGGCCGTCCCGGCCGCAGCCCCTGCCACGTACCCGGCCAGGACCACCGCCAGCAGGGCCCCGTGGCGCGCCCTGCGCCGGCGCAACTCCCGGCTGGGGCCCGCCTGGCTGGCATCGGTCAGCTCCTCGGCCAGGTGCGCGACCGAGCCGGTCATGTAGGTGGTGGGGGTCGGTACCCCATAGGTGCGCACTATCACCGGGGTCTGCACGCCCATGGCGAAGGCGGCGCCCGCCAGCAGCGCGAGCGCTCCTGGACCCTGCATGGGAGCTCGGCCCTCGCCGGTGACGCCGATGATCACGGTGATCGCGACCAGGACCACCAGCTCGATGAGCAACACCCAGCGCGTGCGCGGGTAGGCGGGCGAGCTGGCCCGGTTTCCGAGGGCCACACCCGCGGCGACGCCCACGCCGAAGCCCAGCACCGCCACCAAGCAGGTGAGCATGTCGGTCCACTCGCCCTGGCCGATGGCGATCCCCAGGAGCACGATGTTGCCGCTCTGGTTCGCCGGGAACGTCCCGAACAGGAACTGGTAGGCGTAGGCGTCTACGTAGCCGGTGATGGCAGCCAGCACCACGGTGGAAGCCAGGGGAGCCAGGGGCAGGCCCGCCTGGGCGGCTTCGCCGCCCCCGCCGGCATCAGTACCGGGCTGGGGCATCGTCCAGGTGCACCGGCACGGCGGTGACGATGGTGTTGGGGCGGAGGCGGAGGCGGCTCCTCAGCACGAGGGCGCTCTGGTTGTGCAGGAGCTGCTCCCACCAGTGGCTGAGGATGAACTCGGGCACGATCACCGTGACGATGTCGTCTGGCCACTCCCTGTCGAGCTCGTCGATGAACTCGATGACTGGCTCGGACAGCTCCCGGTAGGGGGAGTACACGGTGCGCAGCTCCACGGGGAGGTTGTAGTCGTCCCACTGCTGGTTGATGGCCCTCTGCTGGTCGTCGTCGTGCACGACGGTGAGGGCGATGAGCCTGTCGGGGGCCAGGGAGCGCGCGTAGGTGATGGCGTCGAGGACGCCCCTGTTCACGCGACCCACCAGCACGATCACCGTGTGCCGGTGGCGCAGCGAGCGGTAGCCCTCCGGGACCTCCATGGCGGCCGCCACCCGCTTGTAGTGGCGGTGGATCGCACGGAAGACCACGACGATCACCGGTATGAGCACCACCGGGATCCATGCACCGATGGTGAACTTGGAGACCACCACCACCACGAGCACCAGCAGCGTCGCCAGGGCTCCCACTCCGTTGACCGCCTGGTGCAGCCGCCAACCCCTCTCCCTCAGCCGACGGTGGTGGAAGACCATGCCGGTCTGCGAGAGGGTGAACCCGAGGAACACGCCCACCGCGTAGAGGGGGATGAGGGCGCTCGTGTCGCCGCCGAAGGACCAGATGAGCAGGCCGGCTATGAGCGACAGGAGGATGATGCCGTTGGAGTACACGAGCCTGTCGCCGCGGTTGGCTAGCTGCCGAGGCAGGTATCCGTCGCGGGCGATGATCGAGGTGACTCGGGGGAAGTCGGCGAACGCCGTGTTGGCGGCGAGCACGAGGATGGCGAACGTCGCGAACTGCAAGATGAAGTAGAGGGGGCTGCTGTCGCCGTAGACGTAGCGGCCCATGATCGAGAAGAGCGTCTCGTAGTGCTCGCTGGTCGGCTCCAGCACGACCGGCCGGAGCTTGTTGGCCAGCACGGCTATGCCCACCGAAGCGGTCCCGAGGATGATCCCCATGGTCACGAGCGTGGAGGCTGCGTTGCGCGACTCGGGCTTCTTGAAGACCGGCACCCCATTGGAGATCGCCTCGATCCCCGTGAGGGTGACCGCTCCCGACGAGAAGGCTCTGAGGAGGAGGAAGATCCCGACGGCGTGGAACATCGGGTCACCGCTCGGGTCGAACCCCTCGCCGTGCGCCGCCAGCTCGTTCAGGGCGTCGAGGTTCAAGGGCATCGGGCCCAGGTCGCCGAAGTAGACGCGGAAGAGCCCGTAGCCGATGAGCAGGACGAGGCTGAGGATGTAGGCGTAGACGGGAGGTGCGAAGAGGCGACCCGACTCCTTCGTCCCCCGCAGGTTGGCCATCATGATGATGATCAGGGCGGCGATGCACAGCTCGACTCGGTACGGCCGCATGGCGACGATCGCAGAGGTGAGGGCTGCTATCCCGGCGGAGATCGAGACGGCCACGGTGAGCGTGTAGTCCACGAGCAGTGCGGCACCGGCCACCAGCGACGGGGCCGTACCGAGGTTCTCTCGGCTCACCACGTACGAGCCCCCGCCGCTCGGGTAGGCGAAGATCGTCTGGCGGTAGCTGAAGATGACCACCGCCAGCAGCACGCAGACCACCATCGAGAGCGGGACCAGGTCGCTCAGGGCCGCCATGCCCGCCACGGGCATGAGCACCAGCAGCACCTCTTCGGTGGCGTACGCCGTGGAGGAGATCGCGTCTGACGCGAAGACGCTCAGGGCGGTCGGCCTTCCCAGGCGAGTGCGGTGCTCCTCGCTGCTGGCGATGGGTGGCCCCACCACCAGGCGCTTGAGGGCTGAGTACATGGAGGCCTCGGAACTGGGAGTGCGCTGACCGGACCTGGGGAAATCTAGTCACGCGTCCTCTCGGCGCTCAGGACGTGCGCCTGCCTCCGCTCGTTCTTAGGATGCGCGCTCGTGCACGTCGTCGTGGTGGGCTGTGGTCGGGTGGGTTCAGGTCTCGCGGGGATGCTCGAAGACCAGGGTCACTCGGTGGCCGTGATCGATCGCAAGAGTGAGGCCTTTCACAGGCTTCCTCCAGGTTTCAAGGGCAAGACGATCCAGGGCGTGGGCTTCGACCGCGATCGCTTGCGTGAAGCGGGCATCGAGCGGGCCGACGCGCTGGCCGCGGTGACGAACGGCGACAACTCGAACATCGTCGTGGCGCGTGTGGCCCGCGAGGCCTTCGGCGTGGCAAGGGTCGTCGCGCGCATCTACGACCAGCGCCGGGCGGCAATCTACGAGCGGGTGGGCATACCCACGGTCGCCACCGTGCAGTGGACCATCGAGCGCGTGATGCGCCGCGTGCTGCCCGATGCCTCGGGCGTCGAGTGGATAGACCCCTCGGCGAGCGCTTGCCTGGTGGAGCGCAGGGTCCCACCTGGCTGGGCGGGGCGTCCCGTCTCGCAGGTCGAGCTGGAAGGCGCCGTTCGCGTGGCGGCCCTGGGGAGGCTGGGCACAGCTCGCGTGCCCACTGCGGATCTCCTCCTGCAGGAGGGCGACGTGATCTGGATGGCGGTAGCGGGGGACGCCCTCGACCGCCTCGACGCGATGTTCGAGGCCCCTCTGCCCGAGGCGGGCCGGTGAGCACCCCTACGAGCGGCGCCGGCGGGACCGCTTCGGTGTCGAGCGGGGGCCGTCTTCGATGAGGGTCGTCATCGTGGGGGGTGGAAACGTGGGCACCTACATCGCAAGCGAGCTGAGGCGCGACGGCCACGAGGTGCTCATCGTCGAGGTCGACCCCGAGCGGGTCTCGGAGATGCAGGCGAAGGGGGAGCCCGCGGGATGCACCTGGCTCACGGCGGACGCCTGCGAGGTCTCCGAGCTCATGCGAGCCCACCCCGAGACCGCCGACGTGGTCGTGGCGGTCACGGGTGACGACGAGGACAACCTGGTCGTCTCGCTTCTGGCGAAGCAGGAGTTCGGGGTCCCACGGGTGGTGGCCCGGGTGAACAACCCCTCCAACGAGTGGCTCTTCAACGAGGGCTGGGGTGTCGACGTGGCCGTCTCGACACCCCACCTGCTCACGGCGCTGGTGGAGGAGGCGGTGTCGGTGGGGACCTTCGTCAGGCTCCTCGCCTTCGAGGGCGGCAGGGTGCGCCTCTCGGAGGTGACCCTCGCCGAGGGATCACCTGCCGTCGGCAGGGAGATCCAGGAGCTGAGGTTGCCTCGCTCTGCTTCGATCGTGGCGGTGCTCCGCCAGGACCACGTCGTGGTCCCCCGGGGCGACACCCCCTTCTACGTGGGCGACGAGGTGCTGGTCCTGTTGAGCGACGAGAACGAAGAGGAGATCCGCCAGATCCTCGTGGGTCCGGATCCCGCTGCCCCGATCGGCGCCTAGGGGCCGTCTCGGGGCTAGGCGAGCGTGTAGGCCGGGTTCAGGAGGATCAGGCGGCCCTTCTCCATCCGGGGAACGCCCTCAAGCAGCAGCCCCTCGCCCAGGTTGATGCCAGCGATGGCCTTGGTGCCGCTGAACACGGCGGTCGCCCGGCCCGTGCCGTCGGAGACGATCACCTCCAGGCTCGGTGATCCTGCCCGGGGCACGACGCGCGTCTCCTTCACCTCGCCGCCGATCCTCACCGGCGTCCGCGTGGGAGCCTCCGCGATGGGGGTGAGGCCCATGCCCTGGTAGCGCTCCTGCAGCCTCGTGCGGTCGAGTTGGGCGACGCTGGCGGTGAGCCGGCGGCGCACGTCCCTCAGTCCCACGGTGTCAGTGTGCCCCGTCCTATAGGCTCGCTGCCGGTTTTGCCGAACAACGGTCCCACGGGACCAGAGGGGCGAGTGTGATGCTTCGCAATGTGAACCCTGATAGAAGCGGCCGGCGTGTGGGAGCCGGCACGAGGCTTGTGGCTCTGCTCGCAGCGGCCCTGCTCGTGCTAGGCGTGGCCGCCTGCAGCAGCGACAGCGACGACAGCGCCACGGGCACCAGCCAGGCCACCGCCACGACCACGCCGCGCTCGGCGGACGAGATCCGCATCGGCGCACTGCTGTCGGTCACCGGCGACGGCTCCACGCTCGGCACCTCCAGCCAGGCTGCTCTCGAGATAGCGGCAGCCCGCTGGAACCAGCAGTTCGAGCAGGCGGGTGAGCCCACGCGGGTCGTGCTGCAGGTGGAGGACACCGAGCAGGAGCCCGACAGGGCGGTGGCAGCGCTCGAGCGCCTCGCCGACTGGGGAGCCGAGATCGTCATCGGGCCGCAGTCCAGCTCCGAGGTGGCCGCCATCGAGCAGGTGGCGACCGACCGGGGCGTCCTGGTGGTCTCGCAGGGCAGCACCGCCTCGTCTCTCGCCGCAGACGACAACGTCTACCGCTTCGTGCCCAACGATCGGGTCGAGGGTCGCGCCATGGTCGACCTCCTCGCCGCCGACGGCATCACCTCCGTCGTGCCGGTGTGGCGCAACGACCGCGGCAACCAGGGCCTGGCCGACTCGGTCGGCTCCATCGCCTCCGCCCAGGGGATCACCGTGAGCGAGGGCGTGATCTACGAGCCAAGCACCACGAACTTCACCGACACCCTCCAGCAGGTGGTGCAGCAGGTGAGCGCGGCCACCAGCGCCGCGGGGCCGGCCCAGGTGGGCGTCTACCTCGCTGGGTTCGAGGAGGTGGCCGACATCTTCGCTGCTGCCGGTTCGATGGACGGCGGCTGGCCCGAGGGCGTTCGGTGGTACGGCGGCGACGGCTCTGCGCGCTCCACCGTGCTCCTCTCCACTCCTGGTAGCGCGGCGTTCGCCATGGCCGTGGGCGGCTACCCCAACCCGCTGCTGTCGCTTCCGCCCGAGCAGACCCAGGCCGAGGCAGCGCTGATCGCGGAGATCGCCCAGATGGCGGGCCACGAGCCCGACGCCTTCGCCCTCGCCGCCTACGACGCCTTCGACGTGGCCGTCAACGCGATCCTGGCAGCTGGTGTGGGATCGGGCGTCGACACCCTCCGCACCGACTTCGTGAACGCCGCCGACGGCTACGTCGGGGTGACCGGCACGATAGAGCTGGACGCACAGGGCGACAGGACCTCCGGGCCGTTCACGTTCTGGTCGATCTGCAGCACGGCTTCGGGCGACCAGTGGGTGGCCACCGCCACCTGGCAGCCGGCTGCCGACCCGAGCCAGCCCGGGACGCTCACGGCAGGCTCCTGCGCCAACCCGGTCTCCTAGGGGAGCGCGCAGGCCTCTCGGAGGCCATCGGAATCGAGACGAACAGGGGGCCCGGCTTCGGACGGGCCCCCTGTTCGCGTCCTGCGGCGGTTTCCCTGCTCGGGCGTCAGCCGGCTTCGATCGCCCGCAGCGCCTCGGCGATGTGGCGCGTCGGCTGGAGCTGCGAGTTGAAGACGCTTCGGACGATGCCGTCGGGATCGATCACGTAGGTCACCCGCCCCGGAAGGATTCCCAGCGACTTGGGGACGCCGTAGGCCGAGCGGAGCTCCCCTCCCTCGTCGGCGAGCAGGGTGAAGGGCAGTCCGTGCTTGTCGGCGAAGCGCTCGTGTTTGGCGACCGAGTCGCTGCTCACCCCGAGCACCCTCGCCCCGGCGTCCACGAAGTCCTCGTGGCTGTCGCGGAACGAGCAGGCTTCCCGCGTGCAGCCGGGGGTGTCGTCGGCAGGGTAGAAGTACAAGACGACCCAGCCACCCCGTAGATCTGCCAGCGTGACGGGCTGTCCGTGCTGGTCCGGCAGCGTGAAGTCCGGCGCTCTGCTCCCCACGCCCACCCCGCTCTTCCCAGCCATGACCAACGATTGTTGCACTACCTTGGCGACCGTGATGAAGATCGCCGTGGTCAACCAGAAGGGTGGTGTCGGCAAGACCACCATCGCCCTAGGCCTGGCTTCGGCGGCATCGTCAGCGGGCCTGCAGGCGCTCGTGATCGATCTCGACCCGCAGGCCAACGCCACCACGGGCCTCGCGGTCTGGGACCCGGCCCACACGGTCGACCGCGCCCTGGCCGACGACCAGCCCGGTGGGCTCGCAGAGGTGATCCACACCTCGGGGTGGCCGGCAGGGTTGGGCCCCCCTCCCAGGGTGGCACCCAGCTCGCCGGGGCTGGCGGCTCGGGAGCCCCAGCTCGCCACCGACCCCATCGGCGCACAGGACCGCCTCCGGGTGGCCCTCAAGGGGGTCGACGCCGACCTGGTGATCATCGACTGCCCGCCGTCGCTGGGCCTGTTGACCGTCAACGGGCTCTTCGCTGCCGACAAGGCCCTCATCGTCACAGAGCCCGCCGCGTGGGCCTCCGACGGGGTCGAGCAGATACTGCGCACGGTGGAGCGCATAGGGGCCCGCCGCGAAGGCGAGCTGGAGGTGGCGGGCATCGTGGTGAACCGCCTCGGTCGCACGCGCGACGCCCGGTACTGGCACCAACAGCTCGTGGAGCGCTACGGCGATCTGGTCCTTCCGCCCATCCACCAGCGCGTGGCGGTGGCAGAGGCCTCTGCCCAGTCGCTGCCCGTGGGCGGCCTCGGCAACCGGGCGGGAGCGGCAGAGGCGGCAGAAGAGCTGAGCGAGCTGCTCGCCCGCCTGCTGCCCGTCGCGATCGAGCAGCCCCGCACCCCCACGATCGGCGAGCCCACGTCGAGCACGCCGATGGCGGAGACGTCACCCGAGAGCTGAGAGAACGAGCCGGAGCCCAGATGCCCTACGACCCCCAACGATCGCGCACCAGGCCCGAGGTGGCCGAGAGCGAGCCAGCACCCGTGGAGGCGATCCTCCAAGGGGTGGCAGCTCCCCAGCCCGCCGAACCCGAGGAGGGCCCCAAGGCTGCGACGCCCGGCGAGCCCGGCGTCGCGAAGCCAGCGGTGGAGGTGTCGGCGAGCGAGCGAACGGGGAGCGGTGCGCAGGTAGGTGCTCGCGCCATCCCCAAGGCGGCCATCGCTGCCGTCGCGTCCCTCGTCGGCCTGACGGCCCTTTGGCTCGTCCTGCGTCGCCGACGGAAGCGCTAGCTCTGCGGCGACCCCGTGTGGCTCACGGTGTCGCCACATCGAGTCAGCGCCTGCGGCGCTCCACGTCCACCTTGCGCGCCCGCTTGATCGTGGCGTCGTAGCGGGTCGAGGCGCCCTTGGCCACCAGGTCGGGGGCCATGGCTTCGAGGAGGCCCGAGACGCTGACCCCGTACTCGGCGGCGAGGGCGTGCCAGGTCTCGTGAGCTTCGTCGCTCAGGTAGGCGTGGAGGGCTTTGCGGGGCTCGTTGACGGAGCGACGAGCCCGTGTCGTCTGCTTGCGCGTTGGTGTCACACCACCACAGTAGACCTCTCGTCAAAAGTAATCAGGATCTGCGGGCCAGCAGCAAGGGGTGGCTGCCGGTTCGATCACAGCTCGACTGTGAAGGCCTCGAGGTCGGCCTGGAGGCTGGAGCGGAGGCGTGAGGTGAGCTCGTCGCGCAACGTTGCGCGGGTTGCGCGGAACGCATCGGGGCGCAGCCCCTCCGCAAGCTGCTGGGCCCGCGCCACGGAGGCTCCCTCCACCTGGTCGGCGTCGGCCAGCTCGTCGAGGTACCCGGAGGCCAGGGCCCCCTCCGGGTGGTAGACGGTGGCCAGGTTCACGGCATAGGTGAGGTGCCGGGGCGAGAGGCGGGCACGGGCGAGCTCCACGGCGAAGCCTGGGACCGGCATGCCGATGGCCACCTCGTTGAGACCGATCTTGAAGTCGCCCCTCGTGCCGATGCGCACGTCGGCGCTGAGCAGGAGGATGGCCCCCATGGCCAGGGCGTGGCCGGTCACGCCGAGCACCACGGGCACGGGGGAGGAGTAGAGGCGAAGAGCCAACTCCCCCCCGACCCTGAGGAGGTCCCTGGCCTCGCCTATCCCGGCACGCATGGTGGCGAGGTCGAAGCCCGCGGAGAACCTCCCCGGCCTGCCGAGGATCGCCACAGCGGCGGCACCTTCGTCCGCTGCACGATCGAGGCCGGCGTTCAGCTCACCGATCGCCCGATGTCCGAGGGCGTTCGCCTTCCCGTCGTCGATCCTCACGATGGCAACGCCATCGCGGATCTCGCAGGTAACCGGTGCCTCGCTCGCTTCGTCGCTCATCTCCGGGACCCTAGATCCTCGTCGGCGTGCCCGACGGACGTGCAGCGGCCTGCTGCAACGCGCGGAAGATGAGCGCCTGGTCGCCCATCCGACGCCTGAGCTCGCGCTCGAGGCCTCCGATCGGTACGAGGTTCTGGGGGGCTCGGGGGTCCTTGTGGGCCACCGACGAGTACGCCGGGAGCGTGAGGCAGAGGTCGTCGGCCAGCGACGCCACGTCGGCCACGGGGAGCTCGGCCGCCGTCTCCAACCGCACCACGCCAGCCCATGCGTGGTCCGCCCCCGTGGGGAGGCGCAGGTACCAGGTGAAGCGTGGCTGGCGCTCGCCCACCAGCAGGAGCGGGGTGCGCTGCCCGGTGTCGAGCTGGGCGATCACGTCTCGCACCACCTGTGGCCCGTAGCTCTGGCGGTGGGTCTTCACGTAGCCCACCATCGGCCCTTCCCGGTGAGCCACCTTGAGGGGTCCGTCCACCACCACCACCGCCGTCGGGCCCTCGTGCTCGCAGGCCGACCGGGTCACCTGGGCCTCGAGGTCTCCCATGCGCGCCTGCAGCAGCAGCGACAGCTTCACGGGATCGTCGTCGACGGAGACGTGCAGGTCGAAGGTCCCGTGGCGGGTGGCGAGGGGTCCCGCACCTTCCGAGGCGCAGAAGAGGCCCCTGCGCACCTGCGCATCCACGAGCCGGGCGGCTCCGTCGCAACGCACGGCACCGGCGGCGTAGGAGGCGCAGATGCCGTGACGGGCTACCCCGTCGTCTCCCGTGATCCAGAGGTGGGCCTCGATGCGCCTCACGCCGTCCACGAACAGCAGCGAGTCGAGCCGACGCGCCTGGGGCCCTGGCGACCGGGCGTCCCAGCTCGCAGCGGGCACCTCCACGTCCACGTCCGCCGGGGCCTCGGCCTCGGCCATCGCCTCGTCTCCCACCGGAGCCCCGTACTCGGGCGCCCAGCTCTCCACGGCGAACCTCATCGGTCGACCCTCTCCACGGTGGAGCCCGCGGGACCCTTGCGCACCTCGAAGCGAACGGGGAGGCGCTCTGCCAGCTCCGGGACGTGGCTGATGAGGCCCACCACGCGCCCCCGAGCCCCGAGCTCCTCGATGGCGGCAGCCACGGTGTCGAGGGTGTCGGCGTCGAGCGTGCCGAACCCCTCGTCGAGGAACATCGACTCCAGGCGTGCCGAGCCCCCCGGCGCCAGCTGGGCGACCTGCTCTGCCATGGCGAGGGCCAGGGCCAGCGACGCCAGGAAGGTCTCGCCACCGGAGAGGGTGCGGGCCGACCGCACCGAGTCGGCGTTGGAGTGGTCGATCACGCAGAAGTTCGAGGTCTTGGGATCGAGGGTGAGCGAGTACGCGCCGCCGGATAGCTCGTGGAGCACGCCGGTGGCCGAGTGGACGAGACGCAGTAGAACCTCGTCGAGCACCCACTTCTCGAACCCCGTGGCGCTCAGGTGGCGAGCCAGCGCGGCTGCGACGGCCTCGGTCTCGGCCTGGCTCTTCCGCTCGGCCTTCAGCTCGTCCACCGCAGCGATGGCCCTGGTGAGGGCGTCGGCCTCCGAGCGCAGCTCCCCGAGGCGGTCCACCACGGCGTCGCGCAGAAGGCGGTCCTCCACGAGGGCTCCGGCCTCGGCTGCCCTCTTCGCGAGCCGGCCGGCGAGCTCCTCCGCTTGAGCGCGGGCGGTCACAGCCGCACGGTCGGCGTCGTCTGCTCGAGCTCGTAGGTCGGGCTCCTGCTCCCGAGCCCAAGCCACCAGGGCCTGCCAGTCGTCTGCGATCGAGCGGCCCTCGGGCACAGGGGGTCCCAGGGAGGCGACGGGATCCCGGGTGGCAGCCAGGGCCTGTCCCGCTCGGGTACGCCTCTCCTCGGCCTCCCTGAACCGCTGCTCCGCGGCCCTGCGGGCCTCGCGCGCCGCGGTCACCTGCTTGCGGGCCCTGGCTCGTGCCTGCTCGGCGGCGCCGAGCTCGTCGAGCATCGCTGGCAGCTGCTCGGCGGCGGGGCCTCGGGCGAGGCGGGCATCCAGCTCCTCGGCCTGCCTGAGCAGCTGGGCCAGGTGCGCCTCCAGGCGCGCCAGCTCTGCCTCGGCCTTGCGCAGCCCGGTCTCGGCCTTGTCCCGTGAGACCTTCGTCTCGTCTGCCCGGCGCATCGCCTCCGCGAGCCCCGAGTCGTCGTGCTCGGGGAGGTGCTCCACCTCGTTGCCGCACACGGGGCAGTCGTCACCCGGGCGCAGTCCCAGGGCCAGCTCGTGGGCCGCCCGGGAGCGGCGGGCAGCGTCGAGCTGCGAGTCCGCTTCGGCGGAAGCGGCCTTGGCCGACTCCAGCGCGTCCAGGGCCTCGTCGTGTGCCGCTCGTGCCCCCTTGACGACCTCCTCGCCCCTCGCGATGCGCTCGGCGAGGTCGCGTCGCTCGGCGTGCGCTGAGCCCAGGGCCTCCAGCTCCCCACGGTCCGCCATGGACGTCAGTGCCACCTCTGCCGCCTCCGACGCCGAGCTCGCCTCGTCCTCCGCGCGGCTGGCCTCCTCCACGGCGGACCGGGCCGCCCCCACCGCTTCGCTCAGCTCTGCGAGGTCGTCGGGCGGCGAGATCGCCGCCACCGCCTGGGCGTCGGCCCTGGCGGCACGAGCGGTCTCCATGGCCACCTCGGCCTGCTTGGCCAGCTCGTCGAGCCTGTCCTGGGCTTCGTCGATGTCGTCGAGCACCTCGGCCAGCGCTGCGATCGCACGTTCGGCGCTCGCCAGCCGGGTGGGGTCGGCCGCAGCAGTGGCGTCCGTCAGCTGCCGCTCGGCCATCTCCCGGCGCGTCCTGGCCGCCATCTCCCTCTCCTTGGCGAGCGAGCGCATGCGCCCGTAGAGGCCGAGGTCCAACAGCTCCACCAGGAGGCTCTGGCGATCGGCGGGCTTCGCGTGCAGGAACCGCATGAACTCGCCCTGGGGCAGGACGACGCAGGTGGTGAAGTGAGCGAACGACAGACCCAGCAGCTCCTCCACCGCCGCGCTCAGCTCGTCCGCCGTGCCCGCCAGCACCTCGTGGCGAGGCTCGTCCCGCCCTGGCCCGCCCTGGTCGTCCTCGCCTTCGTCACCACGGTCGCCACCGCTGCCGGTCGGAGCCCCCAGACCGCTCCGCTCGGGCGCGACGAGCCGGACCAACCTGGCCTCCTTGGTGGTGGCGCCACCGCGCTGGCCCGAGCTCTTGGCCACCTGTGCGCGCACCACCCTCACGGCGGAGTAGCGCACGTCGTTCACGCTGAAGTCGAGCCGCACCCGTGCCTCCAGCGCCCCCTCGCTGATCACCGGCGCCACCAGCCGGCGGTCGTCGTAGCGCGGCACCACGCCGTAGAGGGCGAAGCAGATGGCGTCGACGACGCTCGACTTGCCGGCGCCCGTGGCACCGACCAGCGCGAAGAGGTCGGCGCCGGAGAAGTCGACCGTGGTGCGCTCGCGGAAGGCCGTGAAGCCCTCCAGCTCCAACAGCTCAGGCCTCATGCGGGTCCCCCTGGCTGCTCCGAGGCCACCTGGAGCAGCTCTCCGAACAGAGCGCCGAGACGCGGGTCGTCTATCCCCCGGTCGGCCAGGTAGCCAGCGAAGAGCTCCGTGGGGTTGCGCTGGTCGACACCGGGATCTGGCAGCTCGGCCCGCGTCGTGCCCTCCGGGGGCTCCACCCGCACCTCGACAGCCGTGGGGAACAGCGCCCGCACCTCATCGGCGAGGCCCACTCGGCTCGGCTCGGCGACGACGACCCGAAGGTGGTCGAGGCCCGGCTGCACGGAACAGGTCCCGTCGTCGTCGGCCCGACCGGCCCTCGCCGCCAGCTCTGCCAGCTCGGCCAACGTCCCGGCAACGGTGCGGAACCTCCTCCCCGAGGCCAGCTCTTGGGGCCTCACGTCGGCGGGTCGGTTGGGCTCCACCTCCACCAGCAGCACGTTCTTGGTGTCATCTGCCTCGCCGAAGTCCATCTGCAGCGGCGAGCCGGGATACCAGATGCGGGTGGGTCCCTCCACGCGCTGGGTGCGGTGCAGGTGGCCCAGCGCCACGTAGTGGGCGGTGGAGGGGAACGCCAGGGGTGACACTGCGTAGTCGAAGATGGTGTGAGCGCTTCTCTCGCCGCCACCGGTCACGCCACCCGCCACGTGAGCGTGGGCGACGACGACGTTCACCGCCGGGGACCCTGCCGTCGCTTCAGCGCCCGCTGCCTGCTCGTCCCATCCCGAGCAAAGCGCCTCGAGTATCCGGCGCACCCGGTCGTCGTAGCTCTGCGCGTGCTCGTCGCGCTCGGCGGCCATCAGCTCGTCCACCCCGACGACGTGACGTTGCGAGAGGAAAGGGAGCAGGGCGAGGCGCACTGCGGTTCCACCCACCTCCAGTGCGAGCACCCCGCCTCGTTCGGGGGGGACCACCTTGGTGGCGATCTGGATGCCGGCAGGCTCGAAGACCGGCGCTATGGCCTCGAGGCGTCGGGCGTTGTCGTGGTTCCCGGCCACCACGACCACCTGACGATCGTCGGCCGCCAGGTCGAGCAGGGCCCGGTACACGATGCGCTCCGAGGTGGGCGTGGGGGCTGCGGTGTCGAAGAGGTCGCCCACCACCAGCACCAGGTCCACCGCCTCGCGCTCGGCGATCCCGACGATCTCGGCGAGCACGGCCTCGTGCTCATCGGCCCGGCTCGCACCGCGCACGGTCTTGCCCACGTGCCAGTCGGCCGTGTGGAGCAGCTTCATCGGCACCGCTCCTGGCGCGACCGCGGCCCGTCGCCGGCGGCCAGAGCGAGGTGCGACGCGATCACGACGGGAGGCCGGCGAAGGGGTCCGTGGGTTGGTGGGAGGCGGCCGGGTTGGCCCCCGCCTCGCTCGCACGTGTCGCCCACGCTGGGAAGGGGAACTGCAGCACGAGCGGTACCGGTAGCTGGGGCTGGGCCATCAGCATGGTGCCGGGCTTGATGATGGTGGAGCGCTGCCGCTGCACCTGGGGGAGGAACCCGTACTCGCTGCGGGCCGCCTCCGCGGGGTCGAGGCGACCCACCACCCGTATGGCGGAGTTCGCCACGATGCGCCTCTCCACCTCGCTAGCCGTCTGCTGCGCGCCGATGAGGATGATCCCCAGCGAACGGCCTCGCTCGGCCACGTCGAGCAGCAGCTCCTTGATGGGGCTGGAGCCCTCGCGTGGGGCGTACTTGTTGAGCTCGTCGAGCACCACGAGCTGGAGGGGCCTCGCCTGGCCCGAGCGCTCCTTCGCCTCGAACGCCTTGCGCAGCACCACCCCCACCACGAACCGCTTGGCGCGGTCGTTGAGGTTGTGCAGGTCCACCACGGTCACCTGGTTGCGGTCGAGGTCGACTTGGTGGTTGGCGGGCTTGGGCACGTCCGCCCTCACGAGGTGGCTCACGTGGCGGACAGCTCCGTGCAGCCGCCTCACGAAGGCGTTGACGGTGCCCTGGCCGATGGCCCTGCCCGCCCACCTCTCGTAGTCGAGGTCGTCGGGATCGAGCTTCGTGTCGATGAGCTCGACCAGGTCGCCGAAGGTTCGCACCGGCGGCGAGCCGTCGATGCGAACCGCCCCCTCGCCTGCGGGCTCTGCTCCAGCGCGCAAGGCAGCCGTGACGTTCTGGATGACCAGCGTGTACTGCGCCCTGTCGTCCTCGGCGTCGGCGAAGAGGAAGGGGAGGAGCTCCTGGGCGCAGAACTCCTCGATGGTCCAGAAGAACGACGTGACCCCGAGGGTCCGGCTGGCCACGTCGGGTATCGCAGAGGGATCCCCCTTGCGTGGGGCCGCGAACACCCCGACGCTGGGGAAGGGCCCGGGCTCCAGGCCCAGGCGGCGGTAGCGCTCGGCCTCGGATGGGTCGAGCTGGGTGTTGGCGTGGTCGAGGAAGAGGAGGTCCTCGCCCTTCACGTTGAACACCAGCGCCTTGGTGTTGACCGCTTCGGCCCCGAGGACGCCCGAGGTGAACAACCCGTAGAGGAGGAACGTCGCGTACGTGGTCTTGGTGGCGACCCCGGAGATGCCGGAGATGTTCACGTGGGCTCCACGGGTGCCGTCGAGGAAGTCGAGGTCTATGAAGATGGGCTCGTCCTCGCGAGAGAGGCCGGCGGGGAGCTTGCGGTCCATGGAGTCGAAGAACAGAGCCTGCTCACGTTCGGCGCCGTGCGCCTTCCTGGCCGGCTCCCCGGGGAGCGGGGGGACGAAGACCTCGGGCTCGAACCTCGTCGCGGCGACCTGGGCGGCCTCGCTCACCTCCGCGGGCAGCAGGCCCTCGGCGATGAGGAACACGTCGCTGTCGAACCGCGCCCCCTCGTGGCGCGCCCGGACCTGCGAGACGATGCCGTAGATGTTCACCGCCTCGCCGGTGGGGAGGACCCTGCGCAGGGCCACCACGTCGTCGAGCTGCAGGTAGGACTCGCCGTCGACCCCAACCCAGAACTCCAGGGGGGTGGAATCGTCGGTGCCGATGACCCGGCCCACGACGTCGACCTCGTGTTCGTCCATGGCGAGAACGTACCAACCGGTTGCGACATCCACTCCGGGCCGGTCCGGGTCCCGCAGAGCTGAGAGCCCGCCCCCCTGGAGCTACATCCACAACTGGAGGGCGACAGTCAGGTAGCTTCAACGGCGACTTCCGCCGTCAGGCGGCCGCTGGCCAACGAGCAGGAGGCAGCGTGGACATCTTCGCAGCGGTGAACAACCCCCAGGGCTCCGAGCAGACAGCAGGAGCGATCGGCTTCTTCGCCATCCAGTGGGTGATCATCCTGGGTGGCGCGACCATCCACCTCCTCGTCGATCGCCGACGTCACGGGCACCGCGAGGGCAGAGCCGTCGAGCTGTACCTGCTTTGGGTGCTGGTCGCCGGCGGCGTGTGGGCCATCTACGGGGGCATAGGCCACATCAGCGGCTTGTCGGGCCAGCTCGCCGAGAGCATCGGCTACGAGCAGTCGATGTTCCAGTGGGAGGTCGGCTGGGGCGACATCGCCGTCGGCGTCCTCGGCGTCGGCTGCGCCTGGCGGAAGCTGCGCGGCTACTGGATGACGGCAGCCGTGGTGGCGCTCACCCTCTCGTACGGGGGAGACGCGATAGGCCACCTCATGTCGTGGGTGGGCAACGACAACAACACCGCACCCGACAACGTGTGGGCGCTACCGAGCGACATCGTCCAGCCGCTTCTGGCCATCGTGCTGCTCCTCGTCTACCGCCGCCGCAACCCCGTCCGCCCCGAGCTGGCCTCCACCCCCGCCTGACATCCGGTCCCCCGACGCTGCGACGTAGACGTCCGCACCCGGGGGATCTCCCCTGGTCGAACGGGGTCGCACGACCACCTCACGATCTAACGATCAGTTGCGCTTCCTTCCCACCGATCAGGCGGCATGGAGGTCGTTCAAGAGCCCGGAGAGCTCGGCGAGCTCCGTGGGACCCAGGACCGAGAGAGGCTCCGCCATCAGCTGGTCGGTGAGGCGCTCGGCCTCGCGCCGGGCCTCCATGAAGGGCTCGGGCTCCGGCCAGGGCTCGGGCCACCCGAAGAGGGAACCCATCCAAGCATCGTGGACCACGATCGCCTCGATGGGGGCCAGGCCCACTGCTCGCACCGCCACCCCGTGCAGGCCACCCCGCAGCTCCCGCAGCGAGTTCAGGCGATGCGCCGCCAGAGCCTTGGGATCGTCGGCGTCCGGCTCGGCGAGCCGGCGCCAGCCGGCGAACAGGGGCAGCGACCAGGCGCCGGCTCCTTCGATCACCGGTCCGGCCAGCGACGCCAGGCGTGCGGCATCGAAGCTGTCGGGCACGTTCTCGCGGGCCCAGGCGTGGATGCACCCGGCCCACTCCAGGGCTGCCTGGTCGGGTGGCAACACGGCGAGCCCCGCCTCCCACGCCTTGCTCACGGTGGAGGGGGAGAAGAACGCCATCGCGGCGGCCACCACGTCTGCATCGACCGAGCCCAGCGCCGCCCCGCGCCCGTACATGTAGAAGTCGAAGCCGTCGAACCCCAGCTCCGCACCCCTCACGTAGGTCTCGGGCCACATGATCGGTGCCCGTCCCCCGTTGGCGATCGCCCGTCCCGTCTCCTTCGCCGCCTGCTCGGGTGTCATCTCGTCCCGCCCCCCTGCTTCTTCTGGCTCGTCGCAGACCCTAGGGCTCAGCCGCCCACGAGGGAGCGGATCTTGTCGACGGTGGCCGGGCCGTCGTATGCGAGCTCGCCGTCGCGCAGGCCGACGCACCTGGTGGCCTTGGGCACCAGGTCGAGCTGGTGGGTCGAGCACACCACGGCGGCCCCTTGCTCCACCACGTCGGCGAGCACCTCGGTGAGCGTCTCCTGGCCCGGGGTGTCGAGGCCCACGAAGGGCTCGTCGATGAGCATCAGGCTGAAGGGTCGGATGAGGCCCAGGATGAGGGAGGTCTTCTGGCGCAGGCCCCTGCTGAAGCGCGACGGCAGGTCGTCGACCCGCTCTGTGAGGTTGAACATGTCGAGGAGGTCGTCGCCGTAGCTCTCCCAGTCGCTCGTGTTGTGGAGCCGGGCGATGTACTCCACGTGCTCGTCGAGGCTCAGGTCGTCGTAGAGCACTGGCGCGTCGGGGAGGTAGGAGGTGGCGATGCGCGCTCCGGACGAGCCGACCGGCTCGCCCTTCACGTAGGCGTGCCCCGTCGTCGCCTCCAGGGTGCCCGCCGCCAGCCCGAGGAAGGTCGACTTCCCCGCGCCGTTCGGCCCCACCAGCATCACCAGCTCGCCGGGCTCGATCACCAGGTCCAGGTCGTGCACGCCCATGCCGTCGCCGTAGTCCTTGCTCAGGTCGGCCACCTCTAGGGCGGCGTCGGGATGCGTGGCCGGGGGAGGAGGTGGAGCTGGCATCGCGAAGGTCATCGGCGTGGTGGCTTTCCGGCAGGCAGCGGCGAGTCGCCGTGCGGGGACGAGGAGATCGGGGACGTGCGGGCGGGCGTGGGTGGTAAGGCCCAGGCAAGAGCAGGAAACCTCGAGGAGGGACTTCTCCGGGAGCTCATAGCGGCTTGGGCTTGCGGGTTCGCATCCAGATGTAGGCGGCCACCAGCGCGAACAGCGGGTAGCTCACGTAGTTCGCCACCGCAGCGATGTTGAGGTTGGCGGCGTCGGTTCCGGCTGCCAGCGCCGGGAGGAGGGTGAGCACCGCCAGCATCGGCGGCACCACCAGGCGGGCGATGAGGAAGAAGCCCATCATGTCGGGCCCGAGCCCCACCATCTTGGCGGTGTCGGGTGCCCCCTGGGCGGTCCCCAGAGCGGCTGCGAAGGTGGCGCCGGCAGCCGCCGGCAGCAGCATCACGGGGCCGACCTGCACTACGACCTCCCAGGGGGTGAGCACTAGGGAGCCGGTGCAGGCGAACAGGCCCACGAGGACCATCATCGACAGCGTCGCCGGAACGTGCTCCAGCAAGAGCTTCCCGGGCTCGATCGGGAAGCTGTTCCAGCGGGTCGGGTGGTCGACCTCCTGGGCCATGGGCTCGGCAGCGTCGTAGCCGGCGACGTAGAGGGCCAGCCCGGCCACCACCACCATCGGGATCATCCCGCGCCACATGGCCCCCATGGCCAGCCCCGCAGCCAACCCCAACAGGGCCATGCGCACCAGGCGCACGGCGGGGAAGCGCAGGATGCTCTGCCAGTCGCGGCGCCAGGTGGGGGGCAGCGAACGGCCCCGCTTCAGTCGGAACCACGGCTTGTTGCGTGGCCTCTCCTGGGAGAGCTGCCGACGGAGCAGCACCACCGTGCGCACGTCCTGCAGCGTCACCGCGAACCGCAGCTGAGACACCAGCCCCGCCCGGCGCCCAGCGGCCTCCACGGAGATGGCACCGATGCCCAGAAGTCCCAGCGCCACCACGGCGAGCGCCACCCCCGCGCCCACGAGCGCCACGGGGCGGAGCTCCAGGGGCCAGAAGGCGAGCTCTGCGAGGTGCGTGAGGGGAGAGGTGGCGAGCCCGGCCAGCACGTCGATGCCCGACCAGGCGAGGACGACGGCGGCCACCACGTTGGCCTGCCACCACCTCATCCGCCGACCCGAGATGACCATCCCCGCCCCCGCGGCCAGCATCGCCACCAGGGCGAAGGTGGTGGCACAGCTCGCGATGGCCGCTGCCGGGTTCACGGGGAGGCGCCTGGCGGAGACCTCGCCGATGATCGCGCCCACCACGGCTCCGGCGAACGCCAGGAAGCGCAGTTGCTTGAGGGCTGGGCCTCGCAGCACGTCTCGCCTTCGCACCGGGGCGGCGAGCTCGTGGGCCACCACCGGAGCCTCGAGCACCAAGGGCCCGCCCCTGCCGCCGGAGCGCAGGCCGATCCCCACCGCCACGGCGAACACCAGGCCGACGATCGCAGGGGCGACGTCTGCGACCTCGGCTGCCTCAGCCAGCGAGAGCTGGTCGTCGGGAAGCCGGCTCGAGGCGAAGAGGGCCAGCAGTCCGGCACCGAGGGCTGCGAGGTAGACGCGGTAGAGGGCATCGATCCAGTGGACGTCTGCCAGCCGGTTCCTGCGACGGGTCCGGCGCAGGTCCCGGAGGGCCTCCGCACTGGCGATCTCGGCGCTCGCCACGTCCAACGTCGTCACGTCGGGGCAATCTAGGCACCACGGGGGCCGGGGTTCGAGCCCGGGGCCCGCGCTCGGGGCCCGGCCCGGGTGGTGAGGCCGTCGACCTGGGTCGCCGAGGGGCCCAGATGGGGCTGCAGAACGTCAGGTCTGCCGGCGATGCGGGTACCCTCGAAGCGTGCCATCCGAGACCACCACCACGACCACCACCGAGACCGAGGAGGCCGCGATCGCGTCCGTCGAGGCGGACGTGGTCCTGTCGGTGACGCCAGAGGCGACAGCCAAGGTCCTCGAGCTGCGCGCTGGCGAGGAAGACCCCGAGACGCTCGGCCTGCGGGTGGAGGTGACCGGCGTCAACGGCCCCGAGTACGCGTACGACCTGAGCTTCGACGCCGTGGCGGAAGCCTCCGAGGGCCACCACGTCTCGGAGCAGGGCGGCCTCACGGTGCTCGTCCCGTTCGACTCGGTCGACCAGCTCTCGGGCGCCGTCCTCGACCTCCCCAGCAGCCCAGGCCAAGCGGGGCTCGTGATCCGCAACCCGAACCGGCCCAACCCGCTCGCCGGGCGCCACATCGAGCTGACCGGAGACATAGCCGAGAAGGTCCAGCAGCTCCTCACAGAGCAGATCAACCCCGCACTGGCCTCCCACGGCGGGTACGCCGCCCTGGCCGGCGTGGAGGACACCACGGTCTTCTTGACCATGGGTGGCGGTTGCCAAGGCTGCGCCCTCTCGGCAGCGACGCTTCGTGAGGGGATCCAGGTGGCCATCAAGGAGGCCATCCCCGAGGTGACCGAGATCGTGGACGCCACGGACCACGCGCAGGGCGACAACCCCTTCTACACCTGACTCCCCGTCTACACCTGACCCCTCGGCTGACCTGAGCGCTCTCAGGTCCGAGCCCATCCCGGCCACCCGTAGGGCCTGGCGCCAGGGCAAGGCAGTCCTCCCGGCAGCTGGCGGTCGTAGCTAGGACCCGGAGCGCACCAGGGAAGCTGCCGCTGCTGCGATGCCCTCGGCATCCAGGCCGAGCTCGGCGAGGATGGCGTCGGCGTTGCCGTGCGGGATGTAGGCCAGCGGTGTGCCGAGCACCTCGACGCGAGGAGACGAGGGGGAGCTTCGAAGTTGGTCTGCCACCGCCGAACCGAAACCCCCCTCCCGCAGGCCGTCCTCCACGGTGAGCACGCACGGGTGCAGCGCCACGTCGTCGAGCATGGCCGGGTCGAGCGGCTTGACCACCCTCGGGTCCCACACCGTGGCGTCGAGGCCCTGTTCGGCCAGCAGCTCCGCCGCCTCGAGGGCCGGCGCGAGCATCTTGCCCACGCCGATGATGCACACGTCGCGGCCCTGGGCCTGCCTCGCCAGGCGGGCTCGCATCCCGTGGCCCACCTCGTCTGGCGATGCCTGCACGGCCATCGTCTTGGGGTAGCGGATCGCTACCGGTCCCGACGTGATCTCCATGGCGTCGTGCAGCATCTGGCCCAGCTCCTGGTAGGAGCTGGGCGCCATCACGACCATCCCGGGCACCTTCGTCAGCAGGACCATGTCGAGCACGCCGTGGTGGCTAGGCCCGTCGTCGCCGGTTATTCCTGCGCGGTCGATGCAGAAGATCACGGGTTGGCTGTGGAGGCCGACGTCCAGGTTCACCTGGTCGATGGCCCTCGTGAGGAAGGTGGAGTACACGGCGAACACCGGCCGCAGGCCACCCATGGCCATGCCGGCGGCAGCTGTCACAGCGTGCTGCTCGGCGATGCCCACGTCGAGGAAGCGATCGGGATGGCGTTCGGCGAAGGGGAGCAGGCCGGTGGAGTCGGGCATGGCTGCCGTGATGGCGAACAGCTGGGGGTGCTCCTCCGCTTCCTTCAGGAGGGCTTCGGTGAACGCGGCGGTGTAGCTGCCGGGCTTGGCGTAGGAGGTGTCGTGCAGCCTCTTGACGGGGTCGTTCTCGGCTGGGGCGTAGCCCCTTCCCTTCTGGGTCATCACGTGGACGACCTGGGGTCCCTCGATCTGAGCCGCGTTTCGAAGCGCCTCTTCCAGGGCGGCCACGTCATGGCCGTCGAAGGGGCCGGCGTAGCGCACGCCGAGGCTCTCGAAGAACTCGGGTGGTTCCCACACCTCGCGGATGGCGGCCTTGGTGGCGTCCATCGCGCGCTCCAGCGACTCACCCAGCAGGGGGACCTCGCTCAGCAACTTCTCTATGCGCGCCTGGCGGCGCACGTAGGTCGGGTTGTTTCGGATCCGGGCCAGGCTCTCGCTCAACCGCGAGACGGTGGGCGCGTACGACCTGCCGTTGTCGTTGAGCACGACTATGCAGTCGCTCCCGGAGTGGCCCAGGTTGTTGAGCCCCTCGAAGGCCATGCCCCCGGTCATCGAGCCGTCGCCGATCACGGCGATGACCCTGCGGCGGTCCGCTGGCTCGAGCGATCGCTGAGAGGTGGCGAGGCCGTGCGCGTAGCTGAGGATGGTCGAGGCGTGGCTGTTCTCTATCCAGTCGTACGGCGACTCCGCCCGGCTGGGGTAGCCCGACAGGCCGCCGGCCTGGCGGAGGCTCTCGAAGTCGGCGCTGCGGCCGGTGAGCATCTTGTGCACGTACGCCTGGTGGCCGGTATCCCACAAGATGATGTCGTCAGGCGCCTCGAACACCCGGTGCAGCGCGATGGTGAGCTCCACCACGCCGAGGTTGGAGCCGAGGTGCCCGCCCTGGCGGTTGACCGATTCGACAACGAGGGCCCGCAGCTCCTCGGCCAGCGTGGCCAGCTCGTCGGTGCCCAGATCCCGCAGGTCGGCCGGCGAGGAGATGCGCTCGAGGATCACCGGTCCACCGTACCGCCGTGCGTCTGCCCGGCACGAGGGCACCCCCGTGACCCCTTCCACACGCCTCTCGGGCGGGCCGGGCCAGGGGAAGCCGTGCGACGGGAGCGGATCAGCCCACCGGGGCGGGAGCGGACGCAGCGGCGTCGGGCGACCGGGGACGGCGAGAGCCGATGGCGAAGGCGGGTGCTCCGAGCAGGCTCACCCCAGCGTTGAGTACGTACAGGAGCAGTCCCAGCGCCACCGCCATCTCGGCGGCGACTCCCAGCGGCGTCAGGAAGATGACGAAGGCCCCCTCCCTCACGCCGAGGCCCGCGATCCCTATGGGCAGCACCTGCGCGATCAGGACCGCCGGGAAGAAGGCGAGGAGGGGCGTGAGCCCGACGCTGGTGAGGCCGATCGCCTCGGCTGCCATGAGGGCCGCCACGCAGAGGACGAACTGGTAGAGCAGGCCCACCCCGATCACGGTCAGGGCCGCCTTGGGCTGCTGGCGCAGCTGGTCGATGCCCACGTGGACGGCGCCCACGAACCGGCGCCAGTCGGGCTTGGCCCTGAACCTCCCGCCCAGGTTCGGGTGGTCGGCGACGAACACGACGCCGGCCAGCGAGGCCAGCGTCATCACCGCGATGCCTGCGGCGAGGAGCGTGGCTGTGCCCAGCTCTCGCAGGCCGGGGTTCACGATCAGCCCGAAGATGGTGATGAGCGGGAGCACGAGCCACCCGGTGAGGCGTTCGAGGACCACCGAGGCGAACGTGTTGGGCGTCTGGCCGTTCTCCTTCGAGAGGCGGTGGACCCGCAGCACGTCGCCGCCGATGGTGGTGGGCAGGACGTTGGAGACGAACTGGCCGGCGAAGTACAGGGGCACGAGGCGGCGCAGCCGCTCCCTTAGGCCGAGCGCGCTGAGGACCTGCTGCCAGCGCAGGGCGGCGAGGACGAGTGCGGCGAGGGTGAGGAGGATCGCGCCGGCGAGCCACAGAGCGGTGTCGGAGCCCCACCTTGGGATCAGCTGGTCCCAGTCGAAGTCCGGGATGCGGGCGACGAGGACCACGAGCATGACAACGCTCAGGCCCACTCGGACCGGCATCACCCAACGCCGCCTGCGCATTCCCAGCTCCACCTCCAGCTCCCTTGCCCCGGGCGCGTGCGCCTGCAGGCAGAGGATCATCCTACGTCCCGGGAAGCGATCCGTTCCACAGGTTCGGCGACCCGGGAACGCCATGTGGCGGCCGTTCTGAGGACTTCCTCGGCTTCCTTGGTCGCCCAGGAAGCTCCGGGAAGGTCAGCCGTTCGCTCGCTCCAGGAAGCGGTCCTTGTCGACCACGACCCGCGTGACCTTGCCGCAAGCCACCAGGCCCCGGTCGTCGCTGACCGAGACGGTGAACGTGACGCGGCGCCCGCTGGTCTTCTCGACGGTCGCCTGGGCCCTCACGCTGTGGCCCACGGCGGTGGGCGCCACGTGGTCGATCTGCACCTGCATCCCCACCGAGGTCTCGGATGGGCCGAGAGCCCCGTTGAGAGCGTTCATGGAGGCCTCCTCGCACAGGGCGACGACCCTCGGGGTGGCGAGCGTGGGGACCGCTCCCGAGCGCGCCGCGATCGCGGTGTCGGCCTCGGAGACGACGAGCGCAGCTGCTGCGCTCATCCCTGGGGTGACTGGCATCCCGGTACCATAAGCAACCCCGCACCCTGGGGGCCAGCCGCGGCTCGAGCACCCCTGCGGCTGCAGTTCGCCACCCCACGACCCGCCGCCAGGAGGCCGCTGATGATCGACCAACGTGGCAACGACGGACCTCTCCTCGACGAGGGCGTGGTCGGCGGGGTCCTAGGGGAAGCGCTGCGCACCGGCGGCGACTTCGCCGAGGTGTTCGTGGAGGACAAGCGCTCCACCTCAGCGCACCTCGACGACGGGAAGGTCGAAGAGCTCAACTCGGGGCGCGACCGCGGCGCCGGGGTGCGCGTGGTGGTGGGCGAGACCACCGGCTTCGCCCACACGGCCGACCTCTCCGAGCCGGGCCTCCGCGCAGCAGCCCGCGCGGCTGCAGCAGCCGCCCGTTCGGGTGGCGGGGGAGTGCGGGAGATCTCCCTCACGCCCAGCGGGGCCTCCGGTGCCACCGACGTGCTCACCTACCCGCAGGACGTCGCCAAGGCGTCCAAGGTGGCGCTGCTCCAGCGCGCCGACGACGCCGCGAGGGCTCGGGGCTCGTCCATAAGCCAGGTCTCGGTGAACTACGGGGACAGCCGCAGGCGGATCCTCGTGGCCAACAGCGACGGGTTGCTCGCCACCGACGACGTGGTTCGCAGCCTGTTCTCGGTGTCGTGCGTGGCCACCGGCGACACCGGCATGCAGACGGGCCGGGAGAGCATCGGCCACACGATGGGCTGGGAGCTGTTCGATCGCTATGACGTCGACGAGCTGGCCGCCAGGGCCGCCGATCGCGCGCTCACGAAGCTCGCGGCCAGGCCGGCACCTTCCGGCGAGATGCCGGTGGTCATAGCGAGCGGCGGTGGCGGCGTGCTGTTCCACGAGGCGTGCGGCCACGGGTTGGAGGCCGACCTGGTGGGCAAGGGCGCTTCGGTGTTCCGGGGTCGGGTCGGCGAGCAGGTCGCCGCCAAGGGCGTGACCGTCGTGGACGACGGGACCATGGCCCGCGAGTGGGGCAACTACGCGATCGACGACGAGGGGAATGCCGCAGCGCGCAACGTGCTCATCGACGACGGAGTGCTCACGGACTACATGTGGGACCTGCTCCGAGCCCGCAAGGAGGGAAGGGCGAGCTCGGGCAACGGCAGGCGCCAGAGCTACCAGCACCTCCCGATGGTCCGGATGACGAACACCTACCTGTTGCCCGGCCGTGAGGATCCCGCCGAGATCATCGCCGGCACCGACAGAGGTGTGTACGTGAAGCACCTCGGCGGCGGCCAGGTGAACACGGCCACG
>CAZHBH010000017.1:0-37263 GCA_964530525.1 uncultured Rhabdothermincola sp. | reverse complement strand
CCGGTTCGCCCGACGACGTGACGGGCAGGGTCAACCAGATCAAGGCCGAGATCGACAACACCGACTCCGACTACGACCGCGAGAAGCTCCAGGAGCGTCTCGCAAAGCTCTCCGGAGGCGTCGCCGTGCTGAAGGTCGGTGCCGCCACCGAGGTGGAGCTGAAAGAGAAGAAGCACCGCATCGAGGATGCCGTCAGCACCACCAAGGCCGCCATCGAGGAAGGCGTGGTCGCCGGTGGAGGCGTCACGTTGCTTCGGGCCCAGAGCGCTGTGGAGGCTGCAGCTGCGGGGCTCCAGACCGACGAGGCCACGGGAGCGCGGATCGTCGCCCGCGCACTGGAGGAGCCGCTGAAGCAGATCGCCCTGAACGCCGGCATGGAGGGCGGTGTCGTGGTCGACAGGGTCCGGGAGCTCGAGGGCTCCAACGGGTACAACGCCGCGAGCGGCGAGTACGAGGACCTGGTGGCTGCGGGCATCATCGACGCCGCCAAGGTGACCCGGTCTGCCCTCCAGAACGCCGGGTCGATCGCGGCCCTGTTCCTCACCACCGAAGCCGTCGTGGTCGACAAGCCCGACGACAAGGCGCCCGCCCTGCCCGGCGGCGACATGGACTTCTGAGCCGACGGGACTCCCGGCGGCTGGCCTGGAGCTAGCCGCCGGGCGCCCAGCCGGTGTCGCTCACCGAGCGGGGCTCGAAGAACAGGCAGCCGTCGGGGCATCCGAACGGCATCTCCTCGTTGACGCCCAACCTGCAGCGCTGGAAGACGTCGCCGGTGGCCGTGGTGCGGCTGGAGTAGTGGCGGCAATCGTCCCGCACGCTCCTCGTCGGCATCTCCACCCCTCCAGTGTGCCAGCCCTCCGCCGCAGGCCCGACGCACTGCGCGCCTCGTCCTGCTCTCGGGCATCATTCAGGGGTGACAGCGCCGGATCCAGCCTCCCACCTGGCCCCTGCGACAGGGCCTGACAGCGAGCCAGCGCTGTCTGGAGCGGCCTTCTGCCGAGCCAACAGCGACCGCGTCGACTCCTGGCTGGCCGAGCTGTTCCAACGCGAGGTCGGGGCGGCCGACGGCTTGGCACTCGCTGCCGTCGGGGGATACGGCCGATCGGAGCTCTCCCCCCACAGCGACCTCGACCTGGTGCTGGTCCACGCGGACGGAGCACGCCTCGCCAGGTCGGACATCGGGTCGGTGGCCGAGCGGATCTGGTACCCGATCTGGGACGAGGGCTACAAGCTCGGCCACTCGGTGCGAACGGTCGGGGGTGCTCTCAAGCTGGCGTCCGAAGACCTCGACACCGCCACGTCGCTGCTGTCCACCCGTCTGGTGGCGGGCGACCCCGCCGTGGTGCAGGACCTGGCCGATCGTGCGCGGGCCCTTTGGGTGAAGAGGTCGAAGCGGTGGCTGAGCCAGCTGAGCGCCAGCGTGAAGGCGAGGCACGCCCGCTCGGGCGAGGTCGCCTTCCTCCTGGAGCCCGACCTGAAGGACGGCAGGGGCGGGTTGCGCGACGTGCACGCCATCAGGTGGGCCGAGGCGGCTCGCTCGGTGATGCTCGAAGGTGACGACGCGGCGCTCGCCCGCTCGTACGAGACGGTGCTCTCCATGCGGGTGGAGCTGCACAGGCTGGCCGGGCGTCCCGGGGACCGACTGGTGCTCGAGCAGCAGGACGCCGTGGCCTCGGCTCTCGGCTACGGCGATGCCGACGAGCTGATGCGGGCGCTCTCCAGCGCGGCCCGGAGCATCTCGTGGACCTCCGACGAGGTGTGGGACAGGGTCGATTCCTCGTTGGAGGGGCCGGTGACCTGGCGCTTCTCCAGAGACAAGCGGGTGGCCCCGCAGGTGGTGCTGCGCGAAGGGGTGGTGGAGGTCCTCGAGTCGGCAGACGTGGCCGGCGATGCCCTGCTCCCGCTGGAGGTGGGCCTCGCCGCCGCTCGGGAGCGGGCCCGCATCGGGAGGCGCACCCTGAGGCGACTGGCCGCCGAGAGCCCGCCGCTGCCCGACCCGTGGCCCCTGCGCGCCAGGGAGCTGTTCGTGGAGCTCCTCGCGTGCGGCGCAGCGACCATCGAGGTGGTGGAGGCTCTGGACCAGATGGGTGTGTGGGAGCGGATCCTGCCCGAGTGGGCGGACGTGCGCTGCAAGCCGCAGCGGAACGCCTACCACACCTTCACGGTCGACCGGCACCTCTGCGAGGCCACCGCGAACGCCGCGGAGCTGGTCGGCGAGGTCGACCGCCCCGACCTCCTCCTGGTGGGCACGTTGCTGCACGACATCGGCAAAGGGTTCCCCGGCGACCACACCGAGGTGGGAGTGGAGCTCGTGGAGCGGATCGCTCGCAGGATGTCGTTCGGGGCCGACGACGTGGAGGTGCTGTGCGAGATGGTGCGCCACCACCTGCTGCTGCCCGATGTGGCGGTGCGGCGCGACCTGAGCGACCCCGGAACGATCTCCAAGGTGGCACGCACGGTGGGGTCGACCTCAACCCTCGGCCTCTTGGCGGCGCTGACCAGCGCCGACTCGCAAGCGACGGGCCCCGCCGCCTGGAGCGACTGGAAGGCCGGCCTGGTGGACGAGCTGGCCGCCAAGGTGGAAGCCGCCCTCGGCGGCGAGGATCCCGAGACCCTCCCGGGAGTCGGTGAGGTGCCCTCGCTCACCCCCGCGCAGCGCCGAGCGCTCGACGACCGGGGGAGGCTCCTGCACGGTGAGGGGGATCGCCTGGTCGTGGTGGTTGGCGACCGGCCCGGGCTTCTGGCCAAGGTCACGGGCGCCCTGGCGCTCGCCGGGCTCGACGTGTTGGAGGCGACGGTGCGCCCCCACGACGGGGGGATGGCCCGCGAGGAGTTCAAGGTGGACAGCCCCTTCGGTCCAGTCGAGTGGCCGAGGGTGGAGGCGGTCTTGGAGCGGGTGCTCGACGGCAAGGTGGCCGTGGAGGCCAGGCTCAGCGAGCGAGCTCGGGCGTACCCGGTGAACAGGGTTCGCTCTCCGGTGCGGCTGGCCACCGAGGTCCTGGTGGACAACGAGATCTCGGAGTCCGCCACCGTCGTGGAGGTCCGAGCCCCCGACGGGGTGGGGGTGCTGCACCGCATAGCGCGCGCCATCGCCGAGCTCGATCTCGACATCGCCAGCGCCAGGGCCCAGACCCTGGGGGCCATGGTGGTCGACTCGTTCTACGTCCGCGCGGGCGACGGGCGGAAGGTCTCCGACCCCGAGCACCTGGCCGAGCTCGACCGCGCCATTCTCCACGCGCTCGAGGGCTAGCAGACCTCGGCGGGCTCCGATCTGGGCCGCCCGCCCACGGTGCCCTCCCGCCCCAGGCGGCCGTGGTAGCAGCGGCGAGCGCTGCAGGACCGGTAGCTTCGAAGGGATGGCCGACAGGGACGTCACCAACCGCGACATGCTCCGGTGGGCGGAGGCCCTGGCGGGGATCGCCCGCACGGGCATGGGGTTCACGGAGAACGTGTACGAGCGTGAGCGCTTCGAGGAGGTGTTGGCGGTCGCCGCCGACATCCGCCACGCCGCGGAGGCCGATTCGCTCGAGCCCGAGGAGCTGATCGCGGAGTGGATGAGCTCCGTGGGCGAGGGCATAGCCGGCTACCAGACCCCCAAGGTGGCGGTGGGTGCGGTGGTCGGCAACGACGAGGGCGAGATCCTGCTGGTCCAGAGGGCCGACTCGGGGATCTGGCTGTACCCGACGGGCTGGGCCGACATCGGCTACTCGGCGTCGGAGGTGGTGGTGAAGGAGGTGCGCGAGGAGACCGGCATCCACTGCGAGGTGAAGCAGCTCATAGCCGTGTTCGACGGGATGCGCCTGGGCTTCACCCGGATACCGCTCTACTCGCTGGTGTTCCAGTGCCGGGCGGTCGGTGGCGACCTGACGCCTCACCCGCTGGAGTGCATGGACGTCGGTTGGTTCCCCGAGGACGGCCTCCCGGAAGCCACGGTGGGGGCGGACGTGTGGGCACCGCACGCCTTCAAGGCCATCCGGGGAGAACCGGTGGACGTGCTCTACGACCAGCCCCGAATACCCCCCTGGGAGGGCACGGAGGCCGAGGCCCCCTAGTCCTGGTTGCGCAGGAAGCGCTCCACCTCGGCCACGAGGCTGTCGCCGTCGGTGAACAGCTGGGGTTCGTTCTCGTCGTAGCTCTGCTCGAGTCGGCGAACGTACTCGGCGGTCTCGTCGTCACGGTCCACCATGTTGCTCACCTCCTGCTCGTAGAGGGTGGCTGCCTGGTCCAGCTCGCTCGTCGTCATGTACATGCCGAGCAGGCCGGTGACCTTGTGGACCAGGGCGACGGCGGCCTTGGGCGAGGGGGCGATGGGGATGTACGAGGGGACCGCCGCCCACAGCGAGCTCGACGGGATGCCAGCGTCCTGGCAGGCCACCTGGAGAACGCCGGTGATCCCAGTGGGTCCCTCGTAGGTGGAGGGCATGAGGTTCAAGCGCCGCATCATCTCCTCGTCCACGCCGGAGCTGAATATGGTCACGGGGCGAGCGTGCGGCACGTCGGCCAGCATGGCCCCGAGGCTGATGACGCGGCTGGCCTGAACGTGACGTGCCATGGCGACCACCGCGTCGACGAAGGCGGGCCAGTGCAGCTGGGGTTCGTCGCCGAGGAGGGTCACCACGGCGGGTGCCTCTGGAGGGCCCGAGGTGGTGGAGAGGGTGATCTCCGGCCACGACACCTCCCTGCGACCGTCGTCGCCGAAGCGCACCTGCGGCCGGTTGGTGGTGAAGTCGAAGAAGGGGTCCAGCTCCATGGTCGCCAGGCGCCGCGGCTTCCAGCGTGCCTCGAGGTATCGCACGGCTGCGGTGGCCGCCTCGCCGGCGTCGTTCCACCCGCCGAAAGCCAGGATCAGTACTGGCCCTTCCAGGGAGGGCTGGGCCTCCCAGCGGACGTGGTCCATCTCCTCCACCCGATCAGTCTAAGGACCCGAGCCGACGGGCGAGGCTCCCCGCGAGGCAGACCGCGCCCATCGTCCCGGCGGCGTGCGCGTCGGGCGAGGTGAGCCAGGAGGAGCTGGCCCTCCCGGCGGTCTAGGTTTGCCGTCGTGAGCGTGGAAGTTGCCGAGTGCACCCTGGTCACCGACGAGGTCGTCGAGGCCTTCGAGCGGCTCATCCCGCAGCTGTCGAGGTCCAACCC
This sequence comes from uncultured Rhabdothermincola sp., assembly GCA_964530525.1. GTDB lineage: Bacteria > Actinomycetota > Acidimicrobiia > Acidimicrobiales > Acidimicrobilacustridaceae > CAYNQN01. Next base: position 32,130 of record CAZHBH010000017.1, on the reverse strand, counting down.
TCCCCCCACCAGAGCCGAGTTGGAGGAGATCGTGGCCTCTGCCGCCTCCGTCCTGCTCCTGGCGCGCTACGAGGGAGCCATCGTGGGGAGCCTCACGCTGGTCCTCTTCCGGATCCCCACGGGGGTGAGGGCCTGGATCGAGGACGTGGTGGTGGACGAGGGCGCCCGCGGCGCCGGAGTGGGGGAGGCGCTCAACCGCCACGCTCTGGCGATGGCGGCGGCCGCCGGCTCCAAGACGGTCGACCTCACCTCGCGGCCCAGCCGCGAAGCGGCCAACCGCCTCTACCGGCGAATCGGCTTCGAGCCCCGGGAGACCAACGTGTACCGCTACGACACCTCGGAGGGTGCCAGCCCGGCCACCGGGCGGCCGAACAGCTAGCGGAGATGACCAGGCCCGGGATCCAACCCACTCGTCCCGGCGAGGTGCGCTCGCGCCCCCCGGCGGCGGTGCTCGGCACCGCGGTGGTGATCACCCTCGTGGCCTGGGCGCTCGTCGCGTGCGGGCAGGGCCAGGAAGACCCGTCGGGCCCCACCTCGTGGAGGGGGCCGTGCCCCACCGTTCCCGTCGACCAGCAGCGTGCCGAGGGGATCGAGACGCTCCACGCGTTCGGGGAAGGCGACGGCTCCGTCGCCCACGGCACGGTCAGGGGAAGCCTGGAGGAGGTTCGGGGAACCCTGGCAGTCGGCCCCGACGGGTCGAGGGCATACGGGACCTCTCGCACCGGTGGGAGCGCGGATGCGGGCTTGATCTTCTCCTTCGACGCGGACTCCGGCTACGGGGTGGTGCACGAGTTCGGTCCCGGGCCCTCGAACGGCGAGCGGCCGACCGAGGGGCCCCTCGTGGTCGCCGAGGGCAGGCTGTGGGGCCTCACCGCCGCCGGCGGCGTGGCGAGCGAGGGGGTCGCATTCAGCGTGGCCCCGGACGGCTCCGACTTCCGGGTCCACCACGCCTTCGAGGGCGGCTCAGACGGCTCGCGGCCGATCGGGCCCCTGGTGCCTGAGGGCACCTGGCTATACGGGCTCACATCCGAGGGTGGGCGGTTCGGCCTGGGCACCGTGTTCCGCGTCAGCACGCAGGGCGAGGGCTACGAGCTCCTGGCGTCGTTCGGGGGCTCCGACACCGGCGCACATCCCTACGGTCGGCTCACCGTGGACTCGGCGGCCGGGTCCCTCTACGGCTTCACCGCCGCGGGCGGCGAGAACGATCCTTCGTGCGACCTCGGCCTGGGGACCCTCTTCCGCCTGGCCTTCCCCGGCGGCTCGCAGGACTCGAGCGGCTAGAGCCGCCTGAGCACCCTCAAAGAGCCGCAGGCCCGCTCCTCGCCGAAGGACCCGCTCTCCAGGGCACGGACGTAGATCTCGTAGGGGGGCCGACCGCCGTCGGCTGGGTCGGGGAACACGTCGTGGATGGCCAGCAGTCCCCCCGGCTCCACGTGCGGCGTCCAGGTCTCGTAGTCGCGGTGCGCCGGCGCGCTGCCGTGGCCCCCGTCGATGAACAGGAGAGAGAGCGGGGTCGCCCAGTGGCGTCCCACGGTCGGCGAGTCGCCCACCACCGCCACGACCACCCCTTCGAGCTCGGCGTCGTGGACCGTCCGGCGGAAGGTGGGGAGGGTGTCGAGCTTGCCGGTGCGCGCGTCCACCAGGTCCGGCTCGTGGTGCTCCCAACCCGCCTGGTTCTCCTCGGATCCCCGGTGGTGGTCCAGTGCGAACAGGATCGTCCCGCGCTCTCGGGCGGCAGCACCCAGGTAGAGGGCCGATTTCCCGCAGTAGCTGCCGACCTCCAGCATCGGCGAACCGCCCACGGCGACGCTGGAGGCCGCCTCGTAGAGAGCCTCCCCCTCAGCCGGGGGCATGAAGCCTCGTGCGGCCTCGGCCGCGGCCCGCGCTGCAGCGTCCACGTGGGGCCTAGTCGTCGTCTGTCGGGTGGTGGTGCTGGCGGCCGAACATGAAGGCGTCGAGGATGAAGAACTTGATCACCCAGAGCAGACCGAAGGCGGCGATGTTCGCGAGGTTGGGCACCAGGGGGTTGTCGGAGATGCCCGAGGCCACCCAAACCGCAGCGGTGGAGAGCAAGAGCCCGGCGAAGGCGAAGCCCCAGAACGGCAGCACCTCCTTGTAGATGTGGCTGCGTCCGCGCTTGCCCCACACCCAGGCCCGGGTGAGGTAGTAGGCGGGGATGGCGCTGATCGACACTGCGAGGATGTTCGACGTCCACGACTCGAACCCAGCGAGGACGTAGAAGAGGAACAGCAGGCCCTGCCCCAGCACGACGTTGACGATCGAGACGGCGAAGTACTTCGGGCCGTGCACGCGGACCTTCAAGACCGCCCGCGACAAGACCGAGCGCGCCGGTGCAGGCGAGGCAGGGACTGTCTCCATCGAGGGCCGAGCGTACCCGCAGGTTGGGTCTGGCCCCCAGCTGGGCCGTCTGGCGGGTCCGGTCGGCGGCAGTGAGGGGCCTTGGGCCCCTCAGGTCAGGGCGTTCGCCCGGGCCACCTGTCCGAGCCACTCGCCGCTCGGCTTCACCGTGCGCCGCTGCGTGCGACGGTCGACCTCCACGATGCCGAAGCGCGGCTTGTACCCCAGCATCCACTCGAAGTTGTCGAGGAGGCTCCAGCCGATGTAGCCCCGCACCTCGATCCCGTCGTCGATGCAGTCCAGCAGCCCGTCGAGGGCCGTCCGCAGGTAGGAGATGCGCTTGGGGTCGTGGTCGGTCGCCAGGCCGTTCTCGGTCACCAGCACGGGCACGTGGCCCGTCACCTCCCAAGCACGGCGGACCGTCGCCCCCAGGGCCTCGGGCCAGTACTCGTATCCCACCGGCACGACCTCCACGCCCTCCTCGGGACCCAGCTGACCTCCAGGACCGATGCGCGTGCGGCTGTAGGCCTGCACGCCGACGAAGTCGTCGCCGCGGCACGCCTCCAGGAACTGGTCCTCCACCTCGGCCCTGATCCGATCGCGGGTCTGCAGCGCCTCGGGGTCCTCGGCCGGAACGGCCTGGTAGTCGGTCATGGACACGGTGAGGCCCACGGGGAAGTCTCCCGGGCCGGCCTTGAGCACCTCGTAGGAGCGGCGATGGGCGGCGATGAAGTTCCTGCACACCTCCGCGAACAGCCCGTCGTCCACGATCCCGGGGGGGAACAGACCCATCCGGTATCCCACGAACGCGACCACGTTGGGTTCGTTGATGGTGCAACCGACCGCGATCAGGTCACCCAGGTGCATCACCACGCGCTCGCAGAAGCGGGTGAAGCGGTCCACGACCCGCGCGTCGTGCCACCCGCCGTCGGCGGCGAGCCAGCGTGGAGAGGTGAAGTGGTGGAAGGTGACGACGGGATCTATCCCGTTGGCGAGGCACTCGGCAGCGACCCGGCGGTAGTGGTCGAGGGCCGCCGCGGAGAACTGGCCCTCCTCGGGTTCCACCCTGCTCCACTCCACCGAGAAGCGATAGGCGCCCAGGCCCAGCGACGCAAGGAGCTTCAGGTCCTCCGGGTAGCGGTGGTACTGGTCGCAGGCGTCCCCGCTGGGCTCGGCGCAGACGGTGTCGGGCCGGTTCTCCCAGTCCCACCAGTCGCTGCCCACGTTGCCGCCTTCCACCTGGTGGCCCGAGGTGGCGGCGCCCCAGCAGAACCCGTCGGGGAACGCTCTGGCGCCTCGATCGTAAGATGAGACAGACATGGCTCGCGACCCTAATAGCGACCACGGCCAGGTCGAGCCCGCACCTCGTCCGAAGGGACGGCAGCTGAGCGACGGCTCGACCCTGCGCTGGTGGCGTGAGCTGATCATCGTCGGGGTCGTCTACGTCTTCTACGAGCTCATCCGCGACCTCACCCAGAGCGGGCCCGGTGCCGCGTTCGCCAACGCTCTGCGGATCATCGACGCCCAGCGCGCGCTCGGCATATACCAGGAGCTCACGATCCAGGACTGGGCCCTTCGCTTCACGCCGCTTGTGGTGGCGAGCAACTACTTCTACAGCGTCGCCTACATCGTGGGAACCCTCGCCACGCTCGTGTGGCTCTACATGCGGGCCTCCGACGACTACCCCTTGTGGCGCAACACGCTCATGTTCGGGACCCTCCTGGGCCTCGCAGGGTTCGCCCTCTTCCCCCTCATGCCTCCGCGCCTCCTCGACGTGATGGGAGACGGCCGCAGCTTCGGCTTCGTCGACACCCTGGTGAGCTACCCCACCGTGTGGTCGTTCGACTCCGCAGCGGTGCAGGCCATCTCGAACCAGTTCGCCGCCATGCCCAGCCTGCACTGCGGATGGGCCTTCTGGGCAGGTGCGGCCCTTCTGGGCAGGGTCCGCACCGTGTGGATGAAGGTGGTGGCCGTGGCGTACCCGGTGCTCACCGTGCTGGTCGTGGTGATCACCGGGAACCACTACGTGCTCGACGCCGTCGGCGGAGCCGTCGTGTTCGCCGTTGGCTACGGGCTGGCCCGCCTCGTCACGAGGGCGGGCCGCCGGGTGTCACCGGAGATGGCCGCCCTGTAGGCGGCCAGGTTCATGTCGGTCACCACCGGCCACTCGACGGGGACGGGCACGTCCCGGTTGTGCTTGCCGATGACCCTGCGCAGCTCCGCGTCGCGCAGCAGCCTGGCCAGTTGGTCGACCATGTCGCGGTCGGTGCGCGCCAGGAGGCCCTCGCGCCCGTGCTCGACGAACTCGCGGATGCCCGTGCGGTACTTGGCCACCACCGGCAGACCCGCGCACCGGGCTTCCAAGGCGGCGAGCCCGAACGACTCCAGGTTGGCCGGTGCCACGAAGACGTCGGAGTTGGCGAAGATCCGTCGGATCTCCTCCCGGCTGCGCCTGCCCACCAGGTGGACCAGGTGCCCGATGTCGTTCGCAGCCAGGTAGCGCTCCAGCGAGACCCGCTCGGGGCCGTCTCCCACCACGACCAGGCGGAAGGGGACCTCGGGGACCCTCTCGGCGAGGCGCTTGACCATCTTGAGCAGGTGCATGGGCCGCTTGCGCGGCGCGAGGCGCATGACCGTGACGATGGTGACGGTGTCGTCCCCCGCCCGCTCTGCGGGTTCGAGCGCCCATTGCGAGCTGTCGATGCCGTTGGGCAGCACGATCACGTCGCGGTCGGGGCCGCAGATCTGCTGGATGGGCTCTGCGGCCACGCTGCTCACGGCCGACAGGACGGCATCCCAGTCCCGCCAGCGGAAGAGGGTGTCGAGGCCCGCGAACACCGGTGTCACGTAGCTCCAGAGGCAGTGGACGGTGATCACCGTGGGGATGCCGGATCGCTGGCAGCTGTACGCGGCCCCGTAAGCGAGGGGCGAGACGATGCCGCCGTGGAAGTGGGCCACGTCGACTCTCTCGGCAGCCAGCAGCTCGGCGACCATCTTGAAGGTCTTCGGGGTGAACGGGACGTTCAGCGGCAGGAGCGGCACGTCGAGGCGGTGGACCCTGATCCCGTCGACCTGGGTGGGGCCGGCGATGGGCGTTATCACCTGTACGTCGTGGCCCCGGGAGGCGAGGTGCAGCGCGAGGTCGTGCACCTGCATCTCTATGCCCCCCACCTGGGGCAGGTAGCAGTCGCTCACCAACCCGATGCGGAGCTTGCCCGACGCCGTGGGGGGAAGGCCTGGGAACGAGGAGGCTTCGATACCTCCAGGCTAGACCTGCCAGGTCAGCGCCGAGTCGAGGGCGGAGCGTGCCCGATCAGCGGGTGCGCTTGGGGCAAGCTGGGGCGATGGCTGCGACGCTGGTGTCCTTCCACGCCCACCCGGACGACGAGGCGATCCTCGTCGCGGGCACCCTCGCTCGAGCGGCTTCCGAGGGCCACCGGACCGTCCTGGTCTTCGCCACGAGAGGTGAGGTCGGCGAGCTCGATGCGGCGATGCTCTCCGGGGGTGAGACGATCGCCCAGCGCCGCACCAGGGAGGCGGAGGCCTCCGCCGAGCTCCTAGGTGTGCAGCGCGTCGTCTTCCTCGACTTCCCCGATTCGGGCCACATCGCTTCCGAGGTACCCCCGGGGGCGTTCGCCAGGACCGACGTGGATCTCGCCGCGGCCAGGCTCGCCTCGGTGCTGACGGAGGAGGGCGCAGAGGTGCTCACCACCTACGATCGCAACGGCGGCTATGGGCACCCCGACCACGTGCAGGTGCACCACGTGGGTCGACGAGCAGGCGAGCTTGCCGGCACCCCGAACGTCCTGGAGGCCACCTTCGACAGAGGCCTCCTAGAGCTCGCAGCGCAGCTGCTGCCGGGGCTCGACGGGGGTCCCGATCTGCCCGACCAGTTCGAGGTTCCCGACACCAGCGGCTGGTACTCCGACAGCGACGAGATCACGCACCGGGTCGACGTGACCGACTTCCTGCACCGCAAGAGGGCGTCGATGGCGGCGCACGCGTCTCAGGCCTCGTCGGACGGGGGCCTGTTCCGCACGCTGGCCACGTTCGTGGCGCTGCCCGACGACTGGTTCGCGATGGCCTTCGGCACGGAGTGGTTCGTCGATCCACGAGCCGATGGCGGCCAGCGCTTCGACTGGGTCTTCCCGCAGCGGTGAGCACTGCAAGGCGCCCGCCGGCCGAGCACGGCCTTCCCAGCGCGCAGGAGATCGAAGCGGAGGGAGCGGAGGCCCTCCACGTCCCCGTGGAGATCGTCGAGAGCTCCTTGGCCGGCAAGTCTCGCACCCGGCGGATCGTCGAGACCGTCGTGTCGCTCTCTTTCGTGGTGGCGGCCTTCGTGTTCGCCATCCCCGCCATCAGCGGCTCGGAGTACCGAGAGATCTTCGAGCAGTTCGGCCAGCTCGACGTGGGTCTCATGGTGTTGCTCTTCGCCTTCTGGGTGGTCGTGATGCTCACCTACACCGGGGTCCTCACCGCTTCTCTACCCGGCCTCGGCGTGGCCCAGGCGCTCGTGCTCAACCTGGCGGGGAGCGCGGTGTCGAACGTGGTCCCGTTCGGGGGTGCAGTCGGGGTAGGAGCGACCTATGCCATGGGCATGTCGTGGGGCTTCCAGGCACCCGCCATCACGCTGTCCATACTCGTCACCGGCATCTGGAACGTCTTCGCCAAGCTCGTGATACCGGTGCTCGCCCTCGTCGTTCTCGTGATCGGCGGCCACGCCAACGGCCAACTGGTGGCCCCGGCGATCCTCGGGGTGGTCGTGGTGGGTCTGGGGGTGGCAGCCCTCGCGCTGGTGCTGCGCAGCGAGCGCCTGGCCCTCTGGGTGGGCAGCGTCGCCGATCGCGCCGCCCGGCCCCTGGGGTGCCTGCTGAACCGCTCGTTCGAGGTTGGCGGCGCCGTGCTCGACTTCCGCCATCAGAGCATCGGCCTGCTCCGCACCCGCTGGCTGAGGCTCACGCTGTGGATGCTCGCCTACAACGCCGGCCAGTTCCTGCTGCTGCTCGGTTGCGTGAGGGCGCTCGGAACGACCACCGACGAGCTGGGGTGGGTGGAGGTGCTGGGTGCCTTCGCCTTCGCCAACCTCCTCACGACCATCTCGATCACGCCGAGCGGCGTGGGTTTCGTGGAGGCCGGCACCGTGGCGGCGCTCATCGCCTTCGGCGGCCCCGAGGCGGCCTCGGCGGCGGCGGTCCTGCTGTTCAGGGGGTTCACGTACCTGCTGGAGATCCCCGTGGGAGCGCTGGGCTGGGTGGTGTGGGCGACCCGGCGCAGCTGGCGCCATCCAGTGGCCCGTGCCTGACGGCTTCCCCTAGTCGAGGGTGGGGTCGCCCACCTCGGTGGAGATGAGCGCGGGGAGCGCGTCGTGATCCACGAAGAGGTCGGAGGCGGGGCTGGCGCCGCTGAGGGCGTCGGCTGCGAGCACGATGGAGGCGTCGGTGTACGTGGTCTTCTCATCGCCGGGGAAGTGGACCATCTCCGGGAACACGATCCCCGTCCAGTAGTGCCCGTCGGGTGCGCGGAGCTGCTGCGCCCACTCGAACAGGGCGAGGGCGGTCTCCCTCTCACCGACGCTGAGCATGGCAAGAAGGCATTCGCAGGTCTCGGCGGCCGTGACCCACGGGCGGTCGCTGACGCAGCGGACGCCCATCCCCTCGACCACGAAGGTGTCGGCGCGCTCGGCGAGCCTCTCTGCCCCCAGCTCGCGGTCGACGACCCCGGCGAGCACCGGGTAGTACCAGTCCATGGCCCAGCGGTGCTTGGGGGCGAAGGCGTCGCCGCCCTCCCCACGCACGTGAGCGGCGATCACGTCGGCCAGCCGAGCCGCCGAGAGCTCCCAGTCGGGCCTCTCGTGGCCTCCCAGATCCGCAAGGGCGATGGCGCAGCGGAGGCTGTGGCAGATGCTCGACGATCCCGTGAGCAGGGCGAAGGACCACGGCGTGCCATCGGCGTGGCGCGCCCAGATGATCTCGCCCCGCGGGGTCTGCAGCTCGAGCACGAAGTCGATGGCCTTCTCCACCACCGACCACATCGCCTCCACGAAGCCCCGGTCGCCGAACAGCAGCCAGTGGTGCCAAACGCCGGTCGCCACGTAGGCGATGGTGTTGGCGTCCAGCTTGTCCTGCTCCACGTGGGTCTCGCGGTAGTACTGGTGCCAGGACCCGTCGGGGCGCTGCTTGCCGACCAGCCAGTCGTAGGCCCTCTCGGCCTCTGCGCGCCTACCACCGATGGCGAGCGCCATGGCGGCCTCAACGTGGTTCCACGGGTCGGCGTGGCCGCCGGGGAACCAGGGGATCATGCCGTCCGCGAGCTGCCAGGAGGCCAGGGCGTCGACCGTCTCGCGCACCTGGGCGCCGGAGATGACGCCTGGGACCTCGGGGAGCATTCGGGTCACGCCGCCACCTCCACGCCGTCGTCGGCCCCGAGGGAGGCGCCGACGGGCTTGGTCGCGTAGACCACGAGGCTCTTGCCGAGCACCGGGTTGAGGATCCTCTCGGGGACGCGCGTGATGGGGGAGCGCTGCTCGATGTCCCAAACGAGCAGTCGGTGGTAGAGCTTCACGAGCGGGAAGTCGTCGTTGTTGGGCCCCACCGCGCAGCGCAGCCACCAGTAGGGCGTGTGCAGGGCGTGCGCTTGGTGGGAGCCTTCGGGGACCAGACCCGCGGCCGACATCTTCTGGCGCAGGGCGCTCTCGGTGTAGATGCGCACGTGGCCACCCTCGGCCGCGGGTGCGTGGTACTCGTCGGAGAGCATCCAGCAGACCTTCTCGGGCAACCAGGCGGGCACCGTGATGGCGATGGAGCCCCCGGGACGCAGCACCCTCACCAGCTCGGCCAGGGCGGCGCCGTCGTCGCCTATGTGCTCCATGACCTCCGAGGCGATGATCCGGTCGAACGTGTCGTCGGGAAAGGGCAGGCAGGTGGCGTCGCCGGTGGTGGCGGTGGCCATGCCGTCCGGAGGGGCCTCGCCCGCCAGCACCATCGCCTCGAACAGCGATCGGACCTGCTCCAGCTCGGGGACGGAGAGGTCGCAGGCCACCACCCTGGCACCTCTTCGGAGGCCCTCGAAGGCGTGGCGCCCGAACCCGCAGCCGAGGTCGAGCAGCAGCTCACCCGGCCGGAGGCCCAGCTCGTCGTAGTCGACCGTGAGCATGGGTCAGCTGGTCCCCGCGCTCGCGTACCGCCGGCGGTAGCGGGGTGCGTTGCCGGCGCCGCCGGGACGGCGAGCCTGGATGTGGGCGGTCTCGTCGAGGAGTGCCCGGTACTGCTCCACCGTGCCCACGGCTGTGTGCCGCCAGGTCCAGCGGTCGATGACGCGCTGCCGGCCCGCAGCGCCCACTCGGGCTCGCAGCTCGGGATCGTCGAGAGCCGTGCGGATGCGGGCGGCGAGGGCGTCGCTGTCGCCCGGGGACACGAGCAGAGCGGTCTCACCGTCGGTGCCGACCACCTCAGGGAGGGCACCCCCCGTGGTGGCCACCAGGGGCACCCCGCACGACATCGCCTCGATGGCGGGGAGCGAGAAGCCCTCGTACAACGAGGGCACCACCGCCACCTCTGCCTCTGAGTAGAGCTCGATGATCCGCTCCTCGGGCACCCCGGTGACGAACGTGACGGCGTCGCGCAGTCCGAGCTCGTCGATGATGCGCGCCGAGGGCCCACCTTCTTTGAGTCGGCCGATCACGACGAGCTCGACGTGGCGCTCCGTGCGCAGCTTGGCGACGGCCTCGAGGAGGTAGCGAAGTCCCTTCATCGTCACGTCCGCGCTGGCTGTGGTGACGAGTCGGCCCGGGATCCGACGTACGCCGTCGAGCGGGCGGAAGAGGTTCTGGTCTACCCCCACCGGCACGACGTTCATGCGCTCCAGCGGCACGCCGTGGTCGGCGTTGATGTCCTTGTTGGAGTTCTGCGAAACCGTGAGCACCCGGGTCATGCGGCTCGCGACACGGGACTGCATCTTGGTGAAGGCGTACCACCGGGACTTGGAGAAGCGCTGCCAGGCCGTCTCGGCGTGCTCCATCTCGAGGCGGCGGTCGACCGTGATGGGGTGGTGGATGGTGGCGAGGACCGGCAGGCCCAGGCGCTCGATGCCCAGTAGCCCGTAGCCGAGGCACTGGTTGTCCTGAACGAGGTCGAAGTCGCCGGTGCGGGTCCGGAGGTGCTGCCAGGCGCGGACGCTGAAGGCGAGGGGCTCGGGGAAGGTGCCCGTGGAGAAGGTGGTGACCTCCACCCAGTCGCCGAACGACTTGAGCTCCCAGAGACCTGGCATCCGCATGGGGAAGTGGTCGTTGTAGATGTCGAGGCTGGGCAGCTCCACGAGCGGTACCCGGTCGTCGAGCTCGGGGTAGGGCTGCCCGCCGAGCACCTCGACGTGGTGACCCAGGTCGGTGAGCGCCTTGGTGAGGTGGCGCGTGTAGACGCCCTGGCCGCCCACGTGGCGCTTGCCCCTGTAGGCGAGGAAGGCGACGTTCAGCGCCAGGCCGCCATCCGCGGCGCGTTCGGCCGCTGGGGCCGTCCCCCTGGACTGCATAAGCCGCCAAGTCTCATCTGGTGGCCCTGGAACGGTCAAATGATCCCGCTGTCCGGGACCGGGCGGATCCGCCGCCCGCCGGTCCCGGGAACGGCGGGACGCCCTTGTGCGGATGGCTACTCATGAGTATCCTCAAGGGCGCTATCGCAGGGCTTTGTTGCATTCACCTGCGATCGCGCGGCAGATGGACACGTCCACAGGGGGATCTGTCGTCTCAACTGGTGCGGCCTATGGGTGGGGCGTGTTGGAGGGCCCCGCCCATAGGTTGCCCAGCGCGAGAGCGAGGAGCGCTACGACCAGCGTTCCGAGGGGACCGAGCCGGGTCGCCCACGTGTCCCCCTCGCGCAGCTCTGCGGTCGCCCGGTGCACCCAAGGCTCGCTCACGTCACTGCGGGCGAGCACGGCTCCGCCCTGGTCCACCACGGCGCTGTAGCCGGTGGGCGCCGCCTGCAGCACCCATCGCCCGGTCTCGATGGCCCGCAGCTGGGAGGAGGCGACCTGCTGCCCCTGCACCAGGGTGAGCCAATAGGTGGCGCCGTTGGTGGGGTTCAGAACCAGCTCGCCACCCAGGGCAACGCCCTCCCGGACCCTGCCCGTGAAGAAGATCTCCCACGAGATGGCTACCGCCAGGTCTCCTACCGGCGTGCTCACCACCGCAGGGTCAGTGCCCACCACGGCATCGGTGGCAGGAAGGCCCGAACCCGTGCCGGCGAGGCGCTCCACCAACCCCCTGAGCGGCACGTACTCGCCGAAGGGCACCCGGCGCACCTTCTCGTAGCGCTCCGACACGGTCCCGTCGGGGAGGAAGACCACCGCTGCGTTGCGCATCCGGCGATCGGAGCCCTTCTCGGTCACGCCGATCACGAGGGTGGCGTCGAGGCGACGGGCGAGCTCGGAGAGGCGGGCCTCCTGCGGGCTCCCCTCCAGGAGCCCTTCCAGAGCCACCACGTTCTCGGGCCAGATCACCAGGTCCACGCCACGTCCTGCGGACTCGTCGGATCCTTCCAGGAGCCGCTCGCTCGCCTCGACGTGGCGTTCGAACACCAAAGCCTCGTCGGTGTCCGCCACGCCGGTGCCCTGCTCGCCGCCTCCCTGCACGATCGCGAACGACACCGTTTCGCTCACCTGACCTGCAGGAGCGAGCGAACCGACCACGACCAGCGCGACCACCAGCCCGCCGGCGACAGCCGCGGGGACGAACCGCCTGCGCCAGAGAGCCGACAGGCACACACCGGCGACCCCCACCAGTGCGGCCACGGCGTAGGCGGTGCCCAGCCTCGCGGCTTGGGCCAGGGGCCCGTCTGCCTGCCCGATCGCCAAGGTGGCCAGGGGAACGCCCCCGAAGGGGAAGCTCGCCCTGGCCATCTCGGCCACGGCCAGCGCAGCCGGGAGCGCCACCCAGCGGGCCGGGGCGGAGGCGGGCACGAGTGCTCCGGCCACGGCGAAGTAGCAGGCGAAGAAGGCGACCGCGACCACGTACCCCGGGGGGGTGAGGTCCCACATCCAGAGCATCCCGGGCGCCAGCCACGCCACGGCCACGAGCCACGAGCGCGCTGCCCGGCAGCGCCACGGTCGCTCGGCCAGGAGGCGATCCCACATCGCCACCCCCACGATGGCGAGCGGCCACCACCCCCAGGGGGGCAGGGCTGCGGCCAGCAACAACCCAGAGAGCACCGCCCGCGCCGGCACGCCGATCGCAGTGCCTACCGGCCATCGGGCCCACGGGCCCGTCGGCCACGTCCACCCCTGGGTGCGACGTGCCGTTCCGGCAGGGTTGCCTACCCCCTCCACCTCTGCCACGCGGCCTCAGCCCTCGGGCGGGCGCATCACGAGCGTGTGCTCGGTGCGCTGGGCCTCCGCGTCGAGGGCGGGCAGAGCCGTTTCGGGGTCCACTGGCGCCCCGTCGGGGCCGACCATCCTCAGCTTGGCGACGATCCTCTCGGCTGCCGAACCGGGGGGATGGCACGCGAACAGGGTGGCGGTATGGGCTTCGCTCTGTGCGGCGATGTCGATCCAGTCGCCCGGAACCACGATCACCCCGCGCACCTCGTAGGTGGAGGTGCCCGCGTCGGTGGTGAAGATCACCAGCTCCCCGGGCTGCAGGAGGTGGAGGTCCGCGAAGGGCTTGCTGTGGGTCGTGCGGTGCCCCGCCACGACCACGTTGCCCAGCTCGCCGGGCATGGCGGTCCCCGGCCACCACCCGGGTCCGCGGTCGATGGCCGTGAGGGTGATGCCGCGCTGGAGCTGCTCGTCGATGCCGAGGGAAGGGATCTGGATGCGGCCTACGACCTGTTGCGGCGTGGCGGCGTAGGGATCGGTGGGGAGGGCCTCGGGAACGGGCAAGGCCCCGCTGGCACCCTCGATGACCACCGATCCCGGGTCGGGATCTGGGCTGCGGGTGGAACGGTCCAGCCCGGCCAGGGGATCGTCTCGGACCACCGCCCGGTCCTGGGCGGCCGTGACTGCGATCGTCACCACGAGGGCGACCAACGCTGCCAGGAACGCCGCCGCGAGGAGGGCCGTCCTGCTCGGGTGCCGGCCGGCGGCCGACCGACGTGCCTTCACGAGGCGGTCGGGATCGCGTTCGGGCTCTCCTCCGGACGACGGGGGGCGACCTTCCACCCCCACAGTCTCGCACCCCGGCCGGAGGAGATGGCTGGCATGATCGTGACGTGGGAGGACGTCAGCAAGAGGGTCCCCGCCCCGGCGTGGACGAGTCGACCTGGCCGGTGGTCGTGGTGGGGATCGGCGAGGGCGTCGGTGCCGACGAGGCGACTGCCATCATCGAGCGGCTCGACGAGCTCGTCTCGCAGGGCGAGCCGATGGGCCTCGTGTTCGACTACCAGCGAGGCGATCCCGGGCCCGTCCAGATGGTCTCGTCCTGGTTGGCCAGGGAGATGCCGGCCCTCGAGAGGGTGGTGGTGGCGGGTGTGACAGTGGTGCGACCGGAGACCCTCGAGGGGGTCCAGGAGATGATCGCCTCGGGTGCTTTCTCTCTACCCTTCCCCTGCTGGGCGACCGCCACCGTTGAGGAGGGCAGGGCCTGGGTGGGCGAGAGGCTCGGCACCTAGTCCGACGGGCCTCCCCGAGGCGGGGTCGCGGTCGGCGAAGGCCCACTTCGCGAAGATCACGAAGATCGTCCCCCAGACGATCGGGATGTTGCCGATCTTCATGAGGATGCCCGCGATCTGCTGGTCGTCGGTGGCTGGGATCGAACCGACCCTCGGAGCCAGCTCGTAGGTGGCGTAGAGGGGAAGCGACGAGAAGGTCAAGAAGGCACCAGGGATCATCGGCATGACGCCGGCGGCCAGGAAGAGGTAGACGCAGCGCACCGGTGGCGAAGGCGCACGGAGCTCGGGCATCGGGCTGATGATGGGGAGCCAGAGGAGGAACCCGGAGAGGATCCAGACGATGTCGAGGACCATGGACCCCAGCTGGCTCGAACGGAAGGTGTCCACGGTCCAGGGAGCGTGGGTGGCCAGGAGCACGACGTTGAAAAGCACGCCAGCCACCACCGGCCTCGCCAGGACGCGCATCAGGCCGCCCAGGTGCAGCCTCTCGACGAGGGCTCGGGCCATCCACTCGGGCGTGCCCAGCAGGAGCAGCGGCGCAGCGACGAGCGTATAGATCATGTACTGCAACATGTGGACGGACGCCAGGTAGGCCGACCCGAGCGTCCCGAGGGGCCAGTCGGTGGCCAGCCACAGGGCCACCGCTCCGAGCCCGAACCACCACAGACCCCGGCGCTCCGCAGCGTCGAGAGGGGCGGGGTCTGTGCGCCTGTGCCGGACCCATGCGGCGACGTACGCCCCCACGACCACGAACATCATCAGCCAGATGCCGGGGTAGGAGCGGAAGCTCCAGGACCAGGGGTCCTTGATCGCACTGCACCACCAGGTCACGAGGGCGGCTCCGAAGCTCGTCCGGGGACGGCGGCGCTCCACTCCTCGTGCTCGGCGACCTTGGGGAGGTCGTCGAGCCAGTCCTGCTGGCGGGTTCCGAACCCGTACACCAGGTGCGCCCTGTCGTCTGGCGTTATGAGGAAGGCGCCCGTGTAGTGACCCACCAGGTAGCCGCCGTCGGCCTCGGCGTCTGCGCGCAGAGCGGTGCTCACCTGCATGTCGCTCTGGAGCGCCGAGAGCTGCTCGGAGGTCCCGGTGAGGCCTACGAAGTCCGAGCTGTAGTTGTCGAGCCACCTGCGAAGGACCTCGGGCGTGTCGCGCTCGGGGTCGGTGGTCACGAACAGGACCTTCACCGGCACGTCGGTGCGCGGCAGCGCCTGGCTCAGGGTGGCCATCTGGATGGGGCAGGCGTCGGGGCAGTTGGTGTAGCCGAAGAACAGCACCGTCAGCTCGCCCGCCGTCTCCGAGCGGAGGTCGTAGGGCTGGCCCGAGGTGTCGACGAGCACGGCATCCGGCCGGGCAGGGGCGTTGGGGAGCTCGGTCCCCTTCCACTGACCCACCGCGGCTTCCTGGTCGTTCCCGGAGCTGACCATCCAGGCACCGAGGGCGATGGCCAGCAGCACCAGTCCGCCCAGCAGGAAGGCCGCGAGCGCCCAAGCTGGAGTCGCCCCCGGAGGGGACGGCGCCGGCGCCGGTGCCGGCCGATCACCTACTGAGAGATCAGCCACCTTGAGGACCTGCTCGCTTCGCTGGGATCGAGAGCCACGCTGTGCCGACCGGGGCCTTGCCCGCCGGCTCGTGGCCCCAAGTGTCCCGCCCCTGCCCTCGGGAGTCCAAACGGCCCCCGGCGCCGGTGGACGAGACCCACCGGAACGTGGGAGATCAGCCGACCCCTCCGTCGCCGCGCCCTGGGGGTTCGAAGGGCGGCCGGGCCAGCCATTCGCGGGATGCATCCAGGATCCCTCTGGTCAGCTCGTGTCCACCAGGGTGCTCGTACCACTCGACCTCGGCTCCCGCTCGCTCGAGGGCGCGAGCCGCCGAGCGCCCCATCTGCACGCTCACCACGTCGTCGCTGGATCCGTGGGCCAGGAGGAAGCGGGTCCCAGCAGCGGCCGGCAGATCCCACTCGACCCCTGGCTCGTTCGGCAGGAAGCCGGCGATCGCGATCACGGCGCTCGGCCGCCAGGGGGCCTCGCCCCGACATGCCAGGGCTAGGCCCATCGCGGCACCCTGCGAGTGCCCGACCACCACCACCGGTTCCGGGAAGGACCCGGCCCCCGCCCCCCGGCGCCTCAGGGTCTCGTCGATCCTCGCGAGCGAAGTGGCCATCTCGGATCCCTCGCGGTCGCCGGCAGGGAACCAGGCCGGTCCGCCCACCGCTGCCTCGCCGGGACCGTACGGTGCCAGCCAGCTGTAGTGCCTTGCGGTGTCGATCCTGGCCATCAGGCGCAGCAGCCTCTCGGGCTGGTCGCCGTAGCCGTGCAGGACCAGCACCATCCCCGGAGCCCCTGGATGCTCCACCAGCTCAGCGCGCAACGGCTCTACCGGGATCATCAGGTCACTATGGGCACGTCGGCCCGCCCGGCGCCAGGCGTCTGCTCGCAGGCACCCCTCCGCAGCCGATCCGCACTTGCGTGGAGCGACATTGTCGGGCGTATATTTTTGAGAGTGATTCCTATTACAAGGTGGTCGGGGAGGTCGAGGCGCCCCCTCCTCGCCGTTCTGGCAGCTCTCTCGACGTTGGCCTTGTGCTCAGCCTGTGGTGGCGGGAGCGCCGGAGAGGCCTCCACGAGCGAGGTCGACGACCGCCCGGTGGTGGTGGTCACGCACCCGGTGCTGGGCTCGGTGGTGGAGGACCTGGTGGATGGCCGGGCCCGCGTCGAGGTTCTCATGGCGCCGGGCGTGGACCCGCACGACTACCAGCCGTCGGCCGGCGACGTGGAGAAGATCGGTGCCGCCGACCTCGTGATCGTGAACGGGGGCGACCTCGAGGAGGGTCTCGTCGGCGTGATCGAGCAGGCGGCGGACGACGGCACGCCCGTGTTCCGGTCCACCGACCACTTGCCGCCGCGCCACCGCGACGAGACCGACGAGGATCACGACCACGACGGTGCGGTCCACGACCACGAAGGGGTCGACCCTCACTTCTGGGTCGACCCGGTAGCGATGGGACAGGTGGTGGAGGCCCTCGCACCGGTGGTCCGATCCGAGCTCGGGATCGACGTGGGGACTCGTGCCGCGGAGATCGCTTCGGGGCTCCAGAAGTTGGACGCGGAGGTGCGCGAGATCCTCTCTCCCATCCCTCTCGAGCGCCGCCTCCTCGTTACAGCACACGAATCGCTCGGCTGGTTCGCAGACAGGTACGGCCTCGTCCAGCTCGGCGCGCTGGTGCCGTCCCTCACGTCGCAGGCCAGCCCGTCAGCGGCTGCTCTGGCCCGCATCGTCGAGGAGGTGGAGCGCCACGAGGTGCCTGCCGTCTTCGTCGAGGCGGGTGCGTCCCACGCCCTCGCGGAGGCACTCGCTGACCAGACCGGGGTGCGTCTCGTCGAGCTCGACGCCCACACACCGCCCCACGGCACCTCGTATGTGGAGCTCATCAGGCGGATCGCGGAGCGGATGGCCGAGGGCCTGGCCCCGTGAGCTGGTTCTTCGAGCCCTTCACCGCCAACCTCTTCATGCAGCGCGCGCTGCTGGCCGGGGTGCTCGTGGCTGTCGCGTGCGCGGTGGTGGGGACCTTCGTGGTGCTGCGCGGCCTCGCCTTCATCGGTGACGCGCTCGCCCACGGCGTCCTGCCGGGGGTGGCCGGGGCGGTCGTGCTGGGCTACCCGGGGATGGCGGGTGCGGTCGTCGGCGCGCTCGCGATGATCGCGGGCGTGAGGGCGGTGACCCGCTGGTCCCGCCTCTCGTCGGACAGCGCTATCGGCCTCCTGTTCGTGGGGATGCTCGCCCTGGGGGTGGTGATCGTCTCGCGCTCGCCCACCTTCACCGGAGACCTGGTCGGGATCCTCTTCGGCGAGATCCTCGGCATCAGCGCGGCGGACCTGTGGGTGCAGGCCCTGGCCACCCTCGCCGTGATCGTCGTGTCGGTCCTGTGCGCCCGACCCTTCCTGCTCCTCAGCTACGACCCCGAGCAGGCCGACGTAGCTGGGTTCAAGGCGAGGCGGTACCACACGATCATGCTGGTCCTGATCGCGCTGACGGTCGTGGTGTCGTTCCAGACGGTCGGCACCTTGCTGGTGTTCGGGATGCTGATGGCCCCGGCGGGAGCGGGTGCGCTGCTCGCCAGGCGCGTGGCGACGATGGTGGCCGTGGCCGTAGCTGTGGGCGTGACGTCGGTGTTCCTCGGGTTGCTGGCCAGCTACCACTGGGACGTGGCGGGAGGCGCAGCGATCGTTCTGTGCGCCATCGGGATTTTCTTCGTGGCGCTCGTGGTCCAGGCGGTGAGGGGCCGGTGAGCTCGCCGCCGCTGGTGCAGGCGCGGGGGCTGGCCTTGGGATACGGAGGACGGCCAGCCGTGGAGGGCCTCGACCTGGAGGTCGCGCCCGGCGAGCTGGTGGCCCTCGTGGGGGCCAACGGATCAGGCAAGTCGACGTTGCTGAAGGCCATGGCGGGCTTGCTGGCGCCCCTGGACGGTTCCATCGAGGTGTCCGGACGCGTCGCCTACATGGCGCAGGTGAGCGGCCAGGGCCCGGTGCTACCGCTGCAGGTGCGTGACGTCGTGGGGATGGGCCGCTACGCCGATCTCGGCCTCCTCCGCCGCCGACGGGAGAGCGACCGCAGGCTCGTCGAGCGCTCCATGCAGCGCACGGGCATGGGCCACCTGGCGCGCCGCTCGCTCTGGGAGCTCTCGGTGGGTCAGCGCCAGCGCGCTCACCTCGCCCAAGCCTTGGCCTCCGTGGCCGACCTGCTGATCCTCGACGAGCCCACGTCCGGGATCGACACCGAGGGCCTCGCGTACTACGAGCGAGCCTTGGACGAGGAGCGATCGAGGGGTGCGGCCATCGTCGTGGCCACGCACGATCCCACCGAGGCCGACCGAGCCGACCACGTGGTGCTGCTCGGGACCTAGCTCCTGATGGCGGCCACGAAGAAGCCGAGGGCGATCAGGGCGGCCGCCACGGCGAAGAACCACAGGCCCACCCGGATGCTCGGGCTGCGCTGTGCGCTGGGCACCCCCAGCCCGCCTACCAGGAGCACGACCGCGAGGACACCGAAGATCAGCGTGATCAGCATGTGCCGAGTCTGTCACGCGCCGGGCGGTGGATAGGCTGGGAGGCTCCGTTTCCACGGGAGCCGTTGAGGATCGCCCATGGCCGCACATCTCCAGCCGGGACTCGAGCCGATGGGCGAGGCCGCCTGCGGGCCCGACTGCCTCGACGATCGGACGGCACGGATCGATCGGCGTGGGCTGCGACCGAGGTGAACGACTCGCACAGCTTCCCAAGGGCCGAACAGGCCGATCTCGAGGCTGAGCAGGCCTATATCGATCATGCCTATGCCTGCCTGGAGCTGACGAGACAGGCGGCCTCGCGGATGCGGACGATGGTCGAGGTCGGCCGCGGTGGCACCGAGCAGGCGCGCTTCGAGCGTGAGGTCATCTACGACACGATGCTCTCGCGCCTCGCTCAGCTCGACGTGGGCGAGGCGTCGCTCTGCTTCGGACGCATCGACATGGCCGACGACGGGGCGCCGGGCGACACCTACTACATCGGCCGGATCGCGGTCTCCGACGAGAGCCAGGAGCCGGTGATCGTCGACTGGCGAGCGCCGGTCGCCGAGCCCTTCTACCGGGCCACGGGGCGCCAGCCGATGGGCCTGGCCAGGCGCCGGCACTTCGCGACGAAGGGCCGGACCCTGCTCGGGATGGAAGACGAGCTCTTCGGCGACGCGGTGGCCGCCCTCGGGATCGGCGAGCACGACGGCACTGGCGACGGGTCTCCGGGCGGTGGGCCAGGTGGGTCGGTGAAGGGGCACGGAGCGCTCATATCGGCCCTCGAGACGAACCGGAGCGGGCGCCTCACCGACATCGTCGCCACCATCCAGGGCGAGCAGGACGAGGTGATCAGGGCCGACCTGCCGGGCTTGCTCGTGGTCCAGGGAGGCCCAGGCACGGGCAAGACCGTGGTGGCGCTGCACCGCGCCGCCTACCTGCTCTACACGTTCCGGTTCCCGCTCGAAGGGCAGGGCGTTCTGGTGGTGGGGCCGAACCGCCTCTTCCTGGGCTACATCGAGCAGGTCCTCCCATCGCTCGGCGAGGCGGGAGTGGAGCTGGCCGTGCTGGCCGACCTGGTGCCCGACGCACGCTTCTCGGGCTACGAGCGAGGTGTGGCGGCGAGGGTGAAGGGCGACCCCCGCATGGCAGAGCTCCTCGCGCGCGCCGTCCGCGACCGACAGCGGGCGCTGCGTGAGGACCTGGTGGTCGGCTACGGGCTTCAGCGCCTGCGCCTCCCCCGGGCGGCGAGCGAACGCATCGTGGCCGAGGCCCGCCGCCGCTTCAGGCGCCACAACCCGGCGCGGCGCTTCGTGGAGCAGGAGCTCTACTCGGCCCTGGCGGCGTCCGGCCGGGGCGACCTGTCGCCCGCCGTGGTGCGCGAGCGCCTGCGGTCGACGCCCGAGCTGAGAGAGGCACTTGAGTGGATGTGGCCGGTCCTGACACCGGCGCAGCTCCTCCACGACCTGTTCGGATCGTTGCCCCTGCTGCGAAGCGCCGGCGGTCGCCTGTTCGGGTCCGAGGAGCTGGAGGCCCTCCAGCGACCTCGCACCCCGACCGGATCGGAGGTGCTGTTCACCCACGACGACGCGCCCCTGCTCGACGAGGCGAAGGTGCTGCTCGGCCCGCGCCCCAAGCGGCGGAGGGACCAGGGCCAGGGCGACGACGAGATCCGCACCTACGGGCACATCGTGGTGGACGAGGCCCAGGACCTCTCGCCGATGCAGCTGCGGATGATCGCCCGCCGCTCGCTCAACGGCTCGATGACCGTCGTGGGCGACATCGCTCAGGCCACCGGCCAGTGGGCCAACACAAGCTGGGACGAGGTAACAGGCCACCTGGCCCGCAAGCGACCGCCGCGCCGGGCGGAGCTGACCATCGGTTACCGGCTCCCCGCCCCGATCATGGAGCTCGCATCGCGAGTGCTCCGTGAAGCCGCCCCCGGCGTCACGGCCCCCACCTCCATCCGCCAGGACGGGTCCGAACCGAGGATCGTCCGGGCCGAGCCGGCCGACGGTCCCGGGGGCCTGCTGGAGTCGGTCGCCGACGCGACCCAGCTAGAGCTGGCGGCTGTCGATCCAGGCCACGTGGCGGTCGTGTGCCCCTCTTCGCTGGTCGACGCGGTGAGCGAGGCTCTCACCTCCCGCGGCGTGGAGCACGGCCAAGCGACCAGGCACGGCCTGGAGCAGCAGGTGACCGTGGTCCCGGTGTCCTTGGTGAAGGGACTGGAGGTGGACGCCGTGGTGGTCGTGGAGCCCGGATCGATCGTGAGCGAGGAAGCCCAAGGCCTGCGATCCCTCTACGTCGCCCTCACGAGGGCCACGAAGAGGCTCTCGATCGTCCACCACCTGCCTCTGCCCGCTGCCCTGGACCGGTGACCTCAGGGCCTAGCCGCTCGGGATCAGCTCGTGGTGACCAGGATCCGCTCGCTGGCGAAGGAGCCGATGCCCACGTGCTTGCCCTCGATCTCCACGGTGGTCGTGCCGTCGGGCGAGGTGGCGGTCACCTTCCCGATGTGGCCTGGCAGCAGCGCTGAGGTCTCGAGGAAGTCCAGCAGGCCAGGCTCGAACTCGAGCTCCTCGGGTATGCGCGAGACCGTGAAGGTCTCGCCAACCGGCAGCTCGCGCAGGGTCACGGCGTCGGGCGGCTCGTAGTCGGAGCCCGGTATGGGGTTGCCGTGGGGACACGTGGTCGGATCACCCAGGACCCGCACCATCGCCTGCTCGACCGGTTGGGAGATGATGTGCTCCCACTTCCCGGCCTCGGCGTGGGCGTCGGCCCACGACAGGCCCAGGATGTCGGTGAGGAAGCGCTCGGCCAAGCGGTGGCGTCGGACCACGCGCTCCGCGAGGAGGTGACCGTCTTCCGTGAGGCGTATCACCCCGCCGTCGGTGGTCACCAGGCCCGTCCGCTCCATCTTCCGGATCATCTCCGACACGGCAGGCCGCGAGACCTCCAGGCGCTGGGCGATGCGGGCCTGGATGACGTCGACGTCGTCCTCTCGGAGCTCCCAGATCGTCTCGCAGTACTCCTCGAAGGCCGGGTGCCACTCGGGGGTCTCGTAGGTAGCCATCCTCCATACCATATGGCGCGACGACCCCCTTCGCTCCGGTGCACCCGGGGTCTCCCGCGAAGGGCGCACGCAGGGCCTTCGCGGCCAACGGCTCTGGAAGCCGACTCGTCGTCGGGGGGGGCGCACGGCGCCCATCCCTCACCGAATGGGCGCCAGGCCCTCAGACGTGACAGCGTGTGCCGCCGCAGACCAGGGGAGGGGACTAGATGGCCAGCAGTGACGAGATCCGGGCCACGGTGGAGCGCTACGCCGAGATCTGGAGTCGGGGAGAGGTGGACGAGCTCGTCGAGCTGTTCAGTCCGGAGGCGACCATCGAGGACCCGGTCGGCAGCGAGCTGCGCCGTGGCCACGGCGGCCTGCGTGAGTTCTGGGAGTTGGTCCACGGCATGTCCGACGGCCTCGAGATGGTGATCACCGGGCCGATCCGGGTTGCCGGCCACGAGGCCGCCTTCCCGATGCAGGCTCGTAGCAACGTGGGCGACGACCGAGTGGTCCTCGACATCATCGACACGATGACGTTCGACGACACGGGCCGAATCGCCACCATGCGCGCCTACTGGGACGCAGCGGACATGCGTCCGGCCTGATCCAGCGCGGAGAAGCGGGCCCCCCTGAGCTCGCCGGACGACGAGCCCAAGGGGGCCAGGAGCTCTACTTGTTGGGCTGGGGGGTGACCCTCAGGTAGGGCTTGAGCGCCTTGTAGCCCTTCGGGAAGAGACCGGCGGCCTCGTCGTCCGACACGGCCGGGACGATGATGACGTCGTCGCCGTCCTGCCAGTCGGCAGGCGTGGCCACCTTGTGGGAGTCGGTGAGCTGCAGGGAGTCGATGACCCGGAGCACCTCGGCGAAGTTGCGACCGGCGCTGGCGGGGTAGGTCAGGGTGAGGCGCACCTTGTTGCTGGGGTCGATCACGAACACCGAGCGGACCGTCGCGGTGTCGCTCGCGTTGGGGTGGATCATCCCGTAGAGGTCGGCGACCGTGCGGTCGGGGTCGGCCACGAGCGGGAAGTTGGGCGCCGTCCCCTGCGTCTCGGCGATGTCAGCAGACCATCCCTCGTGGGACTCCACCGGATCGACGCTCAGGCCGATCACCTTGACGCCCCTGCGGTCGAACTCGGGCTTCAGGCGGGCCACCGCACCCAGCTCGGTCGTGCACACCGGCGTGTAGTCCTTGGGGTGGGAGAACAGCACCGCCCAGCTTTCTCCCTTCCAGTCGTGGAACTCGATCGGTCCCTGAGTCGTGTCCGCCTTGAAGTTGGGAGCGATGTCCCCCAGTTGGATGGCCATGTTCTGTCCTCGCATCGTTCGCCAGGGCCCCCGCGGGAGCCGTTTGCTAGGTCGTGGGCCCTCATCCTAGGTCCGCACGGGCGAAAGTTGACGAAGTTGGTCGGGATTTGGGCTTCGGCCGATCTGCTCGCCGGCATCTGGCCGGGAGGGACCTGGTTGGGCAACGACTGACCTGTACGACGGACCGGCGATCCGTCGGGCTCGCTCCCGGCCCGAAAACGACCAAGAGGGCCTCGAAAGGCCCTCCTGGGAGACCAACGACACGGGGGGGAAGATGTCGGGGTCTTGAAAGGCGCTGGCGTTTTGGGGGGCTACCAGCACCTCCCGTACAGCATGGACCATCAGCGAACGTTTGCGCGCGTGAAATCGGTCTCAGGAACGTGTTCCAGTCGCTCGTGGGCAGCTCGGCGGAAGCCGCGTCGCGAGCGGGCTCCACGACTACCTACCCTTGGCCCATGCCGATCCGCCCGACGACGCGCCATGGCGCGCGGGAGCTCCCACCAGCACCGAGTGTCCAACGATGACGGTCTACCTGGTAGGTGCCGGGCCCGGCGACCCCGGCCTGCTCACGGTGCGCGGAGCGGACGTGCTCTCTCGGGCGGACCTGGTCGTCTACGACAGGCTTTCGGTCGCCTCCCTCCTCGACCTGGCCCCCCCGGGCGCCGAGCTCGTCAACGTCGGCAAGCGAGCCGGGCACGCCGTCATGACCCAGGACTCGATCTGTGAGCTCCTCGTGGCCGAGGGCGCCGCAGGCAGGGAGGTGGTCCGCCTCAAGGGGGGCGATCCCTTCGTGTTCGCCCGCGGCGGCGAGGAGGCATCTGCTCTGTCGCGCGCGGGCGTGCCCTACGAGGTCGTACCTGGCGTCACCTCGGCGCTGGCGGTGCCCGCCTACGCCGGGATCCCGGTGACGATGAGGCACTCTTCCACGTCCTTCACCGTCCTGACGGGGCACGAGGATCCGGCCAAGGGAGGCGAGCTCGACTGGTCAACGGTGGCGAAGCTTGGAGGCACGATCGTGGTGCTCATGGGCGCCGGTCGCATCGCCCAGATCGTCGAGCGGCTCCTCGAAGGTGGCCTGGCCCCCGACACGCCGGCGGCGGCCGTGCAGTGGGGGACGCGTCCGAACCAACGGACGGTCAGGGCGACGCTGGCGACGCTGCCCTGCCAGGACGTGGCAGCCCCTTCTGTGGTCGTCTTCGGGCAGGTCGCCGCGCTGGACCTCGACTGGTTCGAGTCACGCGCCCTCTTCGGGCGCAAGGTGGTGGTCACCCGAGCCCGCGAACAGGCTTCCGATCTCTCGAGGGCGTTGCTCGCCCAAGGCGCGCAACCGGTCGAGGTTCCCACGATCTCGTTGCTCCCCCCCGCCGACGGGGGTGAAGCCCTGCGCGCGGCGGCCGCCGCTGTGCGTGGCTACGACTGGCTGGTGCTCACCTCGGCGAACGGGGTGAGGCGCCTGATGGCCGAGCTGCGCGATGCACGCGACCTGGCTGGGGTGCAGGTCGCCGCCATCGGCCGAGCCACGGCCGATGCCCTCGCCGCCGCAAACGTGGTGGCCGACCTCGTCCCCCGGCAGTTCGTGGCGGAGTCTTTGCTGGCGTCGTTCCCTGCCGCGCCGCCCGGCGGTGGACGAGCGCTCCTGGCGAGGGCGGCCATGGGACGTGACGTCCTGCCCGACGGCCTGCGCTCCCTCGGCTGGACCCTGGACGTGGTCGAGGCGTACCGGACCGAGGCCCTCCCCGCGACCGACGCGCAGCGGGAGCTGGCGAGCGAGGCGGACGCCATCACCTTCACCTCCTCGTCCACCGTCGAGCGCTACCTGGACACCGGGTTGCCGGTGCCCGCCGTGGTGGCCTGCATCGGACCGGTGACGGCGGCGACGGCGGCCGATCGTGGGCTGTCGGTGTCGGTCGTGGCGCGGACGCACACGATCGAGGGCCTGGTGCAGGCCCTGGTGGACCACCTCTCCTAGTACCTCTTCAGCGCAAGGGCACCTCACCCCTGGGAGCCGAAGCACCTCGCCTCTCCTAGGCTCTGCTCGTGGCCTTCCCGGAGCGTCGGATGCGAAGGTTGCGGCGCACCCCAGCGCTGCGGCGGCTCGTCGCCGAGACGAGCCTGTCGGTGGACGACCTCGTCGCCCCGGTGTTCGTGAGCGACGAGGTCGGAGGACGCAGACCGATCGCGTCGTTGCCTGGCGTGGTGAGGCACGACGTCGCATCCCTGCGCACGGAGGTGAGCGAGCTCGCCGCCCTCGGGGTGCCCGGCGTGATGATCTTCGGCGTCACCGGACGCAGGGACGCCACCGGTACCGCCGCGTGGGATCCCGACGGCGTGGTGCAGGTGGCCCTGGCGGAGCTCCGGGACGAGGTGGGAGACGAGGTGGTGCTGATGGCCGACCTCTGCATCGACGAGTACACGGACCACGGGCACTGCGGAGTGCTCGACGACGCCGGTGGCGTCGACAACGACGCCACGCTGGACGTCTACGCGAGGATCGCCCTCGCCCAGGCAGCTGCCGGGGCCGACGTGGTGGCCCCTTCCGGGATGATGGACGGACAGGTCGGTGCCATACGGGCGGCTCTCGACAGCGGCGGGTTCGCTGGGACGGCGGTTCTCGCCTATGCCGCCAAGTACGCCTCCAGCCTCTACGGGCCCTTCCGTGATGCAGTGGACGTGGAGATCGCAGGGGGAGGGGACCGAAGGGCGTACCAGCAAGACCCGCGCAACGTGGCCGAGGCCGTGGTGGAGGTCTCGCTGGACGTGGCCGAGGGGGCCGACATGGTGATGGTGAAGCCGGCCCTCCCGTACCTCGACGTGCTGCGGCGAGTGCGTGAGAGCACCGAAGTGCCGGTGGCCGCCTTCCACGTCTCGGGGGAGTACGCCATGATCAAGGCAGCAGCCGGCAACGGATGGGTGGACGGGAGCGCGGTGGCGATGGAGAGCCTCACATCCATCAAGCGCGCCGGTGCCGACTTCGTGGTCACCTACTTCGCCCGTGAGATCGCGGAGGCCCTCTCGTGAGACCTGGTGGCCGCGACGGTCGGGTGTGGCGAGCGTGAACGTCGGATCCGCGAGGCCCCGGCCCGTCATCCCCCCCGAGGTGGTGCTCACCAACGCGGAGCTCTTCGAGCGCGCTCGCAGGGTCATCCCCGGGGG
Organism: uncultured Rhabdothermincola sp.; assembly: GCA_964530525.1. Lineage (GTDB taxonomy): Bacteria > Actinomycetota > Acidimicrobiia > Acidimicrobiales > Acidimicrobilacustridaceae > CAYNQN01. The sequence continues at coordinate 5,621 of CAZHBH010000017.1, read as the reverse complement.
CGTCAACTCGCCCGTGCGGGCGTTCGGCGCCGTCGGAGGCCTGCCCTACTTCGCATCGAAGGCAGAAGGCGCCCACGTGTGGGACGTGGAGGGGAACCGCTACCTCGACCTGGTCCAGTCGTACGGGGCGGTGATCGCCGGGCACGCCCACCCGGCGGTGGTGGACGCGGTGGTGTCTGCGGCGGCTGACGGGACGACGTTCGGGGCACCCACCGAGCGCGAGGTGCAGCTAGCGGAGGCGATCGTCGAAGCCCTGCCCTCGGTGGAGCGCGTGCGTTTGGTGAGCAGCGGGACCGAGGCCGCCATGAGCGCTGTTCGCCTGGCGAGGGGGTTCACCGGCCGTTCCCGGATCGTGAAGTTCGCCGGTTGCTACCACGGTCACTCCGACTCCCTGCTCGTCTCGGGCGGGAGCGGCGTGGCGACCCTCGGCCTTCCCGGGTCCGCTGGCGTGACGGAGGCCCAGGTGGCCGAGACCCTGGTGGTGCCCTACAACGAGGTCCCCGAGCTGGACGAGCGGGTCGCGTGCGTGCTCGTCGAGCCCGTCGCCGCGAACATGGGTCTGGTGCTTCCCGAGCCTGGGTTCCTCGAGGGCTTGAGGACTGCATGCGACGAGGTGGGAGCGCTGCTCGTGTTCGACGAGGTGGTCACCGGCTTCAGGTTGGGCCGTGGAGGCGCCCAGGAGCGCTACGGGGTTCGCCCCGACCTGACCTGCCTGGGGAAGGTGATCGGTGGTGGCCTTCCCATCGGTGCCTTCGGAGGCAGGGCGGACGTGATGGACCAGCTCGCTCCTATCGGGCCGGTGTACCAGGCCGGGACGCTGAGCGGGAACCCCCTGGCGACCGCGGCGGGCCTCGCCACGCTCGAGCTGCTCGACGCCCTGGCCTACGAGCGCATCGAGGAGTCGGCGACTCGCTTGGCCGAGGGCCTAGGAGCAGTGCTCGGCGTGAGCGGGGGTGAGGTGACCATCAGCAGGCTGGGAGGGCTCGTGGGGATCTTCTGCGGGGGCAAGGCCCCCCGCGACTACGACGAGGCGCGCTCGGGCGACGAGGCGGCCTACGCAGCGATCTTCCGGGCGATGGCCCAGCGTGGGGTGGCGTTGGCGCCCAGCCCCTACGAGGTGGCCTTCGTGGGACTCGCGCACACCCCCGACGTCATCGACCGCATCCTCACCGCCGCCGAGGACCTGGCCCTGTGAGCACGAACCACCGACGACCGGTTGGCGGGAGGGCACCCAGCTCGCCGGAGCGGCGTGTGAGCAGCGACGCGCTCGTGCTCTTCGGGGCCACGGGGGATCTCGCACGACGGCGGATCTTTCCCGCTGTGTACGAGTTGGAGCGCAGGGAGGCCCTGCGGGGCGTGACCGTGGTGGGTGTCGCCTCGTCGCCGTGGGACGACGACGACCTGCGCAAGGCCGCCCGCAGCGCCATCGAGGAGCGCCACCAGCTCGACCCGCACACCTGGGAGCAGATGTCGGGGCGCCTCTGCTACGTCAGCGGTGACTACCGCGAGCCTGCGACCTTCGGCGAGCTCAAGGAACGCCTGCGTGGCGTGAAGCACCCCCTCTTCTACCTGGCCATCCCCCCAGCGTTGTTCGACGACGTGATCGAGGGCCTCCACGGGGTCGGCCTGACCGAGGGTGCGAGGGTGGTCGTCGAGAAGCCCTTCGGTCGCGACCAGGCGTCGGCCCGAGCCCTCAACGAGGTGCTGGATCGGGCCTTCGACGACTCGTCGGTGTTCAGGATCGACCACTTCCTCGGCAAGGACGGGGTGGAGAACCTGCTCGTCTTCCGCTTCGCCAACTCCCTCCTGGAGCCGGTGTGGAACCGCAACTTCATCTCCAGCGTGCAGATCACGATGGCAGAGGACTTCGGGACCGCCGGGCGGGCGAAGTTCTACGACACGGCCGGGGCCCTGCGAGACGTGGTCCAGAACCACCTGCTCGAGATAGTCGCGCTGCTCGCGATGGAGCCGCCGGCCGCTGCGGACGCGAGCGCTCTGCGCGACGAGAAGCTGAAGGTGTTCCGCCAGATCCCCACCTTCGATCCGGCAAGGGCCGTCCGGGGCCAGTACCGCGGCTACGTGGACGAGCCCGGGGTGGCTCCCGGGTCGGACACCGAGACGTTCGTGGCGCTGCACTTCGAGATCGACTCGTGGCGCTGGGCCGGGGTTCCGTGGCTCATCAGGGCAGGCAAGAAGCTTCCCGTGACCGCCACGGAGGCGATCGTGGAGTTCAAGGAGCCGCCACGGATGCTCTTCGGGGACGCCGAGGCGTCGGCGCCACCCCCGAACCACCTCCGCTTCCGCCTGGGCGAGAACCAGGAGATCCTCCTCCAACTCCAGGCGAAGGTTCCCGGTGACCGGCTCCTCAGCCACCCGGTAGACCTCGAGGTCGCTCAGGACGAGCTGTTCGGCAGCTCCGGCGAGCCCTACGAGCGGTTGCTCGACGATGCCGCCCACGGCGACTCCCGCCGCTTCGGCGACGCCCAATCGGTGCTGGAGCAGTGGCGCATAGTGAGCGACCTGCTCCAGTGGCCGTCGCGCTTGCACATCTACGACCCGGGTACGTGGGGACCGCCGCAGGCCCAGGTCCTGGCTGAACCCCACGGCGGATGGCACGAGCCCATATCTGGCGACCAGCGGCCGGCCTAGAGGGCTATCCGAAACCTGGGTGCTCCCCTTCCTCACGCGGGCGGCGAGCGACGTCGGATCGTTGGAGGTGGTGAGGTCGAGAGGTGCGCTCAGGCAGCGCGCTCGGGCACCAGCCGCGCCAGTGCGGCGGCGGCCTTGTAGGCGGCCTCGGCCGGGCCGAGCTCGTCGGGCCTGAGCAGGTTGGCCATGATCCGCAGCACCCACTCCATGAGCGTGCGCGACCTCATCCCCACCCGGGTCAGCTCGCGCATGAGGGTCGGTTGGCCGATCACCTTCGCGAACAGCCGCGCCACCTTGAAGTAGAGCCCGTACTCGGCGTCGAGCATCGCCGGGTAGCGCCGCAGCACCAGGCCATCGCCGGTCTGCAACGCCTCGTCCAGGAGGCCGGCTGCCATGCGACCGGTCTCGTACGCGTAGTCGATCCCCTCACCGTTGAAGGGGTTGATGGATCCCGCGGCGTCGCCCACGACGATCCAGGTGGCTCCCACCTTCGGGCCCACCGAACCCCCCATGGGCAGGCGTCCCCCGGTGGGCTCGCACGTGGCGGTCTCCGGGCTGATGCCCCAGCGCTCGGGCGCTGTGGCCGCGAACTCGTTCATGAGGTGCGTGGTGTTCACCGAACGGAAGTCGCGGAACGTCGAGAGCAGGCCCATCCCCACGTTGATCTGCCCGTCGCCCACGGGGAAGATCCAGCCGTAGCCGGGGAGGGATGCCCCGGCGCGGTCCCGCACGTCGAGGCTGCTCTCTATCCAGGGATCGTCGTGCAAGGGGCTCTCGAAGTAGCCCCTTATCGCCATGCCCTGGGGCCAGGCCCTGGTTCGGGCAGTGCCGAGGGCGCGGCCGAAGCGTGAGTTGGCGCCATCGGCAACCACGACGTAGCGGGCCCGCACCTCGCGCAGCTCGCCGCTCCGGGTGTCGCGCACCACAGCGCCCGCGACCAACCCCCGGTCGAGCAGGGGTTTGACCGCCTCGGAGCCCTGCTGCACGACGGCGCCGACCTCTGCTGCCCTGTCGGCGACCATCGCGTCGAGGTCACGCCGACGCACCACGTAGCCGTGGCTGGGGTAGACCGGGTGGTCCGGCCACCGCAGCTCCAACGTCACCCCGTGGGCCACGGCACGCAGTCCGTCGTAGCGGTGGAAGCGTCGGAGCTGCTCGGCCAGGCCCAGGTCGGTGAGCTGCTTCACCGCCCTGGGGGTGAGGCCGTCGCCGCACGTCTTGTCACGGGGGAAGAGCTTGCGCTCGACTACCACGACGTCGTGGCCGGCAGAGGCGAGCCAGAAGGCGGTCGCCGCGCCTGCAGGCCCCCCGCCCACCACCAGGACGTCGTGGAGGGCGGACGCCGGCGTGATGGTCACTCGTCGGCTGGGTTCAGCTGGCCGGCGTTGGCCGCGCCGCCGGTGCCGGCGACCATGATCGCCTTGCCCTCCTCGTCGAAGAGGGGCTCGCCGTCGGGCGTTATGAGCAGTCCGGTGCTGGCGTCGAGCATGGGCTCACCGGTCGACCAGTTGCGTGTGCCGTCGGCTGCGAACTGGTCGGACTCCAGCTCCTCGCCGGAGAGGACCTCGCGCTCGTGGCGCACCACGGCGAGCAGCTCCTCCTCGGTGAGGGAGCTCCCGAACGCCGGCATGATGTTGCCGTTGAAGCCTCCGGAGATGTGTGCCCCGCCCTCGCGGTCGGGGTCTCCGTACGGGTTGCCGAGGCCGACACCGTCGCTTCCGATGGCAACGAACTCGAGCTGCTGCTCGATGTTCGGGAAGGTCTTGAGGACGTCTCCCCCGCTCAGGGGTCGCCCGACGCCACCTCCTCCCGAAGGCCCGTGGCACGCGGCGCACTGGGCGGCGTAGATCTCGGCCCCGAGGCTCAGCTGGGTGGGACCCCCGGTGTCGGCAGGCGACAGCGAGCCCGCGTAGATGATCGCCCAGATGGGGAGGAAGGCGAGCACCGGCATGGCCCAGTAGGGGATGCGCTTCCGCTCCAGCGCTGCCTCCAGGTAGGGAGGCGTGGGGGGAGGAGGTGTGGCGGGGGCCGCCGGCTCCGGGGTTGCGGGCGCGGAGGCCGGGGCCTTCTCGACGGCGGTAGCCGAGGCCTCGGACTCGGCAGGCTTGGAGGCGGGAGCTTCTGCTCCTCCCTCGGAACCACCGCCGAGGCCTAGGGCGGCGCGGCGTTCGCGCGAGCGGCGTAGTAGGTGCTCGGGGACCTCGGTCACGCGCTCACCATACGCGACGCGCCTGGTGGGGTGGCAAAGCCGGGGGCGGGGCGAGCGTTCGGTGACGCTGCGCGGCCGACAGGCGGAGCAGTCGAGTCGATGGCAGCGGATCGGCGAAGCCGGCGCGACGCGGAACGGAGCAAAGCGGAGCGAGCCGAGAGCGAAGGAGGATGTGCTGGGCGTGCGAGGGGCGTGCTAAACCGTCCCGAGAGGGTTGGTTGGCAACTCCGTGATGGGTCGGCACCTGACCCTCGACGATACAATTGTGAGAGATTTCACGAGGGAGGTGGCAGGCAGTGGTCGCATTCGTCTCATCGCTGATCCTCACCGCCGTCCTCATGGGCGTCGTGATCTTCGTGGGCAAGCGTCGTCCCGTGGGCGCCCCGATCACCTGGGGCGAGGCGATGATCGCCGCGACGTTCGGCTTCTTCCTCATGTTCTGGGTGTACGGCATGGTGCCGCACCTATGGCTCACCTGGGCCGACAACGAGCTGCAGTGGCGCCCGGACAACATCGTCTTCGGGCCGTTCGACCTGCTGAAGCCCCAAGAGCTCGGCGGACCCTTCCCGGTCACCATCTCCTTCCAGGTGGTGCGCGACCTGGTGGCCGTGGGCATCTACGGCCTCTTCCTCGGCCTCAACATCTGGATCTGGGCCTGGTGGAACGACCGCTCCAAGCGCGCCGAGGCCGCCAAGGTGGTCCCGAGGTCCGAGTACGGAAGGCCGCTCGTCAGGAAGGGGGCGAACTGATGTCCCGCATCGAC